>NZ_JAROCG010000001.1:2760224-3120448 GCF_030433645.1 Arthrobacter burdickii
CATGGTATTCCTCGGAAATCAGTTCCCCTGCCTCAGGATCGACAACCAGCCGCCACAGGCCGATGGCCTTTGGCCCGTCCTTCAGTTTCAGGTGGACGCCCGTGCCGAAGATGCTGATGGTGCCGTCGGCATTTTCAACGGATCTGTCGAGTCCCACGTCGGTCGTCGTGATCGTCGCCGTCGGACTGGTGAGGGTGGACCTGAAGCTCGGGTGGGCCGTGACCCTGTTCAGCGAGCCGTCCTTGTTGAAGAATGCCGTCTCCCGGTAATGGCCCGACAACTGCGCCGTCACCTCGAAACCACAGGCCTTCGTGAAGAACTCGTCAGTGACTGTGACATCGGCGTCATACACCTCCGAGACAGTCCGTTCTGGCGGGACCGCGACGGCGGAGGCCGCCGTCGCCAGCCCTGCAGCGAAAGCCAGAACGGTTGCAGCAGCAGTACGCCTCATTGCACTCTCCTTCGTGTGCTGGTGCCGTGAAACGTAGTACCGCCGCATGCCGTGGTCAAGGGTGAACGGCGCATTGCTGCCCCGGCCGGGTCCCGCCGGCTGCACTGGCGGCTGGGTCCAACTGCTGACGTCGAGCCATCACGACTACATCAGGCAGGACGCGCTGCGTCAGGCGGTCGCGACCACCGGCCGGAGGTCCTCGGCGGGAGGCGTCCAGGCTGCAGGGTCCGCCGCGATCTGGTCCCCGGACCGGATGTCCTTCACCTCGTGCGAGCCGTCGGGCGACGTGAACCACACGAAGGGGATGCCGCGGCGGTCCGCGAACTTGATCTGCTTGCCGAACTTCTCGGCGCCCGCTGCCACCTCCGCGGAGATCCCGCGGCTTCGCAGCGCCGCCGCGACGTCCTGTGCCTGCGACCAGGAATCGTCGTCGGCGAGTGTCACGAGGACGGCGGTGGGGACGGACCGCGAGACCGTGGCGAACCCCTGGCTCAGGATGCGGGAGACGATCCGCGTGACGCCGATGGACAGGCCGACGCCGGGGAACGTGCGGTTGCCCTTGCGGGCCAGGGAGTCGTAGCGGCCGCCGGAGCAGATCGATCCAAGGCCTTCGTGCCCGTTGAGCACCGTCTCGTAGACGGTGCCGGTGTAGTAGTCGAGCCCGCGGGCGATGCTGAGATCCGCCACCACCCGGCCCGGCGCCCGTCGGGACGCTTCGCCCACGACCTGCCGGAGTTCCTCGAGGCCTTCGTCGAGGAGGTCGTTCGTCACGCCGAGGGCGCGGACGCGCTCGACGAACGAGGTGTCGGACGTACGGATGCCGGCGAGCTCGAGTGCGAGGCGCACCTGGTCGTCGTCAGCGCCGACCTCGTCCCGCAACAGCGTGCCCACCTTCTCCGCGCCGATCTTCTCGAGCTTGTCGATGCTCCGCAGGACGGCTGCGGTGTCCTCGAGCCCGATGCCGCGGTAGAAGCCCTCCGCGAGCTTCCGGTTGTTGACGCGCAGCGTGAAGTCCGGGATGGGGAGGGCGCCGAGGGCCTCGACCACGGCGAGGGCGAGTTCGACGTCGTACCGGAACGGCAGCACACCATCGCCGACGACGTCGATGTCCGCCTGGGTGAATTCGCGGGCACGGCCCTCCTGGGGTCGCTCCCCGCGCCAGCACTTCTGGATCTGGAATCGGCGGAAGGGGAAGGCGAGGTGGCCGGCGTTCTCGACGACGTAGCGGGCGAACGGCACGGTCAGGTCGTAGTGGAGGGCGAGGCCGCTCTCGGAGGCGGACGCCTCGTCGGCCTGGAGGCGGGACACCGCGTACACCTCCTTGTCGATCTCACCCTTCCGGAGCAGGTGGTCCACCGTCTCGACCGCCCGCGTCTCGATGCTGGAGAAGCCGTGCAGCTCGAACGTCCGCTGCAGCACCTCGAGCACATGGAGCTCGATCAGGCGCTCCTCCGGAAGCCATTCGGGAAAGCCGGACAGTGATGCCTTGCGGGCCATGGGGTGGGTCTCCTCCTGCGCGGGGTTGCCGGTTCCCGCTTCCCTGCAGGGAAGCGGTCCGTTCTGCGGCCTCAATCCTAGGTGTCGTGGCTGGTTCCCGGGAAAACGGGAAGAGCCTGCGGTCGGGAGCAGCGGAAGAGCGGCTGCTCCCCGCACGTCCAGAGCGAAGGGTGCCTCCACACCGGAACCCGGATTACGGCCCAGTGGGTAAAGTAACCTCAGGGCAGACTCCCAGACCCTGCATGAAATGGCCCCGGCGTTGCTCACGGCCATCCGACGAGCGAAAGACTTCTAGCGGTGACACACAGTCAGCAATCCGACGAAACGACCATCGGCCAGGACGCACAGCAGGACACGGTGGCAGGCGACGGCGCCGGCGGCCCCACGTCAGCAGATGCGCCAACGGGCACGGACACGGGTACCGACACGGGCGACGTGACCGCAGCCACCTCCCCGCAGGACGGGACAGAGCCGGCGGCGTCCGGCCCCGCCGAGGAAGCCGACGCTGCCACCGCAGACGCAGCCGGTACGGCCGAGGCCGAGGCCTCGGCGCCGGTCGATGTCGACCCATCCGGCGTCGGCACCAGCGCGCACTCCCCTGCTCCGGACGCCCCGGCCGAGTCGGCGGAACCATCGGTTGCTCCGGCCGGCGCAGGTGAGAAGCCCGATACAGGCGACGCAACCGGTGCAGGCGAAGAACCAGGTGCAGGCGACGCAATCGAAGCTGCGGACGCAGCGGACGCCCCCGCGGCGTCGGTCCCCCTGGCCCCCGAGCCCGTTCCCCTGACCACGCCGTCGCCCAGTCTCGCCGCTCCCCGCCCACCGCTGCCCACGGCGATGGCGCCCCGACCGCTGAAGAAGGCCGCCCAGCCGGTCGCCGCACCCCTGGCGCACAGCACCTCCCTCGAGGAGGCCGGCAGGTTCGCCCGCGTCGAGGACGACGGGCACGTCTTCCTGCTGGTCGACGGCGCCGAGCACCCGGTGGGACAGTACCCGGATGCGACCCGCGAGGAGGCCCTCGCCTACTTCGTGCGCAAGTACGACGACGTCGTCAGCCAGGTGGCACTGCTCGAGCAGCGCGTGCAGGCCAAGGCGCCCTCGTCGGACATGGCGAAGACGGCCAAGCACCTGCGTGCCCAGGTGGGCGAACGGAAGATGGTCGGCGACGTCGTCGCCCTCGAGGCGCGGATCGATGCCCTGCTCGGCGACATCAGCGGCCTCGAGAAGGCGGAACGCGCGGTACAGGACGAGCTGAAGGCCAAGGAGCTCGCGGCCCGTGAGGCGATCGTCGCCGAGGCCGAGGAACTCGCGGGCCGGGATCCCTCCACCGTGCAGTGGAAGGCCAGCAGCACCCGCATGAACGAACTGTTCGAACTGTGGAAGGCGGCGCAGAAGAACGGACCGAGGCTCGGCCGCGGCACCGAGGACGCGCTGTGGAAGCGTTTCCGGTCCGCGCGCACCGTCTTCGACCGGCACCGGCGCGCCTACTTCTCACAGCTGGACAGCGACAACGCCGAGGCGAAGCAGGCCAAGGAGGCGCTCATCAAGCGCGCGGAGCAGCTCTCCAGCTCGACCGACTGGGGCCAGACGGCTGCCGAGTACCGGCACCTCATGGACGAGTGGAAGGCGTCAAAGCGCGCCAGCCGCAAGGACGACGACGCCCTCTGGGCCCGCTTCCGGGCCGCCCAGGACCGCTTCTTCGAGGCTCGCAAGTCCGCCAATGAAGCTGTCGACGAGGAATACGCCGGCAACCTCACGGTGAAGGAAGCCCTGCTCAAGGAGGCCCAGCAGATCCTGCCGATCCGCGACCTCGCTGCTGCCAAGAAGGCCCTGCAGTCCATCCGCGACCGCTGGGACGAGGCGGGCAAGGTGCCGCGCGCCGACATGGGACGTATCGATTCCGGCCTCCGGCAGGTCGAGGACGCGATCAAGGCCGCCGACGACGACCACTGGAAGAAGACGAACCCCGAGACGAAGGCCCGCACCAACAGCGCGCTGAGCCAGCTCGAGGCGACGATCGCCCAGCTCAAGGAAGACCTCACCGACGCCGAACGTGCGGGGAACGCGAAGAAGATCGCATCCGCCCGGGAGGCTCTGGCGGCACGCGAGCAGTGGCTCGAGATGCTGCAGAAGTCGGCCCAGGACTTCTCCTAGCGCCCGGCCCGCGCCGGTTCCACGGCCCTCCGGCACCGTTGTCCACATCGGTGCCGGAGGGCTTTTGCGTGCACGACGCGGTGGGATGCTGGAGCAATGCCTCCCCTGGACAGCGCCGCTGCCGCACCGCCCGAACGTCTCCGGGGCGCGGACGGCAATCCGGTGACCTCCACCGGGGGCGCCCTCTTCCACGCCGGTGAGATCTTCACCTCGGCCGAGTTGCAGGCCATGAGGCTGGAAGGACTCGTGCGCCTCGTCATCGGGGACTCCTACCTCCGCAGCGACTTCCGCGAGGACCCGGCCACGCGGTCCCAGGCAGCAGCACGCTGCGTACCGCGCTCCCTGCGCCCGCGGGTGGCGCTGGGACGTACGTGCGCCGCCTGGATCTACGGGTGCGCGCCCCCGCCGGCCCTGATCAGCCTCGTGTCGGACCACCGCCGTCGCACCACCGCCCTGCCGCCCTTCACGCCCGCGGTCCTGCATCAGGTGGCGCTCGGCCCCTTCGACGTCAACAGGGTGGGAGGGGTGTCCGTGACGACCCCGCTGCGTACGGCGGTGGACATCGCCATCCACGGGGAGGACTGCGATGCCGTCCGAATCCTCAGCGCCATCGGCAGGGATCACGAGCTCGACTGCCCGTTACGGCTCGTGGAGGCGGCACTGCTCGCCACGGCACGCGTGCCGGGCAAGACGCGTGCCCTGACGAGGCTGCGCGCCGCCCAGCGTCCGGGGGCGGAAGGACGTGACCGTCGCGCGTCAGGGTCGGCGCTGGGAGCCCGTGGTCCGGTAGACGTCGAACACGCCGTCGATGCGGCGTACGGCGCTCAGGATGTGGTTGAGGTACTTCGGGTCACCCATCTCGAACGCGAACCGTGACATGGCGACCCGGTCCGACGACGTGTTCACGTTGGCGGCCAGGATGTTCACGTGGTTCTCGGCGAGCACACTCGTGACGTCCGAGAGCAGGCTCTTGCGGTCGAGGGCCTCGACCTGGATCTCCACGAGGAACACGCTCGACTGCGTCGGCGCCCAGTCGACGGGCACGATGCGGTCCGGCTGGTCACGCAGTTCCTGCACGTTGCGGCAGTCGCTGCGGTGGACCGAGACGCCGGAGCCCCTCGTGACGAAACCGATGATCGGGTCCGGCGGCACCGGAGTGCAGCAGCGGGCGAGCTTCACCCAGACATCGCCGACGCCGCGGACCGTGACGCCGGAGTCGGAGAACTTGGGGCGGCGCGGCTGCGTGGCCACCGCCGTCTCGGCGATGTTCTCCTCGGCACCCTCGTGGCCGCCCATGAGCGCCACGAGGTGCTCGATGACGTTCTGCGCCGACGTATGGCCGTCGCCGACGGCGGCATAGAGGGCAGAGATGTCCTGGTGGCGGAGTTCCTGGGCGACGGTCAACAGGGCGCTGTGCGTCATCATGCGCTGCAGCGGGAGGTTCTGCTTGCGCATCGCGCGCGTCAGCAGCTCCTTGCCCTTGTCGATCGCCTCCTCGCGGCGCTCCTTCGTGAACCATTGGCGGATCTTGTTCCTGGCCCGCGGGCTCTTGACGAAGCCCTGCCAGTCCTGGCTGGGACCCGCGCCTTCGGCCTTGGAGGTGAAGATCTCCACCCAGTCGCCGTGGTTGAGCTCGCTGTTGAGCGGCACGAGCTTGCCGTTGACCCTCGCGCCGATGGTCCTGTGGCCGACCTCGGTGTGCACGGCGTACGCGAAGTCGACCGGCGTCGAACCGGCAGGCAGCGCCATGACCTCGCCCTTGGGCGTGAAGACGAAGACCTCGCGCGCATTGATCTCGAACCGCAGCGAGTCGAGGAATTCGTCGGGGTCCGAGGTCTCCTGCTGCCAGTCCACGAGGCTCCGCAGCCAGCCCATGTCCCCGTTGTCGGAGGCCTCGAGCTGCCTGCCGCCGTTCTTGTACTTCCAGTGGGCCGCAACGCCGTACTCGGCGCGGCGGTGCATGTCGTGCGTCCGGATCTGGATCTCCACGGGCTTGCCGCCCGGGCCGATCACCGTGGTGTGCAGCGACTGGTACATGTTGAACTTCGGCATGGCGATGTAGTCCTTGAACCGCCCGGGCAGGGGGTTCCACCGCGAATGCAGCGAGCCGAGGGTGGCGTAGCAGTCACGCACGCTGTCCACCAGGACGCGGACGCCCATCAGGTCATGGATGTCGTCGAAGTCCTTACCCCGCACGATCATCTTCTGGTAGATGGAGTAGTAGTGCTTCGGCCGGCCCGTGATCGTCGCCTTGATCTTCACGGCGCGCAGGTCTTCCTCGATCTGGTTGCGCACGAGGCTGAGGTGCTTCTCGCGCTCCGGCGTCCGGTCCCCCACCATCCGGACGATCTCCTCGTACACCTTCGGGTGGAGCGCCGCGAAGGACAGGTCCTCGAGCTCCCACTTGATGGTGTTCATTCCCAGGCGGTGCGCGAGCGGGGCGAAGATCTCGAGGGTCTCCCGCGCTTTCTTGGCCGAGGAGGCAGGCGAGACGAAGCGCCAGGTGCGGGCGTTGTGCAGGCGGTCGGCGAGCTTGATGACGAGGACGCGGATGTCCTTGGCCATGGCGACGACCATCTTGCGCACGGTTTCGGCCTGGGCCGCGTCGCCGAAGGACACCTTGTCGAGCTTGGTGACGCCGTCGACCAGCATGGCGACCTCGGGGCCGAAGTCCCGTTTGAGCTCCTCGAGCGTGTAGGACGTGTCCTCGACGGTGTCGTGCAGGAGTGCCGCGGCGAGCGTGGTGCCCGTCATGCCCAGTTCGGCGAGGATCGTGGCCACCGCCACCGGATGGGTGATGTAGGGGTCGCCGCTCTTGCGCGTCTGGCCCTCGTGGCTGCGTTCGGCGACGAGGTAGGCGCGCTGGATGAGGTCGAGGTCTTCCTTCGGGTTGTTCGCCCGCACCGTCCGCAGGAGCGGTTCGAGGACCGGCGAATACCCGGACGAGCCTCGACCGGTCAGCCGGGCGATGCGCGCCCGGGTGCGTCCGCGCCGGCCGGGCGCCACCTGGTCGGCACTCGCCGCGGACGGGGCCGATCCCGGCGCTACCGTCGGCGGCTCCGGCTGTACGAGCCCACGGGACGGACCCGGACGTGGGCCATCCGTGGCGATCGGACCAGGAGATCCAGGCGCCGCAGTGCCCCCGTCGTCGGGCCGCACTGCGGGATTCACCGCTTCAGCCATTCAAGTCCCTCAATCTCGATCCAGAATCCCGGAAGGATTCAAGATGCCACAGGTAACGCGACCTCTCCAAGTCTAGCCGCGCTTCGAACGGCAACAGCCGCAGGATCCCGGTGGGTATCCTGCGGCTGCGGCGTCTGCATGCACCCTGGCCCGGTGCGCGGCGTGCTAGCGCGCCGGGTGCGCCCCCGCAGACACTGCCTCGAGCGCACGGCGGTCCAGGACCTTCTTCTCCTGCTTCTTCAGGTCCGGCTCGTTGAGCCGCAGGGCCGCGTACAGCGGCGCCGCGATGAAGATCGTGCCCAGCGTGCCGAGGATGATGCCGATGAACAGGGCCAGGGAGAGGTCCTGCAGCGTGCCCGCGCCCAGCAGGAACGAGCCGATGAACAGGATGGAGGCGACGGGCAGGATCGCCACCACCGAGGTGTTGATCGACCGGACGAGCGTCTGGTTCACGGCGAGGTTGACCTGCTCGGCGAACGTCCGCCTGGTCGAGGTGGCCCCGTCCGCCGTATTCTCCCGGATCTTGTCGAACACCACGACCGTGTCGTACAGGGCGTAGCTGAGGATCGTGAGGAAGCCGATGATCGCCGAGGGCGTCACCTCGAAGTTGCTGAGCGAGTACAGCCCGGCGGTCACGACCATCACCACAACGAGCGCGGCCATCGCGGCGAGGGCCATCTTCCAGGTGCGGAAGTAGATGGCCATCAGGATCGCGGCGAGCAGGACGAACACCCCGAAGCCGATCAGGGCCTGGCGGCTGACGTCCTCGCCCCACGTCGGGCCGACGAAGCTCGAGGTCACCTGGTCCTCGCCCACGCCGTAGCCGCTGATGAGGTTGTCGCGGACGCTGAGCGTCTCGTCGTCCGTCAGCCGCTCGGTCTGGACGCGCATCGTGTCCGCCGCGATGTTGGTGACGCGCGGGACGGCGTCGGGGACGACGTCGGTCACGGCCGCCTCACCGATGGAGGCGTCCGTGTTGTCCGTCGCGGAGACGGTGAACTCGGACCCGCCCCGGAAGTCGATCCCGAGGTTGAAGCCGCCCTTGACCACCGGGATGATGATCGAGATCAGGATGGCGAGGCCGGCGATGAGGAACCAGAGGTTCCGCTTGGCGACGAAGGGGTAGGAGCGCTTCCCCGAGTACAGCTCGTTGCCGAAGGTGGCGAAGCTCGTGCGGCTCATTCGTTGTTCTCTTTCTGGGAAGAACCGGTGCGGCCCGCGAGGGCCTTCTGCTGCTCCGCGCGGCGGCGCTCGGCGATGGTCATGCGCCGTTCGGCTTCCGCCGAGGCGCCCTTGTTCTTGGCCCGGGTGATGACGACGGGCTTCTCGGCGGGATCGCGCAGGCGGCCGGCGCCGCGGTAGAGCGGGATACCGCCCAGGCGGCTCGGATCGAGGCCGGACCACGGGTGGCCTTCGCCGAAGAACTTCGTCCTCGCCAGCAACCGGAGGACCGGGTGGGTGAAGAGGAAGACGACGACGAGGTCCGCGATCGCCGTGAGGCCGAGCGTGAAGGCGAAGCCGCGGACGTTGCCGACGGCGACGAAGTAGAGTACGAGCGCCGCCAGCAGGTTCACTGCCTTCGACGCGAGCACGGTGCGCTTGGCACGGCGCCAGCCGTTCTCGACGGCGGAGATGAGGCCGCGGCCGTCGCGCAGCTCGTCACGGATGCGTTCGAAGTAGACGATGAACGAGTCCGCCGTCTGGCCGATGGCGACGATGAGGCCCGCGACGCCGGCGAGCGACAGCCGGTAGTTCTCGGTCCAGCCGAGGATGCAGATCGCGAGGTAGGTCAGGACACCCGCGACGACGAGCGAGGCGATGGTCACGAGGCCGAGCAGGCGGTACTGGAACATCGAGTACACGGCGACCAGCAGGAGCCCGATGAGGCCCGCGACGAGTCCGAGCCGGAGCTGGTCCGCTCCCAGGGTCGCGGAGATCTGCTGTTCGCTCTGGATCTCGAAGCTGATGGGCAGGGCGCCGTACTTGAGCTGCTCGGACAGGGCCGCGGCGGATTCCTCCGTGAAGTTTCCGCTGATCTGGGGGTTGCCGTCCGCGATGACCGCATTGGTGGTCGGCGCCGAGACGATCCGGCCGTCCAGCACGATGGCGAACTGGTTGCGCGGATCACCGGTGCCGATCGCGTAGAGGCGCTCGGTCACTTCGCGGAAGGTCTTGGTGCCCTCGTCGTTGAAGTCGATGTTCACGGCCCAGGTGTTGAGTGCCTGGCCCTGCGGGCTGCGCTGCAGCCCGTAGCTCGCGGTGGAGATGTCCGTGCCCGGGACCTCGACGGGGCCGAGGATGTACTTGCCCTGCGTGTCGGGTTCGCACGCGACCATGGGCTTGTCGGCCGGAGCCGGTTCCTCGGCAGGCTCGAGGGCCGCCGGATCGAGGCAGTCCAGGGCCTCGAACTGCTTGTAGAGCTCGGGCGTGATCCAGTTCGGGTCACTGGCGTCCTTCGGCTCCGCAGCCGGCTTGGGAAGCTGGTCGTCGGGCGTCGGAGTCTCCGCCGCTGCCGCCTGTCCGGGGCCACCCGCGAGCACGGGCCGGAATTCCATCTGGGCCGATGCTTGGATCAGGTCACGGGTCTGGGGGTCCGGTGTCCCGGGGAGGGACACGATGACGTTCTGCCCGGACTGCGTGTTGATCTCGGCTTCGGCGACGCCGGAGCCGTCCACGCGCTGTCGGATGATCTCCACCGCCTGGTCGAGCTGTTCGGGAGTGATCTCACTGCCGCCCTGGACGCGGGGGGCGAGGATCATCTGCGTCCCACCCTCGAGGTCGAGGGCCAGTCGGGGGCTCCAGCTCGCGGTGCTCCAGTAGGAACCCGCTCCCAGCAGGATTGCGAGCAGTGCTGTCAATGCGCCCAGCCAGACTAGTGTCCGCTTGGCTGCCGTCCCGGGACCGGTACGAGGCATGGTGGGTGTCCTTATTTCGTGGCGCGGCTCGTGGCCGCGGTGATTCTGACAGGCGCGGTGCGAGGACCGACGCCTTGGGAATGTTAGTTGTCTGGGTTCGCTTTGGGGTCGCGGGGATCCCGCGAGTCGCGGCTTTCCTGGGCGGACTGCCTGTTCAGCCGCTCGAGGGTCTCCTCCGGCGTCTCAACGCCCGAGGTGGTACCCGCGGTTCCCGCGGCGGTGGAACCGGCGGACGGGGTGCGGTCGACGGCGTCGATCGAGGACGTGTCCTCCGCGACCGGCGTCCCCGGAAGGGCTTCCTCGCGGGTGTCGTCGACGCGCTCCTGCTCGACGACCTTGGACAGGGCCTGGGTATGCACGGTGGCCAGGTTGCCCGGAGACAGCTCGAGGACTGCCTTGTTGTTCTCCTGGTCGATCGAGACGATCGTGCCGAAGAGCCCGAACTGCGTCATGACCTCGGTACCCGGTTCCATGCTCGTCCGCATCTCCTTCACCTGCTTCTGCGCCTTTCGCTGGCGCCGGAACATGGTGAAGATCAGGAAAGCCAGCGCCAGCGGCAGGAGGAGGGAGAAGATGTCGAAGGGAGGAGCATCTCCGGAGGCGGTCTGGGCAACTACATGTGCGAACACTGGGAATTTCCGTTCCTGGGACTGGGAGTGGGCGGCAGGACTGTGCCCCGGCACACATTAGAAGACACCAGTGTAAAGGGGAAAGCTGGGCGATCCCGCGTCAGGAGTCCGGCCGGGCCCAGCTGTCAAGGCCCGATTCGCTGCCGAGCAGGTCCTCGGGCGCCACGGAGAACAGGTCCTCCGGCATGGCTGCGGCGACGGTCTCGGGCATCTCGAGGCCGAGGTGCCTCCACGCGGCCGCCGTCGCGATCCTCCCGCGCGGCGTCCGTCCGAGCATGCCCTCGCGCACCAGGTAGGGCTCGGCGACGGTCTCGACCGTCTCGGGCTCCTCCCCCACGGCGATCGCCAGCGTCGAGAGACCCACGGGACCTCCGTTGAACTTGGTGATGAGGGCGGTGAGGACGGAGCGGTCCAGCCGGTCGAGTCCCCGCGCATCCACTTCGTACATGTCGAGCGCCGCGCTTGCCGAGCGCGCATCGATCAGGTCGATGCCGTGCACGAGCGCCCAGTCCCGGACCCGCCGCAGCAGCCGGTTGGCGATACGGGGCGTTCCCCTCGAGCGGCCGGCGATCTCGGCGAATGCCGCCGAGTTCACCTTCATGTCCATGAGCATCGCCGACCGCCGGAGCACCAGCTCGAGTTCCTCGGTCGAGTAGAACTCGAGGTGGCCGGTGAAGCCGAAGCGGTCCCGGAGCGGGCCGGGCAGCAGTCCCGCGCGCGTGGTGGCACCCACGAGGGTGAAGGGCGGCAGTTCCAGCGGGATGGCCGTGGCACCGGGCCCCTTGCCGACGATGATGTCCACCCGGAAATCCTCCATGGCCATGTAGAGCATCTCCTCGGCCGGCCGGGACATGCGGTGGATCTCGTCGAGGAAGAGCACCTCCCCGTCGGTCAGGGACGAGAGGATCGCGGCGAGGTCGCCGGCGTGCTGGATCGCGGGACCGGAGGAGATGCGCAGCGGTGCGTTCATCTCCGCGGCGATGATCATGGCGAGCGTCGTCTTCCCGAGGCCGGGAGGTCCCGACAGGAGGACGTGGTCGGCGCTGCGTCCGCGCAGTCGCGAGGCTTCGAGGACGAGCGACAGCTGCCGCCGGACGCGCTTCTGCCCCACGAAGTCGTCGAGGTTCTTCGGCCGCAATGCGGCCTCGATGGCCCGGTCCTCGGGATCGGCGGCCGGCGCGACGAGCGGCGCGTCCTGGGGCTGTGGATCCGTCATGACCCGACCTTCGCCCGCGCCGAGCTTCGCGCGCCGTCCTGCCCGAGGCGGCGCAGCGTGAGCTTCAGGATCTGGCCCACATCACCCGTCGCCGCGACCTCGGGCGCGTCGGCGACGGCTGCGTCGATCGCTGCCCCGGCGTCCCTCTCGGACCAGCCGAGGCCCATCATGGCGGTGAGCACCTGGCCCTGCCAGGTCTGCTTCGGAACGCCCGGTGCCGATTCCAGGGGGACCAGCTTCCCGGCGAGTTCGAGCACGATGCGGCGTGCTCCCTTGGGCCCGATGCCGGGCACCTTGCTGAAGGCCTTGTCGTCGCCGGAGGAGGCGGCCACCCGGATGGCGTCCGGCGCGTGGACCGCCAGCACGGCGAGGGCGAGGCGGGGGCCGACGCCACTGACCGCCAGGAGGGTCTCGAAGACCTCGCGCTGGTCCGCGTCTTCGAAGCCGAAGAGCGTCATCGAGTCCTCGCGGACGATCATCGCGGTGGCGACGGTGGACTGCTCGCCCACGCGGAGCCCGGCGAGGGTCTGCGGCGTGGCTTGGACCTGCATGCCGAAGCCGTTGACATCGATGACGGCGGAGTGCAGGCCCACGTGGGTCACTGTTCCGCGCAGGGAACTGATCATGAAGAGCTCCAAGGCACTTGCGGGACGGGGACGGCGGGCCGGGGCCCGCGTCGAACATACGTTCTAATGGATAACCGTACCGGCGTCCCGCCCCGGACGCGAGGAGCCACACCGGGAACGGCGCTAGCGACGTCGCGCCCGCGCCTCCGCCTCGGCCCAGATGCGCTGCGCGGGGGTCACGCTGCCTCCGGATGCAGCAGCGCCCTGGAGCCCTACTCCCCTGCGCCAGGCGTGCGTGATAGCGAGCGCCAGGGCGTCCGCGGCGTCGGCAGGCCGAGGCGCGGTCTCGAGCCGGAGGATCTTCGTCACCATCTTCGTGACGGCCACCTTGTCCGCCTGGCCGTTGCCCGTGACCGCGGCCTTGACCTCGGTGGGTGTGTGGAGGGCCACCGGGATGCCGCGCCGGGCCGCGGCGACGATGACGACGCCGGACGCCTGCGCGGTCCCCATGACGGTACTGATGTTGGTTCCGCTGAACACGCGCTCGACGGCGAGGGCCTGGGGTTCGTGCAGGTCCAGCCACAGGTCGACGGCCTCCGAGATGACCAGGAGCCGCTCGTCGAGGCTCCGGCCCGCCTCCGTGCCGACGACGCCGACCGCGACGAGCGTGGAGCGCCGGTTCGGCTCGATGTCGACGACCGCGAGGCCGCAGCGTGTCAGGCCGGGGTCCACGCCCATGACCCGGTAGGTCACGGCGCTACCCTCCCTGCGGTCCCAAGCGGAGCGATGTCAGTCGTCGTTCTCGAGCTCGGCCAGCACGTCGTCCGAGAGATTGGCGTTGGAGTAGACGTTCTGGACGTCGTCGAGCTCCTCCAGGGCGTCCACCAGCTTAAGGAACTTCCGGCCGCCGTCGGCGTCCAGGTCCACCTGCATGGACGGCACGAACTCGATCTCGTCGGTGTCGTACTCGATCCCGGCCTCCTCGAGCGCGCCGACCACGGCGCGGACGTCCTGCGGCTCCGAGATGATCTCGAAGCTGTCGTCGGACTCCTTGACCTCGTCCGCGCCCGCGTCGAGCACGGCCATGAGCAGCTCGTCCTCGGTGAGGCCGTTCTTCGGCAGGGTGACGACGCCCTTGCGTGCGAACAGGTACGCCACCGACCCGGGATCGGCGATGCTTCCGCCGTTGCGCGTGATGCCGACGCGCACCTCGGAGGCGGCACGGTTCTTGTTGTCCGTAAGGCACTCGATCAGCAGGGCCGAACCCTGGGGACCGCGGGCCTCGTACATGATCGTCTGGTAGTCGACGGCCTCGCCGAGCAGGCCCGCCCCGCGCTTCACGGCGCGGTTGATGTTGTCGATGGGGACGGAGGTCTTCTTCGCCTTCGAGACGGCCAGTTCGAGCCCGGGGTTACCGGCGATATCGGCACCTCCGGCGCGCGCTGCGACTTCGATGTTCTTGATCAGCTTCGCGAAGGACTTCGCCCGCTTGGCGTCGATCGCGGCCTTCTTGTGCTTGGTTGTTGCCCACTTAGAGTGCCCCGACATGCTTACGCTTCTCCTCTGATCATCCGAATGAACAATTCGTGGACCCGCCGCTCACCCGTCACTTCCGGGTGGAAACTCGTAGCCAGCAGGTTCCCCGAACGCACTGCCACAATTCTAGCGACCGGCGCCAAGTCGGCTTCCGCTCCGTGCTCTCCAGCCGCTTCTCCAGCTGCCGGGGGGCCCGCCTGCGGCGTCTCGGCGGCAGGCACCTGTGCCAGCACCTGCACGCCGTCGCCCACCTTCTCCACCCAGGGCGCACGGATGAAGACGGCCCGCACGGGGTCCTCGCCCGCGGCGCTGCCGGTGGTGGCGAGTCCCTGGAAGTCCAGGTCCGCCTCGAACGACTCGCGCTGGCGCCCGAAGGCGTTGCGCCGCACCACCATGTCGAGGCCGCCGAGCGTCTGCTGCGGGTTGCCGAGCCTGTCCGTGGACGGATCCGCGATGACGTCGGAGAGCAGGATCATACCGGCGCAGGAGCCGTACACCGGCAGCCCGCCCGCGATGAGTTCGCGCAGCGGCTCCGCCAGGCCGAAGGTGCGGGTCAGCTTGTCGATCGTGGTCGACTCGCCACCCGGGATGATCAAGCCGTCGATCGCTGGGAGTTCCGACGGCCGCCGGACCGGAACGGCCCGCCCGCCGAGGGACTCGATGGTGGCGACGTGTTCGCGCACGTCGCCCTGCACGGCGAGCACGCCGACGACGACGTCGCGGCGCTGCGAGGTCGTCGCACCGGCGGTCCTAGGAGCCGTGGCAGCCGCGCCGGCCTCACTGTCGGAGGAGGCGGCACCGGATGCTGGCCCGGAGGTAGGCCCGGACGTGGGCAGGGGGGCCGAGAAGGACGGGGAAGTCATCCCTCAATTCTAGGTCGCCCTGCCCGGGTTCCCGGCGCCGTCGGGGCAGGCGTGAGCAGCGCCTCCCTCCCGCGTCCCGGAAAGGTCGGCGTGGCTGCGATAATTTGTAGGCATGAATCCCCTTCCAGTCCTCGTCGGCAAGGCCGTGCGCATCGCCTCCCGCCTGCGTGGCGGCGGCTCCGCGTTCCCCGGTCTGGTGGTCGAGCGCCTCGACCCCGGCTTCATGGGACGCGCGCTCTCGAACCTCCCCTACGGCGTCGTCGTCGTGAGCGGGACGAACGGCAAGACGACGACCACCAAGATGGTCGTGGAACTGCTCGAGGGCCAGGGCCTGAGCGTCTTCACGAACCGGACCGGCAGCAACTTCACGCGCGGCGTCGCCGCTGCCCTGCTCGGTGAGGTCGACTGGCGCGGGCGCCTGAAGGCCGACGTCGCCGTGCTCGAACTCGACGAGGCGCACGCCGTGCACTTCGTGAAGCTCGTGCCCCCGCGGTACTCGCTCCTCCTGAACGTCCTGCGCGACCAGCTCGACCGCTTCGGCGAGATCGACGCCACGACCCGCCTGCTCGAGCGCATCGCACTGGCCACCACGGGAACGGTGGTCCTCAACCGCGAGGATCCGCGTGTCGCCGGCCTGGCGTCGTCCATTCAGGCTGCTGGCGTCGTCTACTTCGGCCTCGACGCGTCCCTCCGCAGCACCTTCCCGAACGACGACGAACTGCGCGGCGCCGCGGGCACCGCTCCCGCCTCAGCGTTGCCGGCCGACGTCGTCCTCCGATCGGTCGACGGCAACTCGGCGGAGTTCGAGGTGGAGGGCACGACCACGCGCACCGATCTCCGCCTGCGCGGCGTCTACAACATCTTCAACGCGGCGGCGGCGCTGGCAGCGGCCCGCGCCGTCCTCGGCGGTACGGCGGACAACGGCAGGCTGTTCTCGTCGCTGGCCGCGGTGGAGCCCGCGTTCGGACGCGGCGAGAGCCTCGTCGTCGACGGCCAGGCCCTCGAACTGGTCCTCGTGAAGAACCCGAGCGGGTTCCGGCTGGGCCTGAAGTCCTTCGACCCTGCAGGGTGCGCGACGATGATCGCCATCAACGACAACTATGCGGACGGACGGGACATGTCCTGGCTGTGGGACGTCGACTTCGATTCCCTCGGCCTCGGCGGGGTGGACGTGGTGAGCGGTGTCCGCGCGTACGACATGGCACTGCGGCTGAAGTACGACGACGTCCGGGTGGGCGCCGTCGAACCCGACATCACCGATGCTCTCCAGCAGTTCATCCGCGGCTCCGACGGACGGCCCAAGCGCATCTTCTGCACCTACACAGCCATGCTCGCGGTGCGCCGCGAACTCTCCAAGATCACGAAGGTCGAGGTGGTCTCCTGATGAGCGACGCCCCATCCGCCGGCGCCTTGACGAAGGCACCCGCCGACCCGTCCAAGGGCTCCCTGCGCATCCTGCAGCTGTATCCGCGGGAGATGAACATCTACGGCGACTACGGCAACGTCCTGGTCCTGAAGCAGCGCCTCGCATGGCGCGGTTACGGCGCCGAGATCCTGGAGCACAACGCCGGGGACGCCTTCCCGGACGACGTCGACCTCATCGTCGGCGGCGGCGGCCAGGACAGCGGGCAGGTGGTGATCCAGGACGACCTCCAGGCCATCGCCCCGACGTTGCGCGGGCTCGCCGAGGACGGCACCCCCATGCTCCTCATCTGCGGGCTGTACCAGCTCTTCGGCAACTTCTTCCGCACCCAGGACGGCACGGTCATCCCGGGCATCGGTGTCCTGGACCTGGAGACGCGGGGTGGCACCGAGAGGCTGATCGGGAACGTCGTCGCCCGGAGCGACGAGTTCGGTGAGATCCACGGCTACGAGAACCACAGTGGCCAGACCTTCCTCGGCGACGGGCTCAGGCCCCTGGCCACCGTCCTCAAGGGCGCGGGGAACAACGCCGAGGAGCACCACGAGGGCGCCCGCTACAGGAACATCGTGGGGAGCTACCTCCACGGCTCCCTGCTGCCCAAGAACCCCGCCATCGCCGATTTCCTGCTGCGCACCGCGGCGGAACGGAAGTTCGGCGCGTTCGAGGACGACGGCGTGGACGATTCCCTCGCGGACCTGGCCCGGGAGCACGCGGCCGCGAGGCCTCGCTAGGCGCTGCGACTCTCGACGATGTCGTGCAGTGGGCGGTGCTGTTCGTCGACGGAGCCGACCTTGCGACCGGGTACGGAGCGATCGCGGCGGACCTGGCGTCGGACGAACCCGGACTCGTGACAGCACCCCTGGTCGCCGGGCTGGGAGTCCCGGGCGCCCTCGTCGAGATCAGTGCCGTCGCCGCCGTCATGCCCTGACGGCCGGCCTCGCCTCCGGACCGCCTACTGCACGCCGGCAGATAGGCTCCGGATCGCCTGCCGCACCCCTGCAGATTGCCTGCTGAACGCCCCGGGTCTCCCCGTGCACGCTTCTTTCGGACCCTCCCCGATGGGTTGCCGTGCTGTCAGCGGCCGTCCGTCGGCGCCGATTCCTGCAGCACGATGCCGTTGCCGTCCGGGTCGTCGAACTGCACGAAGCGCCCCCAGGGTGCCTCCTGCAGGGCGGAGACCGCCACACCCGCAGCCTTCAGGCGCGAGGAATCGCCGTCCAGGTCGTCGGTCTCGAGGACGAGCCCCTTCAGCGATCCTGCCGGCATCGAGGGGAACCAGGTGACCAGGGTCAGCGCCGTCTGCGATCCGGCGGGGGCGACCATCACCCAGCGCATCTCGGGCCCCATGACCGTGTCGGACAGCACCACGAATCCCAGCGACTGCACGTAGAAATCGCGCGCCCGCTCCTGGTCCGAGACGGGGACGGAACCACTTTCACCGCTGTCAGTACCATCCGGCAAGGCTTCCGGCGGAGCCGGACGCTGTCAAGGACCGAGGCCTCGCGGAGCCGACGTGGTGGCGTCGTCGGACGCGCCCAACCGCAGGAACCCGACGGAGGTAGTGCGTCAAGGGAGGACATCGTGCAAAAGTTAGTTCCCATGAGCAACCCTTTCCTCGAGCCCAGCACCCTCGACTACCAGCTGCCACCCTTCTCCGCCATCCGGGACGAGCACTACCTGCCCGCCTTCGATGCCGGCTTCGCCGAGCACCTGGCCGAGATCGACCGCATCACGGACTCCGACGAGGCTCCCACGTTCGAGAACACGCTCGTCGCGCTCGAACGTGCCGGCAGGACCCTCGACCGGGTGTCGCGGGTGTTCTTCAGCAACTCCTCCAGCCATGCGACCGAGGCGATCCAGGAACTCGAGCAGCAGGTCGCTCCGCGCATCGCCGAGCACGAGGACAACATCAAGCTCAACCGCGCTCTGTTCGAGCGCCTCCGGAAGGTACCGATCGACGGGCTCGACGAGGAGTCCGCGCGCCTGGTCGAGGAGTACGTCCGCAGCTTCGTGCGCGCAGGAGCCGAGCTCGACGACGACGCCCAGGCCACGCTCCGCGGACTCAATTCCCAGCTGTCGGCGCTCAGCACCGAGTTCTCGCAGAAACTGCTGAAGGACACGAACGATTCCGCGCTTCTGCTCCACTCCGCGGGGGAGCTCGACGGCCTCTCCGCCGATGCCATCTCCGCCGCCGCCTCGGCGGCCATCGAGGCAGGCCACGAGGGCAAGTACCTCCTGACACTCATCCTGCCGACTGCGCAGCCGGCCCTGGAGTCGCTGACCAACCGCGAGGTCCGGCGCCGGCTCCACGAGGCGTCCGTCGATCGCGGCGCGCGCGGCAACGACGCCGACACCCTCGCGATCGCCACCCGCATGGCCACCCTCCGCGCGGAGCGCGCCGCCCTCCTCGGCTTCGACACGCACGCCGCGGCCGCCACGGACAACCAGACGGCGCCGTCGCTGGAGGCGATCCTGGACCGGATGCGGGAGCTCGCTGCTCCGGCAGTCCGCAATGCACGGGCCGAGGCCGCCGAGCTGGAGGCCGAGGCGGGCCACCCGATCGAGCCCTGGGACTGGGCCTACTACGCGGGGAAGGTCCGGAAGGCGAGGTTCGACGTCGACCTGGACGCACTCCGTCCCTACTTCGAGCTCGAACGCGTGATTAATGACGGCGTGTTCTACGCCGCCAACCGGCTCTACGGGCTGACGTTCACCGAGCGCCCGGACCTCGTGGGGTACCACCCCGACGTGCGCGTGTGGGAGGTCTTCAACGAGGACGGCTCGGGACTCGGCCTGTTCCTCGGCGACTACTACACCCGCGACACGAAGAGCGGCGGAGCTTGGATGAACTCCTTCGTGGACCAGTCGCGCCTCGACGGGACGCGCGCCGTCGTCATCAACAACCTCAACATCTCGAGGCCCGGGGCCGGCGAGCCGACGTTGCTCTCGTACGACCAGGTGGTGACCGCGTTCCACGAGTTCGGACACGCCCTGCACGGGCTCTTCTCCGATGTCACGTATCCACTGTTCGCGGGTACGTCCGTCCCGCGGGACTTCGTGGAGTACCCGTCGCAGGTCAATGAGATGTGGATCCTTTGGCCTGACATCGTCGCCAACTACGCGCGGCACCATGAGACCGGCGAGGCGCTCCCCCAGGACGTGATCGACCGCATCCATGCAGCAGGGGCCTGGGGCGAGGGCTTCGAGACCACCGCCTACCTCGGGGCGACGCTGCTGGACCTGGCCTGGCACTCGATCCCCGCCGGCACGGTCGTCGAGGACCCCCTCGCCTTCGAGGCCGCGGCGCTCGCCGACGCCGGGGTCGACTTCGCCCCTGTCCCTCCGAGGTACCGCACGTCCTACTTCAAGCACATCTTCGCCGGCGGGTACGCGGCCTCCTACTACGCCTACATCTGGAGCGAGATGCTCGACGCGGACACCGTCGAATGGTTCAAGTCCTCCGGCGGCCTGACACGCGGGAACGGCGACCACTTCCGTCGGGAACTGCTCTCGAGGGGCAACAGCATCGACCCGCTGGAGGCATTCCGCACCTTCCGCGGGCGGGACGCGGACCTGCATCCCCTGCTCGTCCGCCGCGGCCTGGCGTGAGCGGCGTCGCGGGCGGCGCACCCGCATGGTGACCATCGCCCAGAGCCAGCGGCTGCACACGGCCTGGTTCACCGCGCTCGCCTCGGCGACGGGCGGGAAGACCTTCTCGACGCACGGCACCACGTGGGTGTGGCTGCCCGCTCGACGCGAACTGATGATGATGTTCCCCGACGAGGTCAGTGCGCAGGCCGTGAAGCCCGCGTTGGCCGAGGGCATGCGGCTGCGCGCCTCCACCGTCCGGGTCTGGCTGAACGGCGCGGTCGACGCCGCCGAGCTCGGCCCCCTGGGGTTCAGCCCGAGCTGGCAGCCGTGGTGGATGGCGGCCCCCGTCGCGGCCGTGGTGCGGTCCGCCGACGACGCCGCCGTCCTCACCACCGAGGTGCCCGACTACTCGGGACCACTGGAGCAGGAACTGCGCGTCGCCCGCTCCCAGCCGACGCAGGCATGGCACGCGCTGACGCGGGACGAGCGGGGAGGCGCCGTCACGGGCGCCGCGTACTCCTTCTACCCGCACGGGGTGGCCGGCCTCAGGAAGCTCGGTGGGATCCACCACCTCGAAGTCCTCCCCGACCACCAGCGGCGTGGACTGGGCACGGCACTGCTGAGCGCGACGGCGCGTGCGGCGGGCGACGCCGGGGCCGTCGACCTCTGCGTCCATGCCACGCCCGAGGGGTACCCGTTCTTCTCCCGCCGCGGGTTTACGCTGCTGGGGCGCGGCAGGACCTACTCCCTGCAGCTCTGACCGGGCCGCCGTCGGGGACGGTGCGACCGGGGCAGGATCGGGTCGCTTGACCCTGCCCCTGGGGCCGGGCCGAAGGTCGGAACGTGGCACCACCGCCACGCAGGCATCCAAGGAGGCAGCAGTGCCGCTGATGAGCAGTGGGACCTTCAGTCGCAGGACGCGCCTGAGCAGTAAGGCCCTGCGCCTGTATGCCGAGAGCGGGTTGCTCCCGCCCGCGCACGTCGATGCGCGGAACGGCTACAGGTACTACGCCGACGAACAGGTTGCCGATGCGCGCCTGATCATCCTGCTCCGCGGACTCGACATGCCCCTCGACACGGTTGCCCGCGTCCTGGTGGCCGACGACGGCGAACGCGCGGACCTCGTCGCCGCGTACTGGGCCGGCGTCGAAGCGACCGTGCTCGCCCAGCGGCACCTGGTCTCCTACGTGATGTCGCAACTCGCCGAGGGGAAGGATCAGCT
This sequence comes from Arthrobacter burdickii, assembly GCF_030433645.1. Taxonomy (NCBI): domain Bacteria; kingdom Bacillati; phylum Actinomycetota; class Actinomycetes; order Micrococcales; family Micrococcaceae; genus Arthrobacter; species Arthrobacter burdickii. Next base: position 2,781,471 of record NZ_JAROCG010000001.1, read on the forward strand.
CATGAATGTGACGACGCGGGCCTGCGATGCCAGGACCTATGTGACGGAGAGGCGACGGGTGAGTCCGGAGGAGATCCCGGATTTCATCCAGTCGTCGTGTGCCCGCCTCGCGCCGGTGGCCGAGCGGCTCGGCGGGTGGGCAGGACCGCTGACGACCATCTACCGAAGCCCGGTCAACGACGAGACGGACGGCGTCGTGGAGAACGGCATCCCGGTCCGGGACGGCGTCACGCCGGACGACGTCGACGGAGCCGCCGAACTCCTCGTCGAGCCCGTTGGTGAGGAGGCCTTCACCCGCATCACCCAGGCGCAGGTGCGGTATCCGCAGATCCTGCAGGCCTACGACGCGGTGTACGCGTGGCTGGCGCGCGAGGGGCTGACGCCATCGCTTCCACCGCGGGAGATCTACTTCGCCCCGTTCGACGCAGCGCACCCCGAGGCGGAGGTGTGCGACGTCGCCGTTCCCTTCACGAGGTAGCACCCGCGACCGGGAATAAGGAAGGACCGCGGCCTGGTGGCTGCGGTCCTTCCTTTCGCTCGCGTGGCTGTTACCAGCCGCGCTCTGCGAGGCGGTGCGGCTGCGGGATCTCGTCGACGTTGATGCCGACCATGGCCTCGCCCAGGCCGCGGGAGACCTTGGCGATCATGTCGGGGTCGTCGTGGAACGTGGTCGCCTGGACGATCGCATGGGCGCGCTCGGCCGGGTTGCCGGACTTGAAGATGCCTGAACCGACGAACACGCCGTCCGCGCCGAGCTGCATCATCATGGCCGCGTCCGCGGGGGTCGCGATGCCGCCGGCGGTGAACAGGACCACGGGAAGGCGGCCCGCGGAGGCGACCTCCTTGACGAGCTCGTAGGGTGCCTGCAGTTCCTTCGCCGCCACGTACAGCTCGTCCTCGGCCATGGAGGACAGGCGGTTGAGCTCGGAGCGGATCTTGCGCATGTGCATGGTGGCGTTCGAGACGTCCCCGGTGCCGGCCTCGCCCTTGGAGCGGATCATCGCGGCGCCCTCGTTGATCCGGCGCAGCGCCTCCCCCAGGTTGGTCGCACCGCAGACGAAGGGAACCGTGAACTTCCACTTGTCGATGTGGTTGGTGAAGTCCGCGGGCGTGAGGACCTCGGACTCGTCGATGTAGTCGACGCCGAGGGACTGCAGGACCTGCGCCTCCACGAAGTGACCGATACGGGCCTTGGCCATGACCGGGATGGAAACGGCCTCGATGATGCTGTCGATCATGTCGGGATCGCTCATGCGGGATACGCCGCCCTGGGCGCGGATGTCCGCGGGAACCCGCTCGAGTGCCATGACGGCTACCGCACCGGCGTCCTCGGCGATGCGGGCCTGCTCGGCGGTGACGACATCCATGATGACGCCGCCCTTGAGCATCTCGGCCATTCCACGCTTGACCCGGTTGCCACCGGTCTGCGCTGTGGTTGCCGAATTGTCTTCAACGGTGGACACGACTTGCCCCTAAAGGTAGAAAAAAGCTGACCCTTCATGATACGACGCTGGAGCGGGCGCTCCGGCGTCGCCGTCGTCGTCCTGCCCGGGGCACGTGCACCTCGAAGGCACGGTGTTTCCCGGTCCTTATGCACACCGGTTCTCCTCGATCACGCTGTTCGCGCTGCCACACCCTGTTCGGCGAGGAACTCTGCCCAGCTGCGCACACCGCGCTGCGCCCCCGGGCCGGCGAGATTCTCGCCAGCCCGGTAGGCGTGGCCGATCGCTCCGGGTATGCGGATGGGCAGGTTCGGGTGACGGTGGCCGAAGAAGTCCGAGTAGACGGTGAGCAGTTGGACGACGCCGAGCACTTCCGGTCCGACGATATCGGCCACACGGCCGGCTGGTTCCGCGAGGGCGAGTTCGGCAAGGCGGGCGGCGACTTCGTCGGACGAGAAACCGACCGGAGGGCCCGATGGTCTGGCTGCAGCCTTACGGACGGGGAAAGTCCTTCGGATCTCGTACACCGATCGTGATGGCGGCGCGACCGAGCGGGACGTCGAACCGATGGGTTTCGTCGGCAAGGGTGACAACTGGTATCTAATCGCTTGGTCCCGGCTTCGCGACGGTCTTCGCGCATTTCCGGGGCGACCGGATCGCGCGGGCTGAGCCTTTGATCGAGCGGGCACCCCGTCGATCGCTGCGAACGGAGGATCTCGGCATTAGCGAGGGACGGCTGCGAACGGTCGGGCTGGGCGAGAATACGCCCTAAACACCGACGCAACGTTGTCGGTCGGGCCACCCAAGATAATGACGTAGGGCCGGATGGCGCGACTGGAAGGAAGATCATGGATCTTGCATCAATTCGCATCATCACGCACGACGTCGACCGCCTCACCCGCTTCTACGAGGAGGTAACAGGTATCACTGCTATACGGCCCGTTCCAGTATTCGCCGAACTGCGAACGGCCTCGGGCATCTTGGCGATAGCAAGCACCGCGACCGTCGCCGCGCTCGGCAACAACGCGCCACAGACTGCCAGCAACAACTCGATCATCATCGAGTTTCTCGTCAGAGACGTCGACGTTGAATTCGATCGCCTCCACCACGTGCTCGACAACGTCGCGCTCCGCCCCACGACCATGCCATGGGGCAACAGATCTACCCTCTTCCGCGATCCCGACGGCAACCTCGTCAACCTCTTCTCACGTCCGGCCCCGTGATAGCACAAGTCCTTCTGAACGCCCGCGAAGGGACCCCACTGACGGATCCCCCTGCGGACGGTCTGTCTAGTGCTATCGGGGCAGCCACATGTGTGGAATATGGGACAGTGATGTATGCCTCCTCGTCTGCGGTTCCTGCCAGGGATGGTCGCACTGGTGCTGTCTTTTCTCAGCGGGTACCTATGGACGCAGGAAGACCGCTTACTTCCCTTCGCCGCAGCGCACATATGCTCCGCTTCGCTGTGCGTAGGTGCCCCTACAGCCTTCTTACTGGTCGGGAAAGCACTGGGATGCCGTCACAATCTCCTCAAGCTCGGAGCCGTCCTCCTCGCGATAGCTGCCATCCCGATGCTCACCGCTAATGGCATTTACCTCTTCTCACTCCGCACAGCTGAGAATGCGGCCGCAGACATTGGCGGGATCGGCATCGCATTGCTGGGCTGGTCAGTACTACTGGTCACCTCGGCAGCCTGCACCATCGGTCTCCCGCTCGCGAGACCTACAAACCCCGAACATCTCACAAAGACCGACCTACGCACGCAACTCTGAGGGCTTGCTGGACATCAGCAAACCCACGACTGCCGACTCGACACGAGAAGGCAGCGCTTAGGGCTTCACCCCCACCGTCGCTGCACGAAGGCCGTTCGTCTTACGGGCGTATCGGACGCTGGCCCATGACAACCGTTGCGCGTTCCCAGTCACCGACGTAGCGTCTGCCAGATGAACGGTGACGGAGAACCACTGGCTGAGCCGGACGGCCGATCGAGGGGCGGGGGTAAAGCATTCCTGCCTATCGGGATCGTGTTCCTCGTCGTTGCGATTGGCATGATATTTACGGGCACGACGTCCTGGATCGCGTTCTTCACTATTGGCATCACGTTCCTCATCCTCGGGACACAAAAGACCTCAAGCAAGGATGAGACCACACCCTCCCAGACCCCGCAGAAATGATGCCGGCCGGTGGTTCTCGAGTTGTAGCTGGCGGCCGGCGGTAACTACTTATCCTCAGGGGGTCTTTCTGTGAGCGGTAGCAGCAGCACTGGGTGGACCTCGACTGGTGCGCCTCCGCGCTTCGCGGATCCGCGGCGAGTGGGAACTCTCATCGGGCTGTTCGGCGCGTGCGTCTTCGTGTTCTCCTACACTCCAGGAATCGCAGAGCTCCTTGTGGTCGTCTCTCGCACCCTGGTCGTTGGTGCCGTTGCCTGCACCCTCTGGTTCCTCTTCGCCTCGCCGCGCTACCTCGGCCCGTTCACTGCTCCTCGGGGGCAGCAAATCGGAATTTACCTTCTATGTGTAGCGATGGAGTTCGCGCTCATAGCTTTCGGCACGGGACGACTCACATCGATGGGCAAATTGGAGCTCCAACCCGCGCTAATCGCTCTGGTCGTCGGGCTTCACTTCATACCCTTCGCGTGGGCATTTAGGGAACGCATGTTCTACAGCCTCGGCGGAGTTCTTGCCGTCCTGGGTGGTGTGGGCCTGCTGATCGGCACTCAGACCAGTGCTCTCGGAGCAGCCGTTGGGTCAGGGCTGGTCATGTCTTTGATCTTGCTCGCCTACAGTCTCGGGATGTTTGCCCACCCCCCGGGTAGAGACGTAGCTCGACGGTAACTACCGCTCCATCAAGGGGTCAGCTCAACCATCCCTCGGTGCGCCCGAGCGTCCTGAACCACGCTCGCTGAGCCTCCGGCTTGCGGTCACGCTTCACTTCAGGTCGGTCCCAGCCGACTGCGGTGCCCGTTGCCTGAACGGTGGTTGCTGTCGCACACGGCTGCCAGGGCCCGATCAAGCCGAGCAAGGAGTGTTTCTGTCGACAGTTGAAGGGGCCCGTTCCCCGCCGCACCTTCCCGATTGGGTGAGAACGACACCCGGCCTGCAGATAAATTCGGTTCAGGCGCGAAAGGGCCTCGGCCAGCTCCGCGGGCGAGATGTCGCGCTCGATCACCTTCTCGAGGGCATGTTCCGCCAAATGCATTCGTCCGTCGACTTGGCTCTCGTACGCGTCGCTCATCGCTGCTCCCGTCCATGGGCAGCCGGGATTTGGCCGCTCTCAAGGGAACTGTGTGAGGCCGGGGGGGGTCATTAGGCCGATGACGTTGGCGTTTACTCCCCGCGCCTAGGGTGCGGTCACCTCGATGATGGCGAAGCGCTTGGACGCCTCGCGTTCGGGACCACCCGGTGCAGCACCCGAGTACGTCAGCACGGCATACGTCCCGGGAGCAAGATCCGTCCCGACCGTGATCGTGAAGCTGTAGTTCCCAGCGGCGTCGGCGATCGCCGACTGCTCGTCCATCACCATGCCGTCGGACTGGGCGATCCCGAAGTTGATGATGATCTGCTGCCCAGGCTGATAGCCACCGCCGTTGATCGTGAACGAGGCCCCCTGGGTGACGCTCGCGTTCACCATGCCGTACTCGGGTTCCGGCGTGACGATCACGCCTACGGGTACGACGGGCATTGGGTCGGCCTCCATGGTGGTGGCCGCCGTCGGAGCCTTGGGAACTACAGGCACCGCGGGGGTTTCAACTGGCGCTGCGGTTGGAGGGGCGACCGCGGGCGCGGCGGGCACCGTCGCGGGAGCCTCCGGTGCGGCCGACTCCACTGCAGGGGTGCTTGGCGGGGCAGCAGCGGAGGTCGCTACGGGTGTGGCGGACGGCTTTGGAGCACTGGGGGATGCCGAAGCAGTCTTGGCGGCAGCCGTAGGAGCCGCAGCAGGCTCGTCGTCAGGGGTGCTGGCGCAGCCTGCGAGGAGGGCCGTGATCGCAGCGAGGGCGAGGAGGGAAGGCAGCTTGGGCATGGAGATAATCCTGAGAACGAAGCAATGTGGACGGCAAGGAATCGCCCGACAAGAACCCTGTCCTGCTTCATCCCCCAAGTGGACACTACCGACAATTGGGCCCGCCGGATATAGCGTGGAGGCGCCGCGTGCAAACCGTGATCCGCGGTGCCTCCATGCCAATCACCACGCCGCATCGTGACCGAACCCGTACGTGTCGACCCGGGGTTCTCCGACCGCTGGTCTGAGACTTGAAGCATGGTGCCCTTGGGGATCAACTTACGGGCAGGACGCCGGGTGCTAGGGCGATCGAATCGGACCGCGATAGTAGGGTGCCGATCGAGTCGAGTTGGAAGGATGGCTGGTGAAGGGAGAGCCGTGATCGCTGCACTAAACAGGCTCGTCGAGTTGGTCGAGGACCATATGACTGGCGATCTGAACATCAATGCTCTGGCAACGGGACTCGGCACGACGGAATACCACCTCCGACGGATGTTCTCGTCGCTGGCTGGCATGCCGCTATCTGAGTACATCCGGCGCCGCAGAATGACACTCGCCGCGGCAGAGGTACTTGGCGGCGAAGATCTGCTGAGCATCGCGGTGCGCCATGGCTACGGGTCTGCTGAAGCCTTCGGTCGAGCGTTCCGATCCGTGCACGGCGTCGGGCCCGGCGTCGTCCGCCGAGACGGCGGCCCCCTTCGCACACAATCACAGCTCAGGTTCCGACTGACCGTAGAAGGGAACGTCACCATGGACACCCGCATCGCAGATCGATCAGCGTTCAATCTTGTTGGCCACGCCACGCGCGTGCCTCTCATCCATAAGGGCGCCAACCCCCACATTCAAGCGCACATCGCGTCCTTGCCCGCCGCAGAGCATGCCCGGCTTAAGGAGCTAAGCAACACTGAGCCGGCCGGGCTGCTCCAAGTGAGCCTCGACGTCGACCCTGACTACGTCGAGGGCAGCGAGCTCACATACGTGCACGGTGTCGCGGTCACCGACACAACCAAGACCCCCGAAGATCTTTGGACGACCGATGTTCCTGCCGGCACATGGGCCGTATTCCGCACCGAGGGCGAATACCCGGCTACATTGCAGGCAGCCTGGGCGGCCACAGCCACTGACTGGTTTCCCTCCAACCCATGGCGCCTTCGCCCCGGGCCATCAATCGTCGCGGTCCTCGATCGCGCCGACGATTTCAGCACAGCTACCTGCGAACTATGGCTCCCTGTAGAACACGCCTGGTAGAGCGACCACCCGCCTTAACGCGCCGGCGGCGGCGTGTTCGCAAAGGCGATCCGCTTACGAGCGATCGTGAGTTCAGGCAGGGTGCGGCTTCTTGTTCGGGAGTAGTAAGGAATGAGGGTCAAGAGTATGGGCGAAAACGATAGATGGTTACGGATCGCGCCAGTCAGCCGACCGACTATCGGTAGATCGAGTGCAGCCTCGTCAGTCGAGGACTGCCGATCCGCTAGCTACGAGTTCCTCGAGGAGGCGAAAGCCCGGCCGATCCACCGCTCCGTGCCGCGCGGAAAGTACGGCCACACCGATGCGGGCTTCCCGGTCGATACCGATCCAGCTGCTGAATCCCCCAGTCGCGCCGTTGTGCCACGTGATTGTGCGGCGGCGGTACGGCAGAGTGATCCAAGCGGCGCCGATCCGGACCGCCGGGGAAAAATCTGCAACGGGTTCGAGCGCGGTGACACCCGGAGCAGTTTGATCCAGGATCGACCGCAGGAGACCACCCAGGGTGCTGATGCTCGCCCGGATGCCGCCTGCGGGAGCCAGGGCCTCGCCGACCCACGGCTGGACCGGGCGGCCGAGCCGGGAGGCCCCCCGGAGGTCGACGTCTTGAAGGTCGTCTTGACGCGACGGCGCCGAATACCCAGGGCCAAAGACCTCCCGGAGGAGTCGGCCGTACCCGCGCCCGTCAGCACTCGCGGTCGCGTGCCCGAGAAGTTGAAACCCGAGATTCGAGTACCGCGGTCGCGGCGACCCTACGCGCACGTCCCGCGTCTACTCAAGGAGCTCAGCGAGGGTCTCGCCGTACGGATTTTCCCCGCGGATCGAGAAGGCCAGACTGCGACGCAGAACGGACATCCCGGGGGCCAGGCGTGGGAGACCAGATCGGTGGACGGCCAGCGACCCGAGAGGCACCGCGGCGACGGGCCCGAAACCGTCAAGAGGAAGCAAATCCCCCAGCGTCGTCATCGGTGAAACTACGCCGCGCTGCAGCGCATCGGAATACAGCATGCTGGTGAGCGCCTTCGAGACCGAGCCGATCTCGAAGGTGCACTCCGCCTCGGTCCCCGCAGTTGCAACGAAGACCCGCCGCGATCCGCCCGGGCGCAATACTGAGAAAAGGGGTACCCCGAACGAGCCTGACGTCACCGATACCGAGGCTCACTTGACTATCCGCTCCGCGCGCCCCTGTACTGGGAATGGATCTCATCCCGCCAGCGCCTTCTCGAAAAGGTCGTCTGTCTCGGTGGCCCACTGCTTCTGCCCGTCGTCGTCGACGTACTGATAGGTCGTCGTCGTTGTCTTCCCGAATGACGTGAAACCCAAGCGTTCGTAGAGCCGGCTAGCAGCTTGGTTCTCGACGCCCACGCTGAGGTAGAGCTTGTCGAATCCTGCCTGGACTGCGCGCTTTTCGGTCCAGGCACAGAGGGCGGTACCTACGCCGGCACCTCGAGCGGATTCCTGCACGAACAGATGCTTGAGCTCTGGGGTGTGGTTTGAGACCAGGTCCAGGACCACCGTCCCGACCAGCTGCTGGGTCTGCCAAGCTGCTGCGTAAACGATGGCGCCGGAGGCCTGGTGCTGAAGGAGATTGCGTGCGATGCCCGATCTTGGTGGTTCAGTCGCTTCCAGCGCGGCAAGATCGCCGTTGACGCACTGCCGGACCTCAATCTCATCAGTCACATTGTCCCCTCGCTCATGTCCTTCATCCTCGTCGTCCTTTGAGTGCTGCCCGGCCGTTATCCGGTTGAGCCGTGAATACGCCGATCTACTGGGAACCAACGCAGATACTTGGTGCTAGGAACCATAAGCACCAACATGCCGGCTTCAAGAGCGTAGAAGGAGCAATTATGTGGGGATCTGCTGCTTGGATGCATTTCGGGGCGGGGGAATCCACAGCCCGGCGAACTCGTATGGAGAGTACTTCCGAGGAGGTCGTAAGTGGAGGTGACCGACCTGACGATTGGAAGGCTGTCGATGGGCCATTACCGTCGCGATTGGACCCGCCCGAGTTGAGCGAACAACAAAGCACTCCCTTGGGAACCAGAAAGGTGCCCCGCCTACGAAAGGTCAGTGTTATGGACTCTGTCTCTCGAAGGAGCACTCCAATCGTTGAGGTAACTGAGCACTGGGTTTCCGCCCTGCCTGCCTCAGTCGCCCTCGAAGCGGTAGCGCGCGCCTTCTCCGACCTTGGGGCGAGGGTGCATCGAAGTGGTGACCGAGTAGAAGTCCGGGCCGGCTCAAACTGGCGATACCACGTGCTGGGCAACCTCCTCGCAAAGGGCAAGATCTTGCCGGTTGCGCTGGATGTGACGACAACATCCTCACCCGAAGGATCCTCTATCCACGCTTACGCTTTCGACACTTTCGGGTTCCGAGTACCGGAACAGAGCTTCTTCGGCTCAAAGGAATCGTTTGAAGACCGCCTCGAGGAACTACTTGTAACCGCAGCAGCCGCAGCCCAAGTTACTGATCGCACTAGGGGCACAACCTAGTTCTGTTCCCGTTGCGCGGTCCTCCGCGGACCCTGTGCTGTCGAGGTGCAGTGGAGGATCCCGGAGCGGGACACCTTGTTCCAAGTGGCGCGATTGCGTATGGACCCCGCCCGTAGGCTCAAGCCATGAGGTCCAAAGCTAGAAAGTGGCCGACGAAAGGCCAAGCGGTGGCAATGGGAGTTCTTGCGTTGCTGTGGATGGCTAGCAATTGGGTGTCCGTGTTGTACGAAGGTCGCTCTGCGACTGGCTTCTACTGGGCGGTACAGGGTTTGAATCTCGTTCTCTTGGCAGTGTGCGTGTGGTTGTACCGCACAGCTGCAAAGAAGCCATTGAAGCCGACGCAATGACCGAGTCACCCAGAACCGAACCACTCCACCCTGCACGTCGGCGCTTGATTATCGCGGTAGTGATTTGGGCACTGGTGATTCGGACGCTCATCCTCATCGTCACGGACATCCTCGGAGTTCCAGTCGTTTGGAGCACGGTGGTCAGCATCGCGCTCTTCCTTGCGATCTTCATCCCTCTCAGCCTCGCTGCGGTGAAAGAACTCAACGACTTTCGGAAGCGAGGACTGGAACCCCTTCCTCAGATCCCTACCTGTCGTTCACTGATCGCCCTCGGCGTCTTCACGGTCCTGTTCTGGGGTTTCTTCATCTGGTTCATCCAATGGCGCGGCGACTTCCTGTTCCCCCTCCTGCCGATCCTGTGCACCATCGCGCTGGGCGTGAACATCCGCAGGTACTACCTAGCAGGACAACCACTCGACGATGACGCCCCCACACAATCTGATTGATGCTGTCGACCACAACCTGAGGTTCACCAGACATCGGCCCAAGAAGGTCGGAGGAGAAGGGAGACTGGCATCCGAATCATCCTGTACGTCGTCGGAGGCCTGCTCGCGGCCGCCGCAATCCTCAGTCTCGTCCTCGATCGATGGGACATACTGATCGGTGTCGCACTCGGATTGGTTGCAGTCATCACCGCGGACCCTTTCGCTTGGCGCAATAGTCAATCGGACGAGCCGAGCATGTGGCCGGACCTGTCCAAAATTGATGACACCGGTCGAACAACGTACTACTACGACGATGACGACACTTGACCGGCATCAGGTACCGCGGACGATCAGTGCCTGCGACCTGACCGCACTGAGAACGAGGGCAAGAGTGGGCCCCCGACATAGAAGCAGCACCTCTACTTGGTGACACCGCCCGCTGAGGGATCCCGCTGCGGGACTATTAGCTGGTGGACAGAATTAGCTGGTGGACAGAGCGAAGGCATTCTCGTTGCGGAACCATTCTCTGACCCAGCGTTTCAGGACGAAGGCAAGGGGGACCAGGGCGAGGGATACAAGGAGCCCGAACAACATTGCTGGACCGCCGACACCCGCGACGGAACCGGCGTGCACACAAATGCTTGCGAAGATCGCCGGCATGAAGATCAGAGAAGCGGCCATGATGTTGGTCCATCGCCGTGACCGGCTGCTCGAAGCTCTGTGGGTCAGCGCGGCCGAGACGAGCTTCCATACTGACAGCAGGGCTATCTCGAGACCGATGAGCGCAACCATGAGTGCTGTGACGTAGAGGGGTTCAAGGTATGCGACGTCCGGGTATCTGCCGGCGTACGCAGCTCCAGCTCGTGGGACGACCACAAGTTGGACCACCGCGGTTGCGAGGGCAAGCAGGCCGATGAAGAAACGGGCGGGTAAAGCTTCCTGCTTGGTCATAACGCGCTCACGGCCCCCTGGGAAAGTTGATCCAGTCACCTCGAACCTAGGTGCCCCTCGTCGTCCTGGGAAGGGCTCGAGCGACGGGGCTAGCTTCCGTGCCCCGATCGAAACATCAGCGCCGCCTGCCCGAATGGACGAACCAATCCATGTTCTTCCCGACCAGTTGAGCGGCGAAGACGGGGAAGACCAAGCGGCCGCCAGGTGAGGTCGTGTCTACCGTCTCCTGCAGCGACTTGAACCCGACGCCCTTGTCCTGAAGTGCGGTGAGTTGATCGATGAGGTGGCGGATGGAACGGCCGAGCCGGTCGAGCTGCCAGACCACGAGCGTGCCCCCGGGCGTAGCTGATCCAGAAGCTTCGTCAACTCTGGTCGCTGATCGAGGGGCGATCCATTGCAAATGTAGGACGATCACAATCGAGGGTTGATTCTCATGGGTCAACCATTGGACACTGGACAAACTTAGGGGGAGTTCGGTACGCCGATCGACCTCGGGAGCAACGATGCGCAAGGACCCATTCCTTCACAGGTGGTGGCACGGCGGAGTCCGTAGGACCTCATCGCTAGGCACTCTGATGGCAGCGTTGCCTCTTGGGCTGGGTGCCCTGGTGGTGCCGGTAGCAGCGTCGGCTGCTACCGGTGATGTCGGGGCTGAGGGTGCAACTGATCAGACCACGGAAAAAACTCCATGATCTGCCCATTCAGCGACCGCCGCAGGCACCTGGTGTCTGCGGCGCTCGCTGTCTTACTGCTCACGGGTTGTTCAACCGCGAGTAACGCCACCACCGGCTTCGATGATCGGGTCCCACCGACGGCACCACCGACATCAGCACCCGAGCCCACAACTCCATCGGCCGGCTCGGCTCCCTCGGCCGGCTCGGCGGTGGCACCGCGACCAGCGGCAAGCGCGGCGGAGCCGGGCGATGCCGGAGTCGAGGGCCCCTCGCATGCGGGGACCCCGTCGCCGATCGGTACGAAACGGGCCACGAGTGCGTTGTGGTTCAACGACGGGTCCTGGTGGGGGAACCTGTGGGACACCGCCAGCTCCGATTTCCATATCTTCCGGTTCGATGCCGGTACGAGCTCGTGGGTCGATACGGGTGTGGCGACGGACCCGCGGGCCAGCACCCACCACGACGTGCTGTGGGACGGGACGACGTTGAACGTGGCCAGCTATCGGTTCGTCAACGACGGCCTGCCGGCCGAACCGGGCTTCCCGACGACGATGCGGCGCTACAGCTACAACTGGAGCACGAAGACGTACACGCTGCTCAGCGCCACCCAGATCAACGACGAGCGCGTCGAGGCGCTGACCATCGACAAGGACTCCACCGGCCGGATGTGGGCCACCTGGCAGCAGGGCAACCGGATCTACCTGAACGCCACCGGCACCGATGGCAGGTACTGGGGGACGCCGTTCGCGCATCCCGCGTCATCGAGCCCCCAAGGGTTGGGCAACGTGTCCGTGGATGACACCTCGGCGGTCATCGCCTTCGACGGGAACAAGATCGGCGTGATGTGGAGCCGGCAGGTCGGCGACGCCACCGACGGCAGGTACTGGAGCTACCACGTCGATGGCGCACCGGACACCGACTGGAGCACTCCGGTAGCGGCCGTGTTGGGGCAGAACAGCGGGGATGACCACATCAACCTGAAACGGCTGGGCTCCTCGGACGGCAGGGTGTTCGCCGCTGTCAAGACCTCCTACACGGCCCCCTCCGAGCCGCTGATCCAGCTGCTGGCACTGGATAGCGCAACCGAGACGTGGACGGCGCACACGATCGCGACCGTGGCGGAGTGTCCGAATCGGATGGTCGTCATGATCGATGAGAGCACCCGGATGCTGCGGACCTTCGCCACCTACCCCAAGCCCGGTGACACGACGGACGCCGGCGTCTGCAACAGCACCGGGGGTGCGATCTACGAGAAGTCCACGCCGCTGGACACTATCGACTTCAGCACCGCCCCGAAGATCCCCCGCATCGTCGACGCCGACCAGTACGTCCACAACGTCACCTCCACGAAACAGAACCTCAACAGCGCGGCGCAAGGCACAGCCGACAGTGGCCTGCTGATGCTCGCCGACGTGAACGCCACAAGCCGGTACTGGCACTACTACGACCCCACCGGCGGTAGCGGCGGCGGCGATCCGACGGATCCGACAGAGGCACCGACACCGGCCGCCGCCCGACCGGAGTAACGGTGACGACCGGTGCGACGGGGATGCCCTTGGAAGCAATGAACGCCTTGAACCGCACTTCGGACACGTTCACGTTGACGGCGGGATCGGCGGCGGTGCCAGCCGCTGTGACGCACAACAGCACGGACAGGGCCGCGACCCAGATCCGGATGCGCGTCGAGATGAGGCATTGTGGTCCCTAGCCCACCTGCAAAGCGCTCCCCCTCCATCGCCGTCAACTCGAGCAATACGCGCACCCGATGGAGTTTCGCCCCGGGTTGATCGGCAAGAGCAGCAGACGGTTCGAGAGGTACCCACCCGTCGGTCTCGGTAGGAAGAACCCCTGGATACGCGCAAGTTCCTCCATCAAGTCGGGCTGAAGCGCCCAGCAGGGCAGGAGGAGTCCGCGGAGCGGCCGTCAGGACCGTGATGACCGGGGCCCGACGAGAGCGAGCAGAACCGCTGGCACCAGCAACCTCACGTATTTACGCGATGCTTCCGATGTCATGCTCGGCCGTCTCCCATCGGGTCTTGGGGAATCCCTAGGACCCGACGGACGGGGAACTGATGGGGTTCAACCCCTCTAAGGTGCGATTGCCGAAGGCACCCGTACGCCTTCCCTGAGTGCTACAAGAACTAGGGCAACGAGACCAGCCTGCGAGAAAGCGCGCAACAGCTGCCCGGACCTCCAGCAGCCTTGATGACCCAAGGACCAAGGGTGAGGTTCTGGTTGGCCTCGTTGCGGCGCGATTTCGCTCACGATCGTCTGCCCGGTTAGGTTCCTGCCGGTTCCGGCACGGACGCGGCCGTATTGCCCAGTCTCGCTATCAGGGACGGGTGCACGATCATGTTGCCGGGACGGGCGTGCCTCAAAGTGTCCAGCATGATCCCCAGGGAACCGTCCTTTGGAAGGAAGCCACAGATACCCATGCGGGCTGCCTCCTGCAGCGCGCCCTGGGACGGGTTGCCGGTCAGCATGACAATCCGGGTCTTCGGTGCTTCCGACAGAATCCGCTCGGAGGCCTTGAGCCCGGAACCGTCCGCAAGATACAGATCCATGATGATGACGTCGGGTCGGAGGTTCCGGAACATCGGTACCGCGCACTCAACGGTTCGTGCGGTTCCCACACTCTTCAGGTCCGGTTCCCGGTCAATTGCTCCCGCCAGCAACTCGGAAAATGTGCGGTGGTCATCGACGATCAGGATGCGGAGGCATTCGCTTTCCGGCTTGGTCTCAGGCCACGTCGTGGGATCGCTGTCTGTGACTGCCTGGCTGCAAGCATGTTCCTCCGCTGGGCCACGCTCACTGGTGCCCCTCTGGAACCTAGCGTGCGCAGTGATCGACGCTCGAAGCGGCGATGTCTGTATCGGCCCTTGCGGAGGGCCACCTGAATCGAACGCGTCCCCTACCGGCTTTGAACCGATCGCCATGCCGTCGCCCCAGTAACCAAGCTCTACCCCCATGCTGCCCGAAGTACGGGTACGCGCGTGAACATAAAGCTGAAGAGCCGGTTCCTTCATCGCATCGTCCTTTCGATCACGACCACGAATGGCCAGTACTCATAGTCCGGGCAGAAGGTACCAGCACCTACAAACGGGCACCAGTACCTCGGGCACACCTCCACCGGTGAACCGTCAAACCATGATGCGACTCAGACACTGGGGAAACCTTAGATAGAGGGACAACCGCGGAGTGGCATCCCTGGACGGTATGACCGTGTTCTGCAAACGACCGTCCATGGACCACTCTTCAAACACGAACAGCAGAACGGCGCGGCGTGTCCCATGGGACGTGTCCGGAACAAAGGTGTTGTGACCCCCCCACCCGCGAGACAATTCGGTGTCCGCCTCCCGAAGTACCGACGCTCCCTGTGTCTCGAAAACCTAAAGGTTTCGATACACCATTTCGGGGCCTTGGTCAGGGCTCCGAGCCCCGTGATTGTGGGACTGCTCCTGACTCGAAAACTTGTCTCGCCGTCTTCTGTCTCAGTAACGGCGACACGCCAGCTCGCAGCAGCATCCTCGCGGAGCCTCCTCCACCTCGATCCCGGGACTCCCACCATGGGGTATCGCCATCACGGCAGCTGCCACGCCACACACCCACATACGACATGGCAGGCCGGAAACCCGCCGATTCCACCCACTGCGGGCACGGAGACGACACTCAGTATTTCGGGCACCCTGCGGGGCTTAGACCACGGATGGCGCGTCGACCCGTTGGGACGTACCTCGCTGGTACCTGCCTCGCTGGTACAGGCCTGCTTCGGTGGGGGATGCAGGATTTTCGCAACATCTATGAGTACTGTCATAAGCATGCTTCCTTGTCCGGTGCTTCGATGCACAAATCCCGGTGCCGCCTTCGTGATGGATCGTCAGGGCCTAGGTGGTCGTTATCGCGAGGCCTACGTCTGCGCTGAACATAAGGCGCTGATCGACGCCGGGTCTCCGTGGCACCTGGAGAACCATTCCGTCGTGATCGGCCAGGACGTACCGCCGGTGCTGGAGAGCTGGTCTGCCCGGCCGAGCCTGGAGGCTGACGGCTTCACTCTTACTCTTCACATCGCGGGCCGGACCAACCCCGTTGACGTTTTTATGACACCGACAGAAGCAAGGACGCTGGCCGTGTTCATCAACGCAACCAACAGCGCCAGCGGCCGCCACCGTCTGTCAGCGCCTGAGGATTCGTTGATAGACCGGGCGCACTGATCGCCCGGCGCGCACGAGGTTCCCAAAAGCCTCTTCACCCCGGGGAATGCAGGATGCACGGCTATCCCCGGTCCTAGCCTTTTCCGAGATGGGCCGACGGGCCGGTGCGCCAGCAGCCCGGTCGACGGCCCACCTCGACGGGCAGCATTGTGACCATTTGCTCGGTGGCACCCAATGCCATCGGACCACCACTGACACTATGAGTAATTACTGCCCTCTCCACGCGCTGCGCATGCCTTCACTCCAGAGCGACGGAGAAGAGGTACGAGCCGTGGGGAGGTCAACGCGGAGTTCAGGCACTTCCCTACAGATGCCGGGCTTCCTTCAAGACACCGGGTTCATTCCTTCTCGGCAGTAAGTTCCAGACGCCATCCGAGCAGCCCACCCGTCCGTCTCACAACGTAATGGTTGCTTCGTACGCTGCAATCATCCATCCTCCCTCCGGTGAAGGGAGGACGGCGACAGAAGTTTCACCCCAGGTTCCGGGCCATCACTCGGATTACTGAGTACGCCCCTTACGCGCTGCGTACCGACTACTCGTGTGCATGTGTTCTCCGACCCCTTCTAATTCTATTAGGTGCGGCAGGAAATCAATTGGGGAAAGATATTGTGATCGCTTTGGAATTGATCAAAAAAGCAACTAATTCAACTCAATTTTCCGAAGCGTCCGGGCAGTCGTCGGCACTTCAGATCTCCGTCCTGGGCCCGCTGACCATTCGCCGGGGAGACACTACCCTCAACGCCAACGACCTGGGCGGACCCAAACCCCGCCAGGTACTCGAGATCCTTCTCCTGAGCTTCGGTCTGGCAGTATCCAAGACCCGCATCATCGATCTGCTGTGGAACGGCAACCCTCCGGCCGTCGCACTGCCGACCCTTGAAAGCTATGTCAGCGTCCTGCGCCGGCGGCTGCAGCCAGGAGCCGGCCGGACAGGTCCCCTGCGCACGGTCACGGGCGGCTACGTGATCGAGCCCTCGCTCGTGAGCCTTGATGCGAACCGGTTCGAAACTCTCACCAAGCAGGCCAGCGTGGCACCGCCACCGGTCGCGCTGCCACTGCTGGCCGAAGCACTCCAACTCGCTTCCGCCCCGCTGCTCGGCGACGAGCTGCTGCCGGCCTGGGCCGAAGAGGAACGGGCCCTGCACGCCGAGCGGGTCGGTCATACCCGTGTCCTGGCCGCGGAAACCGCGCTCATCATGGGAGATGTCGGGAGGGCGATCGCCTGGGCCCATGAAACGGTCCGGGAGGATCCTTTGAACGAACGGGCGTGGACCGCCCTTGTCCTGGGGCTGGAGCAGAACGGCGAGAACACCGAAGCGCTGAGGGTGTTCGACCGCTGCCGTAGGGTCATGGACGAGGAACTGGGCTGCGCGCCCAGCGGAGTCCTGAAGGAAGCACAGGCCAGGCTCCTGACGACCACCGGGACGACCAGCAGGACGACTACCGGGACGACTACCGGGACGACTACCGGGACGACGCACGCTGCGGCGCCTCCCCGGGCGTCGATGCGCGCGGTGACCGTCTCGGGTAACAGTCATCCCACGGCATCACTGCTACCCGAGACGGACACCGAGACGGACACCGAGACGCAGACCGAGACGCAGACCGAGCGCCTGCGGGTTCTGGTCATCGATGATCACACCACGTTCTCGGATCTGCTGTCCGGAGCACTGGACCGGGAACCTGATTTCATGAGTGTGGGAGCTGCTACATCGGTGGAGTCCGCCGCGACGATGTTCCGGGACCTGCGCCCCGACGTCGTCGTCATGGACCTGCATCTTGCCGATGGGTCCGGGCTGAACGCCGCCGAGCGGATCCTCTCCGAGGCACCGCAGGCCCGGATCGTCATGCTGACGGGCAACCCGTCCCAGGAAGCGCTGCGGGAAGCTGCCCGCATGGGAATCTGCGGGTTCCTTCCGAAGGACGGCGCCCTGGGAGTCATGCTCGACACCCTCCGGCACGCCCGCCCAGGGAACATGATCGTGCACCCGTCGCTGGTGGCCAGGCTGGGCGACGCTACCGGATCCGCGCCGGATCCTTCCGGAAAATAGCCGGGCACGCCGACCGTGCGGAAACTCCACGCAGGAAAAACCCACCACGCCACCACGCACGACACCACGCACGACACCACGACTGCCCCGGAAGTCACCGAACGACGCGAGGTCCGGGCAGCCGTCGCACGTTTTCTCACGGTCGGCTTCCTGGCCCTCGTCCTGGTGGCAACACCCGTTGCTTTCTGGATCCGAGCAGAAGCCGAACAGCACGCCCTGGCCAACGCCAGGGACATCACCCAACGCCTGGCCGACAACGTGGTCGGGCCATTGATCACGAACCAACTCCTTGCCCGGGAGCCCGCCGTGAAGGGATGTGCGATCGTGTCTGGTGCGCTTCCCTTCGATCGTTCCCACTCCCGTATACCGTTTCCTCGGCAGGGCGGACCAGCTCTAGACGTGGCAGTGCCACTGGCTTAGTGCGCAGGGTTACTGCGCGGTCCGGTTAGACCGCCGCAAAACCGGCAAGACCCGCCTGCATCAGTACATCGCCACCCACAAGGGGTGAACCTGAACCACGGAAGCAGGGCCCATCCTCGTGTCGACCGGATGCTCCTGAAGGGAGGCCAGCGACATGGAACGCACGAGAGGCTTAGCCTTGATCAGTAACACGAATCCGGTCAGGTTATCGAGCAGGGATTACAGACGAGTTGGCGGAGGATCGAACGTGCTGGATGAGTATGTGCAGCAGTGGAGTGCGATCCAGACGGTACGCGCAGCCGGTCTGAGGCTGGAAGACATCCTCACAACGTACTTCGAGCTCACCTGCGAGGGGGATGAACTCGAGCTACAGGGATATCTGTCCGGTCTGGTGATGGTTCCGGTGGCAGAGCGCGATCTGCTCGCCCAGGTCATCAATGAACTGCTCGACAGCACGGGCTCGCTGACCGATGGTGCGCAGTACAGCGACCAGGTCACCGCGTCGTCCTCCGGTTACAGCGACTACCTCCGCACCCTGACCCTCTCCCCCGACGACTACGACTTCGACGCCCTCCCAGCCGCAGAGCACAGCACCACCAGGGTTTCCGCCCTTGATTCCACTGCTGCCACGGGCGGGAAAGGGGACGACCCGGACGAGACCGACCCGGACGAGACCGAGTTTCGGCGCCTGCACGCGCTGGACGAGACGGGGTTGCTCGACACCGGGTCCGAGGAACGCTTCGATCGAATCACCCGCCAAGCCCGGGACCACTTCGGCGTCAGCTCGGCCTACATGGCCCTGATCACAGAAGACTCCCAGATCATCAAATCCGTCGTCGGGCCCCTCGCCCAGAACCTCCCGCGGAACCTCGCAATGTGCGCGAAAACCATCGAACAGGACCGCACCCTCGTCATTCCCGACGCGAGCATCCACCCACAATGGCTGGATCACCCCCTCGTCACGGGCCCGCTCGGAATCCGCTTCTACGCCGGCCACCCCATCAGCACAACCGACGGCATGCGCATCGGAACCATCTGCCTGACCGACGACCAGCCCCGAACCTTCACCAACTACGACGCGCAGGTCCTCAGACGCCTCGCCGCGCAGATCCAAATCGAAATCGGGATTTGAACGAAAAACCCAAGGTCCCGGTGATGCAGCGTGGATGCGGGTGAGCACCGTGTCGTAGATGACCACGAACATCAGTGCCCAGGCTGGCTGATGAAGAATGGCCCGGCGTCACCTGCGTACAAGATCTCGCTCACTGCTTGAGACGTCAGACAACGAAGGATCCCCCGAAATTGACGCGAACATGCGTCAATCCTCGAAGCTACGTCCAACTCGCCCACTCGCTCAGCGGAACTGATTCCTCAACGGGTGCTGGTCGATTTTTGGATGTGCGAGGGCGGCGGGTTCAACTAGTAGCCGGGCGGCGTCCTCTACTGGTCAGATTGTGTAGACCTGGGAAGTCGAGCCAGCGACGCAACTACCAGGACGGTGGGTCGACGGACTGGCTTCGGTCATGTACCCCCCACCGAAAGCGACATCTTCCCCGATGGCGACGGTGGCGAAACCCATGTCGATTCTTCCGGAGTCGTCGAAGTGAGTGCCGGCCGAAAACTCCAAGTTGTAGTAGGAGCCGTCTTTCATCCGGCCCTGAACGCAACCACTATCGGCGATGATCACGACTCCCTCCCAAAGTGCTTCGGGCCCCGATCGCCCCGCACGCGCTTCATCAGAAATGAACAACACACCACCGGTACCTGTATCAGGCGGCGGACTGCAAGCGGCGAGGACCAGCCCCGCGATAGCGGCCATGAAGACTGCTGGACGGCGATGTTGCATGTCGACACCTTTGGTCCGGGATCTCAGATCTCAGTGCACCACGCAGGCCAGTCTGTTTGGAGTGCCGGACCTGTAACGATATGAATGCATTGCTACCAGATCATTTGGCCGATCACGCTGGCCCCTAGGCCAGTACTCGCGGTTCCTGCAACCGAACGAGCGCGACGAGGGATCGTCCGACGGACGCCGTATCCGGCGGCGTGGTGACTTCGCGATCTGAAGTATCACTGGTGAGGTGGTGCCACGGAGACGTGCAAAGGAGCCGAGTGAAGGGTCCCGGTGCCGGTATGAACAAGTTCTTGGAAGAGGACAGGATCACCTCTGTCGGCCCGCTCGTCTTCGATCGCAATGAGTATGAAGCAGCCCTCAACAATGTGGCCGACCAACGCGGACGGAGCCACCTGCGGTACCGGCTCAGCACGGCGCCTTTGACCTGTACTCCGACCTGATCTACTCGTCCCGTGCAGGGATCCCTCACCGGACACCGCGCGTTTTCGCCACAGTTCATCTAGCAGTAGGGTTTAGGTCAGCCCGCCGCATGCGGAGAACGTTAGGGAAGCCTGATGAGAAAAGTCCAGACCGGAAAGCCTGTTTCAGTAGCAGCAACGGTTCTGTTTGCCAGCCTCTTAGGGGCGTGGTTGTATATCAGGATCCAACAGGGTTTCGCGCTCGGGGTCGCTGCCGATGCCGATGCCCAAATCTTCAGGATGGCTGCGGCGGCCCTACTGTTTGCGCCGTTCATCGCCCTCATCTACCTGTGCGTGAACCCTCAGACAGTGCTTCGGAACCGTTCATCGCCGGGAAGCCCCGCATTCGCGGCTCTGGGGTTCATTTGGCTCCTCTGTGGCCTGTTCCTCTCCCTCTTTGTTGGATTCGCCCCGTTCTAGGGAAGCTAGCCAGCAAAGGGCAACATGAGAACCGAACCTGCGCTCCGTTGAGGGATCCTCACGCGGTGCACGGTGGGCCCGACAGGG
Source organism: Arthrobacter burdickii (assembly GCF_030433645.1). Classification (NCBI taxonomy): domain Bacteria; kingdom Bacillati; phylum Actinomycetota; class Actinomycetes; order Micrococcales; family Micrococcaceae; genus Arthrobacter; species Arthrobacter burdickii. The sequence goes on from NZ_JAROCG010000001.1 coordinate 2,802,549, forward strand.
AAGTGCGTGCTGGTTTGAGACGGTGCTGCTTCCTGATGGCTCGGAGCGACTCGTCGAGTCGGAGGTAGAACGGACCGAAGGTGATCTAGATTCGGCACGTGGGTACAGCAGCCAAGGGCCGATCGCAGATCAACAAGCTTCTCCTCCTCTCCCAAGAACAATCCCTCCCTTTGCGCATCCTTCGCAACGTCGGCGGCTTGAGAACCGAATTCGGTGTTGTGGTCGACCTGTCTGAGGGATGGGTGGTCCTGGCCGAACTGCGCGAGGGAGTCCTCCGGGACGGCTACATGGCCTTTCGAACCAGTTCGATCAAGCGAGCTAGGGTCTTCGATACCTTCATCGGCTTCATCCGGGAGAACAACCCGTGGCCCCCGCACAGCCCGGTCGTGACCGCCGACCTAAGGAATCCTGGACAGCTCATACGGGCAGCCGTGAAGGCGGCAGGTGTCGTCTCGCTCTACAGGGAGGATAAGTATCCCGAACAACTGCTCATGGGTGTCCCGGTGAGGTGGAGTAAAAAGCGCCTGTGGCTCTTCACGATCGATGAGCATGGACGGTGGGAGTCGTTCCTGGATCGGTTCCGTTTGCGGAACATCACGCGGATCGGATTCGGCGGAACGTACGAGCGCGCCGTCTCATCGACGGCTGGTGTAATGCCAGAGTCAATTCCGGAGAAGGACGATCGTGGGAAGAAAGTACAGCTGCCGTCAAACGTACCGGGCACAGGAATAAGCGATCAGTCCTCGCCGTCCCGTTGAGGAATAGGCGAGCGACCACTCATCGCGCGACAGCTCCATTGACTCTTAAGTTAGTACGATTACGCCATGGCCCTTCGACCACTTACTCAGGACGACCGGGCGCTTTTGCGGCAGGCGACACTCGCCAACATGAACTGGAGCACACCACGATTTACGTTCGACGCCGTGGACGGCTCACACGAGATCGCGCACTACTTCAAGACCTTTCCCTCGACTCGTGACTTCGGGCTCCTGGATTACGAGGGAAACGCCGTCAGAGCGGTTGCCTGGCTCGTCTTCCTACCCGAGAGCGATCCCGGCTACGGGTTCGTCGACGCCGACACCCCGGAGCTGTCCATCACAACCTTCGAGGGGTTCCGCGGACAAGGCATCGGCGGCGCACTACTTCACGAGCTGATTGGTGTGGCCAGAACGCGGGGGCTCCAACGCATCAGCCTCAGCGTCGAAGACGGCAACGACGCCCGGCGTCTCTACGACCGAGCAGGCTTCCGAGTCGTCGGACGGAACGGTGCGTCAGACACGATGCTTCTCGAACTCGGCTAAGTCAGCGGACCTGCAAAAGGGCCCTGCCCGCTGACCGATCGTCAAGCGGCGGTTACTGCGCGCGTCATGTATGAGCTGTGCGGGTCCTCCTTATAGGAGCCAAAGGGCGGGCACGGACCGAAGCCGTGCTTGGCATAGAGTGCTCGGGCGGGCGCAAAAAACCCCATGCTTCCGGTCTCCAAGGAAATACGTCTAACGTTGCGTGCTCGGGCATCCGCGAGCATGTGATTCAGCAACTGGGACGCTATTCCCTGCCCCCGCATCTCAGGCTCCGTCCGCATGCTTTTGAGCTCCTCGTGCCCTGGCTCAAGCACCGCTAATGCGCACGTGCCCGCTATTCGCCGTTCGTGTAAAGCGACCCAAAGCCGAACGCCCGGCTGTCGCAGGGCAGGCATGTCCAGCGCGTGCTGACTCTCTTTAGGAGATTCCGGTGCCATATCCGCCAAGTGGGCACGCAGGAATACCTCGAGGGCGGGCTCCTCGAAATCGGCAAGTTGGATGGTGCACGTCATGGAAGAAGGATAGTGACCCCCTATTTCATGAGCGTTTCAGCATCGGCTCACGCGCGGTCTGGGAAGCCGGATGAGTATGCGATTGGACTTTCACTTACGGCTGGTGCTTTTACGATTCGCGACATAGCCATGCCGCGGGAGAACGCCCAGCCCTGGATCCAACCATTCAGGGCGGAGAGGTCGCCGTCGGGGCGGGGGCTGTCATTGAGCCTCAACAGGTCGTGTGCTCGTCCATTCGGCACGAAGTATCGAAAATACCTCCTTGTCGTAACGTTTCTCGTCGTAGACCCAACTGCTGCGAAGAACGCCGTCCGAACGCATGCCCAGTCGCTGCGCGACTGCAACGCTGCGGTCGTTGTCGGTGCGGCACCGCCATTCAACGCGGGACATCCCCCGCTCCACGAAGGCCCACTCCATGAGCAGTTCGACTGACCGGGTGATGAGGCCGCCTCCGACGGCATCGGGTTGGAGCCAGCAGCCGACCTCGCAAATGCCCCAAATGGGGTCAAAGGCGACGAACATCACGCCTCCAACGATCTTGCCTTCGTCCCAGAGGCCATAGATACGGGCTCCATCATTCGCGGTGGCTATGGCGTAACGCTGAAGGGTAGCCCGGGCACCATCGACGGTGTCGGTGACAAAAGTCGGTCCAACCCACGGCCGGATATGGTCTCGTGCCCTGCCCATATGCTCGGCAAACTCGCCGGCGTGCCACGTCTCAAGGGGCTTCAAGACAACCCCGTCTCTCACGACTGCTTCAAACATCGTTTCCTCCAGAGGGTGTGCCCAGGGTCTGGTTGCCACTGGGGGGTGAGTGCTTTCGGGCGTGTGCGGCGGCTACATGGCGGGGACTGAACCGGTTTTCGGCGGTGGAGCGCCTGCACAGAGTCGCTGGCAGGTGCGCTAGGTGTACTGGGCTGGGACGTTGTTGACGCTTGGGGCTTGATATGAGGAGGACCTCCGGGCTTAGTGGAGCTGTCTAGTTCCCACACTTCGCGACCGGAGGTCCTCGTGTCCCACGTTAATGCTCGTCTGACGGTGCATGGAAGACAGTTGCTTGTTGATCGGGTGGCGGCAGGTCGCCCGGTCGCCCATATCGCTGCTGAGTTGGGCGTGTCCCGGCAGACCGCGTACCGGTGGGTCGGCCGGTACCGGGCCGAAGGAACCGCGGGGCTGCGGGACCGTTCGAGCCGACCACGATCATCGCCCAGGCGTACCAGCGCCGATCGGGAACAGGAAGTCCTGCAGGCCCGGCAGGCTCTGCGCTTCGGGCCGTTGCGCATCGCGGCAGTCACGGGTGTCCCGGCACGCACCGTGACCCGGATCCTGCACCGCCATCAGGTGCCGCGGCTCGCGGACTGCGATCCGCTCACCGGGACCCCAATTCGTGCGTCGCGGGCGAGCTCGAACCGGTACGAGCGCACCACCCCCGGCGAGCTGGTCCACCTGGACGTCAAAAAACTCGGACGGATACCGGCCGGTGGTGGCTGGCGGGCGCACGGGCGTTCCGAGCAGGTCAGAGGCCGCGGCATCGGCTACGACTACGTCCACGTCGCCATCGATGATCACACCCGGGTCGGGTACGCCGAAGTCCTCCCCGACGAAAAAGGCGCAACCGCCGCGGGGTTCCTCGTCCGCGCCGGCATCTACTTCGCCGAACAAGGCATCAACCGTATCGAACGCGTCATCACCGACAACGCCTTCGCCTACCGCAACTCCGCCGCATTCGCCCGGGCCGTGGCGGACCTCGGAGCCGTTCAACGCTTCATCAAACCCCACTGCCCCTGGACCAACGGCAAAGCCGAACGCTTCAACCGCACACTCCAAACCGAATGGGCCTACCGCCAGGTCTTCACCAGCAGCGCTCAACGCCAAGCCGCCCTTGCACCCTGGCTCCAGCACTACAACACTGAACGCATCCACACCGGCATCGGAGCCACACCCATCACCCGAGTGTCACCAACCTGATGGCCCAGTACAGCTAGGTGCCCGACACGAGGTAGTTGCCTAGAGCCTCGAGCAGGTCACGGTAGCCTCTTTCGCGGTTCGGCCCGTCGGCCCAGAACTGGTCGAAGAAGACGCCGTGCTCGACGTGCGTGAACCGAGTGCCCCCTTCGATCGGTGCGAACTCGTACGACGCCACCGAGGTCGACATGTGGACCCCGTCGAGCCACATGTCGTACGTCGTGACGATCCGGTCGTGCTCCACGATGTCGGTGTATGTGGCCTCGTACCGCGAGACCGGACCGCCGTGGAACGCCCCCTCGTCGATGTCGCGTCCGCCGACGCGGAAGTCGAATACCCACTCGCCGGTCTCGACGGTGTCGCCGCCGCCAAACCAGTGCAGCTTCTGGTCCTCTGTGGCAAAGGCGTCCCAAACGCGCTCGAGGGGAACAGGGTAATCGCGTCTTAGGGTGAAGTCGGCGCGGGCGAGCCGGCGTTCGATCGTCATGAGTACGTTCCTATCGCGTGAAGGTGATGTGGATCGTGCCGCTCTCGGCCACTTCCGTCGTCACCTTGTGGGTGAGGTCGAGCCTGGGTAGGTCGTCCCATAGTCGGGTTCCCCGGCCGAGGACAACCGGGGCCATCATGAGGTGCAACTCGTCGACCAGGCCTGCGCGCAGAAAATCGCGCGCGGTGCTGACTCCACCGCCCACGCGCACGTCCAGGCCGCCTGCGGCGTCGGTCGCCTCGGCGAGCACGTCCTCGATGGCTCCACGGCGGAAGTGGAAGGTCGTACCGCCCTCCATCGGGATCGGCGGACGCGGTGCGGCGTGGGTAAGAACGTAGACCGGGGTCCCGAACGGCGGCCGCTCACCCCACCAGCCCTTCCAGTCCGAATCGTCGGGATACGACGTCAGGCCGAACATTGTTGCGCCCATGATCTCGGAGCCGACGCCCTGGAAGAACGCGGAGGCGTAGAAGTCATCAACGCCGGTCGTGCCGGTACCATCGGTCACACCGAAGCGCTCCTGCATCGTGCGGGTTGCGATATATGCCTCCGTGAGGCGCCCCCAGTCCTCACCCATCGGATTCTCCAGGGAACGGCCGGTTGTCGAGGTGTAGCCGTCCAGCGAAGTGAACAGGCTCATGCGGATGCGGGTCATGTCAGGTTTCCTTTGGGGTGGTGCGGATCAGGTGCAGGCCGAGCCGGTCGGCTTGGCGTTCAGCGGAGGTTCGTTGCTCCCCGAGCCACAGGTGCAGGACGTCGAGGGCGCCAGGTCGCAGGCTCACGGTGCGGACGCGTCCTTGCTTCTGCGACGTAACCAGACCGGCGTTTTCGAGCAGACGCAGGTGCTGCATGAGCGACGGCAACGCCATCTCGAAAGGCTCCGCGAGTTCGGACACGACCGCTGGGGACTTTGCCAGCCGCTCGACGATGGCTCGGCGTGTGGGATCCGCGAGAGCGCGGAGCACGGAGTCGAGCTCTTCATAATACTTAGGCACGCACCTAAGTGTTCGGGCCAGAGGATGAGGTTGTCAATCGATTCATCAAAAGAGCCTTGCGAACCGTGACACCGGCCATGGCTCACGCGGAAGAGTCGCGCAGTCGCAGACCGGATGTCAGTCCAAGGCAGGAAGAGACGCCGGCGCCCACCCGTAGCGTCCCGTGGCGAATCCGCTCACCGGACAGAGGCGGTCTCATCGGACTACCGCTCTCGAATGTTGGCATCGATTTGACCTGGAGCTTCCGTCGTAGAGAGGTTCTTTCAAGGCCGTCGACGACGACCGCAGCGCCAATCCAGGGCGCACCACTCATCTCGACGAGGGATTGGCTCCCACCAAGCATCGCTGTCGGCCGCTCGCCCAGGATCCTTCCGCACTTCCGCGAACACGATACCTAGATGCTGCGCCGTTAGGACGCCGAGCAAGCTCCCATGCGACTCGGTACCCACGACGACGGTCGGCGTCGAGTCAACGAAGAGCGCCGCGAGACCCGGACCGAGCGATGAGAGCGTGTCCGGACTTCGCCACCATCCGGTGACATCCGCTGGGAAGTCCGGATCGGTGCGGTCCCCCAGCCATCCAGAAGACTGACGAAGATGATCCCGCTTGTCAGATTCCTTCCGCATGAAACCGTCCTTGAAATATGACCTGAAAGCCTCAGCAGATGTTGGGCTAGCCGGCCTGCGGGACTGGGCCTTGACGTCTCACTTGTATTTTGCAAGTATAGCCGCATGAGCCTTTTCATCACCTGCCCGGTCGCGAGCGTCGAGCGTGCGACAACCTTCTACACCACCCTCGGCTGGACCCTCAACGCCGAGATGTCCGATCACAACGTGTCGTGCTTTGCGATCGCGCCCGAGCAGTACGTCATGCTCGGCAGCCGTGAGATGTACGCGAGCATCGGTGGAGCCGAGGAGCTGGTCGGCGGACCCGGCACGCCCTCGAAGGTCACGGTCTCGTTCGACCTCGACAGCCGCGCAGCGGTCGACGAACTCGTTGAGCGTGCCGCTGCCGCGGGTGGGCGGATCGGTGACACCGACGACTACCCCTTCATGTACCAGCGCCAGTTCGACGACCCCGACGGCTACCACTACTCGCCGTTCTGGATGAAGCCGGACACCGATCCGACCGCGTGAGCGACCTGGCCGCGGCCCTCGACGTCGTCGGAGCACGGTGGGCGCTACTGGTCGTGGAGCGGCTGCTCGACGGACCGCAGCGCTACGGCGATCTGCAGCGCAACCTCGGAGTGCCGACCAACATCCTCGCGACCCGGCTGCGCGAGCTCGAAGCGGCCGGCGTACTGTCCCGCCTGCCCCTGCGGCACAACACCCGGGCCTACGCGCTGACCGACCGCGGGCTCGCCCTGCGCGAGGCGATCGTCGCGCTCCGGCGTTGGGGCGCCCAGGAGGTGTAGGTATCGCGCCGGGCACACCCGCGCGCAGGCACCCGTGATTCCCGTGCGCGGTACCGGTCAGTCCTACGAGATACGTGCTGGTGACGACTGGGTGTCACTGTGCCGTGAGTACCCTGGAGGTCACTGCGTCCCGTCGTCATAGCTGGTTCCGTTGCACCGGCCATGACGGCCTGTGGGTGATTCCGGACTGGGAGAAGGTCGCGGAGCGCCCTACCTATCACGAGACCTGGGCCAAACGCCACTGCAATCCAACGAATCGCCCATAAACTCGTCCCGCAGAGGGACCGCTCAACCGACGTTCTGAATAGCAGGAGAGAAGGACCCCGTTTACGCCTGTGGGCCTCTCCATGCCATGTGGTGGCAGATCAGGTCGAAGCCGTTGCGCAGGTAGCTGCGGTGCGCGTCGTGCCGCGTATACCCAGTGTCGAGATGGAGTTCATCGCAGCCGCGGCGGATCGCCTCGTGTTGCAGGTGCCGCAACAGGCGACCGCCGTACCCGTGGCCGCGGTGTTCCGGCAGCGCGATCAGATCATCCAGGTACAAGATTCTGCCCCATGCCATTGTTGTCAGCTCACGGAAGCCTGCCGCGGCGACTATGCGCCCGTCGGCCTCGATTGCGACGATTTGGTACCCCGTGGATGACTGCTCGCGCCAACGAGCGACGAACGTGTCCTCATCCAGATGTGGTCGGAGTTCATGGAACGCGGGGAAGCAGCGTCGCGCCTGCTCCTCGTCGGCGACGATCAGGATCTCGTCTTCAGGGGTGCCCATCCCACCACACTATGAGATCCGCGCGGTCGAACGTCGAGTGACGTACCGGAACTGCACCAACGTGACTGAACCTCGGCGCTGGACGATAGGAGGTCGTCTGGCTGGGGTGGGGATGGGCAAGGAGTTCTCGTCGCTGCTGCACTGCATCGATTGGGGATCCTCTACGGGGACACTCTTCCTCGGTCGTTGAGGTCCTTGAACGCAATCACCTCTCCAAACAGTTCCTCGCCGGTAGGGATGAAACCCAGCTTGAGGTAGAACCCTTCTGGGCCATGTTCGCCGCGCTCCCACAGGACAGAGATGCGCTCCACGCCGCGGGCACGCGCCTCCTCCTCCAACGCATCGACGGCGAACCGTCCCACGCCGCGTCCTTGCGCGGACGCGGCTACATTGAGTCTCCAGATGCCGGCACGGAATGCTTCGATCTCGTGGTCGGGATCGAAGTTGCCCATGATGAAGGCCAGCACTTCGTCGCCGTCGACCACGAGTCGTGGCCAGGCTGTGAGTGTCACATAAGCTTCGGCGATCGATTGCACAACCGGCGCAACAAACGCTTCCTGTTCGGGCCGAAGTGCGATGCTGACGGCCCTACCGAGGTTCTCCGGAGTCAGGGTTGTGAGTTCCATGGCAGCGACGATAAACGCAGTTGCGGTCACCTACAGTCCTCATCGATAGAAGAACACCGCGCGTTAGTCGATCCTGCCGCACACTCTCGAGCACCTGGTGCCCGCACGCCGAACCCCGCGCCTTCCGGGCGTCCTTCCGGCGGCGTAGTGTCTGCGAACAGGTTCTGCTCCGAACCGGTGGCAGATGAAATGGGAGCTCAGATGCCTGGGAAGTACGTCGCGACCTCATCGGTCTCGATCAATGCGCCGACAAGCCGAGTATGGGCAGTCCTTACCGATCACGACTTCATCGAGGAGTTCATGTTCGGCACGGACGTCGTGACCGACTGGACGGTCGGCGGACCGATCGTCTGGCGCGGCATTTGGGAAGGCACGGCCTATGAGGACAAGGGCACAGTCCTCGCATTTCAACCCGGCCAGCGGCTGGTCGTGACCCATTTCAGTCCGCTCAGCCGCATGCAGGACAAACCGGAGAACTATCACACGCTCGCCTGGACGCTGGAGAGCGAAGCCGGCAAAACGTACTTGACGCTGGCTCAGGACAACAATGCAAGTGCCGAGGAAGCAGCGCACTCGAAGGGCATGTGGGACGCCGTTGTGACGGGTGTGAAGAGTATCGCCGAGCGAGAGTGAGCCGTGGACAAGTACCGAATCTACCGCTCTTGAGGTGGGAGTACAGACGCCCGGCAGCCGAGCAGATGGTCGTTCCCGCTCATTGCGTCGGCCTTAGGTGCGTTGAGTTGGGCGCCAAGAAGCGCACTCCGATTGGTGTGCCGGCCACCGTGCCAGCTCGCCCCGTGCACAGCAGGAGCTAGCCGAGGGAGCGCAGGGCTGCCAGGGCCTCCTGCGCCCTGGCTTCCGGTACGAACAGGTGATCGTGGGTGTACCCGGCGACGACGTTGCAGCTGATGCCGGCGTCCGTCAAGGCTTTACTGATCGCAGCAGTCAGCCCGACAGCCTCCAGTGCGGAATGCACTTCCAGGGTGATCCATGCAGCCACGTACTCATAGAACAGCCCCGCCGTGTCGGCTTCGCTTTGCTCGACCACGAGGGTCAGGCCCTCCTGCTCACGGACGGTGACCACGGGATGGACGCCGGAAGGAATGTCGGACTCCACGATCGAGAATACGTAGGCTCCATCGTTGAGCACCGGTGACATGTTGCGCAGAAGTGCTTGGAGATTCGTCTCGCCGGCCATGATGTTCCTGTTCCGCTGCAAGCAGCGCGTGCTTTGAGGTTTTTCGAGCGGTGCTCGAACGGTGGATGATGAGGTCCTCGAACCAGCCCGCCTTGAGACCTCATTCCGCGCTACGAAGCAACGAACTCGCCGAGCGCGGCCAGGAGGCGGTCAACGTCGTCGTCGTTGTTGTACGGCGCCACGCCGATCCGCAGGGCGGCGCTGTCCTCGAGATCCAGGCGACGGAAGGCTTCGTACGCGTAGAAAGAACCGGCTGGCGCGAGAATATTCCGATCCGCGAGGAATCGGTAGCCGTTCGCGGAGGACCGGCCCGGGAACGTCACCAGCAGTGTCGGTGTCCGGTCCTGGGCTTTCGAGTGCAGCACGACGGCGTCGCCCAGTTCGGCCAGCCCTGCCTCGATGCGGGAGCGCAAGGCCTGCTCGTGCTCATCGACCACGTGGGCGGATGCAAGAAGGCGCGCACGACGGCCGGTTGCGGCGCCGGGCGCGGCCGCGGCGAGGAAATCCACGGCCGCCGTGGCACCGGCCATGATCTCGTACGGCAGGGTGCCGAACTCAAATCGCTCGGGAACCGCGTTCGTGGACGGCAGCAGCTTGTCCGGCTGCAGTGACTCCAGCAGCTCCGGGTCGGCCACGAGAACACCACAGTGAGGTCCGAGGAATTTGTAGGGCGAGCAGGCGAAGAAGTCAGCTCCCAGCGCCTTCACGTCGACCGCCGCATGAGCGGTGTAGTGCACCCCGTCCACGTAGACGAGTGCGCCGACCATGTGCGCGGCATGGGCAATGCGGCGCACCGGCGGTTTCGTGCCGAGCAGATTCGACGCGGCGGTGATCGCCACCAGCTTCGTGCGCTCGGTGATCGCGGTTGCGACGGACGCTTCGTCGATCTCCGTGGTGTCCGGGTCGAAATCGATCCAGCGCACGGTGGCACCGACCGCGGCGGCTGCTTGCAGCCAGGGGCGGATATTGGAGTCATGGTCCAGGCGTGACACTACGACCTCGTCACCCGGCTGCCAGGTCTTCGCGAGGTGGCGGGAGAAGTCGTAGGTGAGCTGCGTGGCGCTTCGCCCGTAGACGACGCCGCCAGGATGCGCCCCCAGCAGGTCGGCCATCGCCTCCCGGAAAGCGCTGACTGCCGAGTCGGCGTTCCTCTCCGAGCCCATACCGAAACCGCGGTTGGAGAGCGGCCCGGTGATGGTGTCGGCTATCGCGGCTCCTACGACGGCGGGAGCCTGTGTTCCGCCGGGGCCGTCGAAATAGGCGGTACCGGTGAGCAGGGCGGGGAACTGCGCGCGGAAGGCTGCGATGTCCAGGGTCATGTCGTCACTCTCTCAGGTGAGAATCGATACGGGAAACATCGCGGGCGGGAGTCGCGGTGGACCAGTTCGAAAGGTTTGCTCCAATCGCGATGCAAAGAGGCGCAGAGACACCATCCTTCGTGGCCTCGCCAGCGCAGCCTTCGCATTGGCCGGAATCTTCTCGCTTCTGAATGCCACCATCTGGTACGTGATCCTGGGCGCGTCCATCATGCTCGCCGCAGGAGCCCTCTTCGTCGCTCGGGCGATCACCTCGCTGCGTGCCGACGAGTCCACCACGTCCAGGTAGCCCGCGCCTTCGCGAGAACCTGAAGCACTACGCACACCAACTCATCAGGGAGATGAGCCCAGGACGATCCTCCTCCGCGTAGTGCGGCAGGTGGGATGCTGAAGCTTCGTCGGTACGAGGGAAAGCTGGGCGCGGATGGCTTCGAAAGTGACTTTGATTCGCTCCACCGCGCTATCTGACGTGGCGCAGTATGCATACGCGGCCACTGCGCCGGCAGATGCTCGACTCATCTTCCTCGCGGGGTCCTGCCCCCTCGACACGGCCGGAGCGACCGTAGGTCAAGGTGACTATGCAGCTCAGGCGGAACAGTGCATCAGGAACATGACGACTGCTCTCCAGGAAGCTGGAGCCACCATCGAGGACGTGATCAGTACTCGGGTGCTTGTGGCATCAACTGACCGGGATGATCTCGTCCGTGCGTGGGAGGTTGTACGCCGAGCCTTCGGCACCCATGACGTCCCGAGCACCCTGGTAGGGGTGACTGTTCTTGGCTACGAGCACCAGCTCGTGGAGATTGAGGCCGTTGCCGCTGTTCACAGCTGATCGTTCATGCAGCATCCCGCTGAGTGATGCCCAGGTGGGCTCCCTGAGTTCCGGCGATAGGCGCTCAGGCTCAGTTGTTGTGTCTGGAGGTATCTCAGGCTTGGATCAGTTCATGTACCCCACTCGGATTGACACGGATGCGATGCCGGTCAACCTTGCGCTTCTGATCACAGGGATAGGCGTAGTCGTGATCGTTCTGGTCATAGTGGGGTCACTCGTCGTCGATCGCGTCGATTCGTTCCGGTCGGCCACGCAGAGGCTCTTGTCAATAGCGGCAATACTTCTCCTGCTGTTGTGGCGACGCCCGCGGCCTATTGTTCCGTCGCTTCGCGCAGAATAGCAGCGATCTCCTGGAAGCCCAGGGAGGTGGCGTGCTGCAAGGGCGTCACACCATCACGCTGGGAAGGGAGCCTCACGTCGGCGCCGCCTTCGACGAGCAGCTGCACGGTCTCCACGTACCGGGGCGAGCCATCGCCGAAGATGATCGCCTCGTTTAGTGCGGTCCAGCCCGGGTTGTTGACGTGGTTGATGTCCACGTCCGTCTCCAGTAGTCTTCGTACCCCGTCCGCGTGGCCACGCTCCGCGGCGCGGATCAGTGCCGTGCCGTTGTAACTGTCGCGCGCGTGGACGTCCGCACCGTTGCTCAGGGTCAGGTCCAGCAGCTCGAGGTAGCCCTCACTCGCTGCGATGAGGAAAGCGCTCTGTTGGGTCTCGTCCTCGTAGTTCACGTCAGCGCCGGCGTCGATGAGCCGGCGAGCTTCGGTGACATTGTTGTCCCAGGCCGCCCCGATCAGGGTCTGATTCAGCGCGATCAGTTCGCCGGGGGCGAGCGACCTGGAAGTAACCGATGGGCTGCTCGGCGAGACACCCGGAGCGGACTTCACAGCTAGCGGCGACGGGCTCGGCGTGCTCAACGGGCGAGGCGTGCTCGACGCACGCGCGGACCCGGAAGGCGCCTGTTGCGTTGGACCGGTCACCTCGCCGTTGTCGGTGCAGCCGGTCATCAGCAGCAGTACGGCAAGAACACCACGCTGCACGAGGGCCCTCACCGCGACGCCTGCCTCGGGACCGCCGAGGTGGCCCAAAACTTCATCGGGACCATTCCCATGCCCGCCAGCATACTCGGGCCATGAATCGGACAACCGTGGGCCAGGCACAGCTCAACGCGGGAGTCACGGGCGTTCGCCAGGTCCGGTCATCGATCCTTCGCGCGCACGTCCTGATGGTTGGTTGGGCAGGCGGAAGCTTGGGAAAATCAGTGTGTGTTCGAGGTTGAGTCCTTGTTGCTTGTTGATTGTTCGCTTGCTTCGGCGTGACGGATCACCAGGGAGGTGGTGATGAGCATGGCTGAGAGCACCGCGCACGGTATCAGCAAGATCAGGTAGGTCAAGGACACCAGCACAGCGATCGGTGCTGATTCCCAGACTTCGGGAAGCGACATGAAACTCAGGCTGTCTCCTACGCCGAAGTTCCTGTTGATGAATGGACCCAGAATGATCAGGGCGATGGCAGCGATACCGAGTCTCGTCCCGAATCTCATCGTCGACCTTGCCAATGTTGCACCGGACATTTCGCTCCTGAGGGTCGGTCGGTAAGAGGTCGCACAATCGGCTGCATCTGCCTTTGTCTGAGTATGAGCGCAGTCTGCAGCGGCATCAATGCTGTGAAGAGGTCGGTACCCATCCGTTGGAAAAGCGCGTAGCAAGCTGATTCTGTCCGTGCGCCGCTGCTGGGCCTGACCACCGGGAGAACCTCACCCGCCGGCTTCGCACCTGGTACAACACATGGGAGGCCGAGAAATTGCATCAAAGCGAGTGGAACTCGCCTGAGAACGAAGTCGCCTGGAAAACCGAGGGCACGAGTACCGCCGAGCAACTTCGAGCAGAAGTCAAAGCCTTCGCTGACGTGGAATACGACGATTAGCATCCACGTCGACCATCAATACCGTCAGCGCCCGCTCACCCATCGGTTTGCGGACCGATCGAACCCTCGCCGCGCCAACACTCTGTCCCAAGAGAAGCGCCGCCACATCGAGTAGCATGGCCCCAATCGACCAGCAACGGGAGGAATTTTCAATGCCGCAGTATGTCGTCCTACAGGTAATCCTCAAAGAAAAGCTGCTGGGAACCGGTTCGGGCAACCTGACCTCCTTGGAGAAGTCTATTAACGATCAAGCTGCTAAGGGCTACCGCCTCCACACCATCACCACCTCGAGCAGCGGGAGCAAGGGACTCGGCGGCGGCGACCGCATCCAGGCGACAATGGTGTTTGAGAGCCTCACGTAAAACGCTTCAGCCGATCGACTTTCAGTCAGTCGACTGAGGCGCTTACAGCTTAAATGTCTCTATCGTGAACACATGACTGGACCGATGTATGTGCGAGAGGTGCGGCGGCTCCTCGAGCCCATGTTCGAGTCGATGCTCAGCCCCGGAGAGCTACGGTCGTTGACGTTTCGATTGGAGAGGGTCGCCGACGGTGCGAATGGCACAGAGCTCCCTGCTGACACCATCATCGAAACGAACGACGCTTGGGTCAGATGGCAGGTGCTCGGCGAAGAGGGTGGCTCTGGCAGCCTTCCTCTTGACGACGGTGTGGATGTGCTCGTTCGCTTTGTGCAGGGCGATCTTCAGGACTTCATAGCCGAAAGCCATTTCGGGTGGGGCGAGTTCCGGCTCCCCCGCAACCTGGCCTGACCAGCTACGCCTCCCTAAGAAGGCCGTCATGGACCCTTGCTCGAAGGAAGACCTTCATAGCCGCAACCGTCATGTTCGGGACCGGCGTAGTCACTGTCTTCGTTCTGAGCTCACCGGGCACACAGCGTGCCCGGTATCTCGTCGACTGACTCTCGTGTTCGGATAAAACATGACCACCGTTGCTGTAGTGAATGCGCAGGACCTCCAGCTCAGCGAGGTCCTCGCGCTTTATGGTGCGGTGGAATGGTTGGCCTACACGAAAGACCCTGACAATCTTCAACGAGCGTTGGAAGGGTCTTCGACCCTTGCGGCCGCTCATGATGGCAAGACGCTCGTTGGGCTGGCACGGGTCATCTCCGATAATGCCTCGATCTGCTACCTCCAGGACATCCTCGTGCTGCCCTCACACCACAGGAGAGGTATAGGACGGGCCCTCGCTGAAAGAGCACTCGAACAGTATCCGCATGTGCGTCAGAAAGTCTTGATTACAGACGACGAGCCACAGCAGAAAGCGTTCTATGAAGCGCTCGGCTACACCCAGATCGAGGAGCTTCAAGGAGCACTCATCCGAGCCTTCGTGAGGTTCGATTGATTACCCAAGGGCCGACCGATCTTCCTCGCCCTGGTCCGATTTGTCAGTAGCCTTCCTGTACACATCAGTGCGTTTTTCCGCACGATGGCGGACGGCAGGGCCCGCAGGTACACGGAAATCCTGCGTGCCTGAATGGAAAAGGAACCCGAGGAAGTGCAGCTTCCCTGCCATTGCCGCCCAGGAACCGTTCTCCATCGGCATCTCGATACGGGTCGCGCTGATTCGAAGGGACGAAGACAGGGCCGACCAACTGAATTAGCGTCCAGAGAGACAGTCGGCAAGGGAGGCGATGTGCGTTCACCGCGAGTTGTGGCAGTAGTGGGCCTGGCGGCCGCGGGCTTGGTAATCAGTGGGTGCAGTGGTGGGGCTGGAATTGCGGCTCTCGATCGGGAAGCGACGTTGGAGGATCAATTGCGCGTACGTCGTCATTCAGGACCTCGAAGTTGATACCGTCCGGAAGGCTGCTGCGAGCGAGGGTTTCACTTACTTCCTCGTCAGGGCTGATGATGCCGGCATTTGCCTGATCCGCATCAGGGACGAGGACGAGAGTGCCTTCATGGCCGGCTGCGGCACCGGTACTGGTCATGTCACCACCACTTCGCTGCCCGGAACGAAAGACGGGCCACACACTATGGCACTCGTCACGGACGGTTATGCGACCGATGACCTCGAGAAAGACGGATGGACCAGGATCCAGGACAACATTCCGGTTCAGTGAGCCGGTCACCACGTCCCGCTCAGGGGTGGCATACCGCATTGAAGTGAGCCGGTAGGCCATCCTCTTCTGCGGGGTTCGTGGCGCCTGACTCCAGGTCAGGCGGGGATGACGATGACTTTCCCTGGGACATGACCGGCGCTGGCTTCCGCATGGAGGGCGGGCAGTTCCGGGAGGGTGATCCTGCGCGTCACCTCGACGGTGAGCGCGCCGTCATCGACGAGGGACACGAGCTGCGCGAGGCGGTCCCGCTTCCCTGACGCCGACACAACTGGGCGCGTACTTCGCGTTCACGGAGGTGGGCAGCCTCCTGCGCTCCGGGGTCGAGAAACGGCTTCGCGATGCCGGGGGCCCTCAGTTACGTCCAGTTCCAGCTCTTGGCACGCCTGGGCGACGCCGTCGACGGCCACCTACGCATGACCGACCTCGCCGATGGTGTCGTCTACAGCCGCAGCGGCCTGACCTATCAGGCACAACTGCTTCAGGAGCGGGGCCTGGTCACCCGATCCCCCTCGCCCGACGATGAGCGCAGCACCATCGTCGCCATCACCGCTGCGGGCCGCGACGTACTCCAGGCAGTATTTCCCGGGCATATCGAGGCCGTCCGTGGACTCCTCTTCGCCCCGCTCAGCGATGACGACGCCACCGACCTCGCCCGCATCCTCGGTCAGGTCAGCGCACACCTCCGAGCAGCCCCACCCCGCTCAGCAGCCCGACGACGAAAGACCTGACCCTGTCCGATCCGGCCAGTGTCCGTGCAGGCCGGATCGGCCCATCAGTCGGCCCTCGTCCCGGCCGCGACGGTGGTGCGGCGTCGTCGCCCTTTCCTCGTTCTTGCGCCAGAGGGCACGAGGCCGTCGTCGCGCCGGCCTCCGCGTCCTCCATCACAGACCGCTTCGTCATGCGGCGTCACGCAGCGTCAAAGCTCGCCCTTGTGCTGGAAACCGTCCCGGTCCAGCGCCTAGTCTCGTACCTACAGATCAAGAGTTCCAACGCGAAGCCCTGGCTCGTTGGACGGCAACCCCCTCCGTGGCGGGGTGCCCCAGGTGAAGATCCGGTCCCGCGCACCAGCGTCGGGGCAAGCACGGCGCGGGCCTCGGGGCTCCGCGTCCCGTCGACGGGACCTCCATGTCGTACATCTGCCTCCTCCTGTCCGGAGCGGCCCTCCTGATCAACGGTCTCGGCCTCCTCGGCCGGGTCACATCCCGCGACTCCGGGTTCTTCAACCTGGTGATCGGCACGCTCCAGCTGGTGATCGCGACGCTGATCGCGTCCGCCGGTGCTGCCGATCCCGCCGCGATCGGCTCGGCGAGCGGTATCTTCCTCTTCGGGCTCACCTACCTCTACGTGGGGCTGGGCTCGGTCGCCGGGTTGGGTGCGTCGGGTGTCGGATGGTTCTGCGGGCTCGTCGCCGTACTCGCCGTCGTCTTCGCCGGCACCTCCCTGGACGACGACCCGGTCAGCTCGGTGCTGTGGCTCGCGTGGGCGGTGCTGTGGGGCCTCTTCTTCCTGCTCCTGGCCTTCGATGCGGCGCACCTGACCCGGATCACCGGATGGAGCGCCATCCTGGTGGGCACGGCCAGCACCGTTCCTCCGGCCGTCCTCGGGCTCAACAGCGCCTGGCCGGCCGGCTGGACCTCCGCCCTCGGCGTTGCCGGAATCCTCGCTGTGCTGTTCGTTGTCGCCGGTGCCGTCAGCTCCCGACCTGCAAAGGCGCCGGCGGCCCCGCAGGTCGCCGTTCCCGCCTGACGTCCGCCCCTCCGTACCCGTCCCGAAATCCCCTCCCATCTCCCCTCCATCCGCTTCCACCGAAAGGCCGACCATGACCACGCTGACCCACACCCCTCCAGCCACCGACGCGGAGTACGAGCTCCTCGCCGCCCGCTTCCGGCCGCTGTTCGCCCGCATCGCCGAGGGCTCATCCCGCCGCGAGCAGGAGCACGAGCTCCCCCGCGAGGAGATCCGTGCACTCATCGACGCCGGCTTCGGCGCACTGAGGGTCCCGGTGTCCGCAGGCGGCTCCGGCGCCTCACTGCCCCAGCTGTTCCGCCTCCTCACGGAGCTCGCAGCCGCCGATTCGAACATCCCGCAGGCCCTGCGCGCCCACTTCGCATTCGTGGAGGACCGCCTGGTATCCACTGGAGCCCAGCGCGAGGTGTGGTTCAAGCGCTTCGTCGACGGCGAGATCGTCGGCAATTCCTGGACGGAGGTCGGCACCGTCACCATCGGAGACGTCATCACCAAGGTCAGCCCGGACCCGGACGACGCCGGCGCCTTCCGCGTCAGTGGAACCAAGTACTACTCGACCGGCAGCATTTTCGCGGACTGGATCGACACCTTCGCGCAGCGCACCGACAACGGGGTCAAGGTCATCGCGGTGGTCAGCACGCACCAGCCGGGGGTGACCCACAGCGACGACTGGGACGGTTTCGGCCAGCAGACCACGGGCTCCGGCACCTCCACCTTCGACCAGGCCCGGGTCGACGCCGTTAACGTCATCGACTTCGACACCCGGTTCAAGTACCAGACCGCGTTCTACCAGGCAGTGCTCCTCGCCGTCCTCGCCGGAAGCATCACGGCCGCCGAACGGGACGTGGCCCGCGAGGTCCGGAACCGCACGAGGATCTTCAGCCACGGCAATGCGTCGTCGTTCGCGGCCGACCCGCAGATCCTGCAGGTCATCGGCGAGGTCTCCGCGGCGGCGTACGCGGCGGATGCGACCGTCGAACGGGCCGCCCGGTCGCTGCAGTTCGCCTACGAGGGCGCATTCCTCGGGGACGAGGTCGAGGACGAGCGCCGCAACGACGTCGCCGAACTCGAGACCGCGAAGGCTCAGGTCATCCTGTCAGCGCTCGCCACCCGCGCGACATCCGATGTCTTCAACGCGCTCGCCGCCTCCGGCGTGAGTACCGCGAAGAACTTCGACCGGCACTGGCGCAATGCGCGCACGGCCGCCAACCACAACCCGTGGGTCTTCAAGGCGAGGATCATCGGTGACCACTCGGTCAACGGTGCCGTCCCGCCGCGCGTCTGGTCCATCGGGGCTGCGCCGGGCGCCGCGCCCGCGAAAGCCTGAGAAGGTGCGCGCCCGCGGTCCGCGGGCGCGCAGCAGGATCAGTTCTCCAGGGTGCCGTCACCGCGGTGTCCGCCGAACCCCCGTCCGGTGCCCGACCGGGCAGGCGTCCCTGCGATCGAGTTCGTCGAGGACGGAGTCGAGCGCAGCGGCGGGCCACGGCGGGGAAGGGGGCCCCGTCGTCGGGGCGGGATGACCTGCTGCTGCCCCGCGTTGCAGCAGCAGCAGGTCCAGGTCCGAGACGATGTGCAGGTCGGGGAGGAACCCTGTCAGGTAGGTCATGGCGTGTCCTGTCCGGAGATCGGTCTGCGTGCTTCCTCCCTTAGACGGGGTTGGCCCGCCGGAATCATCGGTCGCGGGACACCGAGGATGCGCCACAGCGCCGGCACCGATTCGGGTCATGACTCCGGCGGTCGCTAGAATGGTGCTCCCCCGGCGATCCGTCTGGTCTCACACGGTGTACGGAAGTCGGTTCGGGGGAACCGACCCGACGAGACCACCGAAAGCCCCCATGATCAGCACCGAGACCAGCACCGGTATCCCCCGCCCTTTCCGCCTCACCCGGCTGGCACGGTGTGCCGTGCGCCTGAGGCTCGGGCAGGACTCCGTGATCACGGAGTCGGACGCGGTCGCGATCCTCCAACAGTGCTTCGACCTCACGGGCCGGCGACAGTACGTCCTGTACTTCGAACTCGACAAGGTGTCATCCATCTCGTTCGGTGCCCGTCGCGTCCTGACAGCGGCCCGCGACATCCTCGCGTGCGCCATGGTCGGTGCGGAGCCGATGGACCGCATGCTGGCGGTGCCCTACGAGCAGGCCGACTACCCGTCGGAGTACTTCACGGAGCGGAGCGCCGCTCTCGAGTGGCTGGGGCTCATGCATGACATCCTGTGTGCCGACCCGGTGGAACACGCGATGAGCCTCACGGTGGACCGGGACCCCTTCGTCCGCCGCCGGGCTTCCTGACGGCTGCAGAGCGTCGCAGCAGAGCTCGTCAGGACGCGGGCTTCGCCGCCAGCGACTGCCTGCGGACGGCCCTCACCCGCTGGTAGACCGTGACGAGGCTCGCCGCCGCCAGGACAACGAGGACGGCCAGCAGAACTCCCTCGGGCAGCCCGAGGCCCGTCAGTCCCGTGACGACCAGAACGGAGACGAGGCGCTCGGCGCGCTCCGCCAGCCCCACGTTCGCCGTGAAGCCGAGCGACTCGGCCTTCGCCCGGGCGTAGGAGACGAGCATGCCGAGCACGAGGCAGGCGAGCGCTGCGATCGCGATCGCCGGGTTTTCCCCGCCTGTGAAGAACCAGATGGCGACGCCGGTGAACAGCGCCCCGTCCGCGATGCGGTCGAGCGTCGAGTCGAGGAAGTTCCCCCACAGTCCGCCGTGGCCCTTCATGCGCGCCATGATCCCGTCGACGACGTCGGAGAACACGAAGAGCGTGATGAAGACCGTGCCCCAGAACAGCTGGCCGAGCGGGTAGAAGACCAGCGCTCCGGCGGCCACACCGATGGTGCCGGTGATGGTCACGGCGTCGGGCGTCACGCCCCACTTGAGCAACAGGCGGGCCAGCGGCGTGAAGAGGGCCGTGAAGAAACCGCGCGCGTACCTGTTGAGCATCAGGAAGCCGATCCCGCCGCTGTCCCCGAGGACGGCCAGGCCGCCGCGACCTGCTCGCGGACCTCACCGAGCGTCTGCGTGATCGCCTTGGTCTGCGCGATGATCGGCAGGAAGTTCCCGTCCCCGCCCCATCGGGGCACCACGTGCTGGTGCAGGTGTGCAGCGATACCCGCGCCTCCGGTGACCCCCTGGTTCATACCCAGGTTGAAGCCCGAGGGATTGGACACCTTCCGCAGCACGCGCATGGCCGTCTGGGTGAGGGCGGCGATCTCCGCGGTCTCCGCTTCGTCGATGTCCGTGTAGTCGGGCACATGCCGGTAGGGGCAGACCAGGAGATGGCCGGCGTTGTAGGGGAACAGGTTGAGCAGCACGAAGGCATGGGTGCCGCGGTGGACGATCAGGGCTTCCTCGTCGCTCTGCTGAGGCGCACGGCAGAACGGACAGGTCTGCTCCGACGTGACCTGCTCCTGCCCTCCCTTGATGTAGGCGAGGCGGTGCGGCGTCCACAGTCGCTGGAAGGCGTCGGGCACGCCCGCCAGTTCGAGATCGTCCGTCACTGCGGCGTCGCCCGCGTAGGGGCCGTGCCCGCCCGGATTGTCCGCGTCCTCCATCAGACCGTGGCCTCCCGGCTGCGTACCGCCTCCACGATCCGTCGGACCGCCTCGTCGACCGGCACCTGGTTGTCCTGGCTGCCGTCACGGAACCGGAACGAGACGGCGTCGGCTTCCTGGTCCTCGCCGCCCGCGATGAGCACGAACGGCACCTTCTCCTTGCTCGCCGTCCGGATCTTCTTCGGGAAGCGGTCCGACCCGGCGTCGACCTGCGCGCGGATGCCTTCGGCCTTCAGCTTGTCGACGACATCGAACAGGTAGTCGTTGAACGCCTCGGCGACGGGAATGGCGAGCACCTGCACGGGCGCCAGCCAGGCGGGGAAAGCTCCGGCGTAGTGCTCCGTGAGCACACCCATGAAGCGCTCGATCGACCCGAACAGGGCGCGGTGGATCATGACCGGGCGCTGGCGCGAACCGTCGGCTGCCTGGTACTCGAGCTCGAAGCGATCGGGCAGGTTGAAGTCGAGCTGGATGGTCGACATCTGCCAGGTGCGTCCGATCGCGTCACGCGCCTGGACGGAGATCTTCGGGCCGTAGAACGCGGCTCCCCCGGGGTCGGGTACGAGCTCCAGTCCGGAGGACTCGGCGACCTCGGCCAGGGTGCGGGTGGCTTCGTCCCAGATCTCGTCCGACCCGACGGACTTCTCGGGGTTGCGCGTGGAGAGTTCGAGGTAGAAGTCCTCGAGGCCGTAGTCCTTGAGGAGGCCGAGCACGAAGTTGAGCGTCCCGGTGAGCTCGTCCTTCATCTGCTCACGCGTGCAGTAGATGTGGGCGTCGTCCTGGGTCATGCCCCGCACCCTGGTGAGGCCGTGGATGACGCCGGACTTCTCGTACCGGTACACGGAGCCGAATTCGAACAGGCGCAGCGGCAGTTCGCGGTAGGACCGCCCGCGCGACCGGAAGATCAGGTTGTGCATGGGGCAGTTCATGGGCTTGAGGTAGTAGTCCTGCCCGGGCTTGCGCACCGTGCCGTCCTCGTTGAGCTCCTCGTCCACGTGCATGGCGGGGAACATGCCGTCCCGGTACCAGTCGAGGTGCCCCGAGACCTCGTAGAGGTGGCCCTTGGTGATGTGCGGCGTGTAGACGAACTCGTAGCCGGCATCGGTATGGCGCTGGCGCGAGTAGTCCTCCATGGCCTTGCGGATGATGCCGCCCTTGGGGTGGAACACCGGCAGCCCGGAGCCCAGCTCGTCGGGGAAGGAGAAGAGGTCCAGCTCCGTGCCGAGGCGCCGGTGGTCGCGGCGCTCGGCTTCGGCCAGGCGCTCCTGGTAGGCCTTCAGCGCGTCCTTGGTGGGCCACGCCGTGCCGTAAATGCGCTGGAGCTGCTTGTTCTTCTCGCTGCCGCGCCAGTAGGCGGCGGCCGACCGCGTCAGCGCGTAGGCGTTGGAGATGAGCTTGGTGTTCGGCAGGTGGGGACCGCGGCAGAGGTCCTGCCAGACGACGTCGCCGGACTTGCGGTCCACGTTGTCGTAGATCGTCAGCTCTCCGGCCCCGACCTCGACCGACGCCCCGTCCTCCTCGGTGGCCCCGCCCTTGAGGCCGATGAGCTCGAGCTTGTACGGCTCGTCCTTCATGGCCTCGCGGGCCTCGTCCTCGGACACGACCCGCCGCACGAAACGCTGGTTGGTGTTGACGATCTTCAGCATCATCTTTTCGAGCTGCTTGAGCTCGTCGGGCGTGAAGGGTTCCTCGACGTCGAAGTCGAAGTAGAAGCCGTCGGTGATGTACGGCCCGATGCCGAGCTTGGCACCCGGACGCAGCTGCTGCACGGCCTGGGCCATGACGTGGGCTGCGGAGTGGCGGAGCACCTCGAGGCCGGCCGGGTCCTCCAGCGTGACGCCCTCGACGGAGGCACCCTCGGGAAGTTCCTGATCGAGGTCCCTGAGCTCTCCGTCCACGCGCATCACGACGACGTCACGCCGTTCGCTGAACAGCTCGGTGCCGGTGGTGCCCGTCGTCGCCTGCTTCTCTTCGCCGTCGACGATGAGTTTCATGGGCTGGGGCGCTGACACGGGCGGTCTCCTTGGTGCTGGGAAAAAATTGGTCGCCCGAACGGGCGTGACGGGACCCGGCAAGGGCCGGGACCGCCTTGCTGATCGTATCGGGTGGGCGCAGGGCCGACCAACACTCCTCCGCTCGACTGGACCGATGGACGGGCAGATCGACCATCACCTCCACGGGTCGGTCGACGGAGGCCACCCGGGCCCCGCGCGTCAGCCTTCCCGGCGGACCCTCATCTCGAACTCGATGAACGCGGCGATCATCGCCCGGTACGTCTCCTCGACGACCGTCGGGTCCACGCCCTGCAGTGACGCGTAGCCGCGCACATTGGAGATGACCTGCTCCACCCGGGCGGGGGCGCGGACGGAGGCGTCGTCGCGCTTGAGCGCACCCGCCCGGCGGACGAGGCGCTCCCTGCGGGAGATGAGCGACACAATCTGCTCGTCCACCTCGTTGATGGCGACACGGACGGCCGCCAACTGCTTCACGTTCTGCTCGTCGTCTGCATCACCCATGGCGGAAGCCTACCGCTGCCACCGGCGGTCGCCACCTGCCGCGGGGAGGAATGGCACCGCCTCCTGCGGTGTTGAGTACCATGCGGGCGGATCAGCTGCCCGCGTATCGACGCGTGCGGCACGTGCGCACGCAGATTTGAGGAGCACCGTGGACTACACGCCAGAAGCCGGATCCATCACCATGTTCTCGACCTCCTGGTGCGGGTACTGCCGGCGCCTGAAGTCTCAGCTCGATGCCCAGGGCATCGGCTACACCGAGATCAACATCGAGGAGGTCGAAGGCACCGCGGAACTGGTCGCATCCCTCAACGGAGGCAACCAGACCGTCCCGACCGTGATCTTCCCGGACGGCAGCACGGCCACCAACCCGTCCGCCGCCGAGGTCCGGACCAGGGTCGCCGTCTAGCCCGGCCACCCTCCGCGCCGGTCCTTCCCGCCATATGCTGGGAACGGTGGCCCGTTCCCAGGCCGCCGTTCCCAGCGGAAGGACAGCGAAGACATGGTGCATAGAGTTCAGGGCGTCGTGGTGCGGGCGAAGGATGCCCCCGCCGCCATCGAGACCATCCTCGTACCCGATCCCGGACCGGGCGAAGCGCTGGTCGATATCCTGACGTGCGGCGTCTGCCACACCGACCTGCATTACAAGCAGGGCGGCATCAACGACGAGTTCCCGTTCCTGCTGGGCCATGAGGCCACCGGCGTCGTGAGCGCCGTGGGCGACGACGTCACCACCGTCGCACCGGGCGACCGCGTCATCCTCAACTGGCGGGCCGTCTGCGGCGAGTGCCGCGCGTGCCGCCGGGGTGAGCCGCAGTACTGCTTCAACACCGCCAACGCCACGCAGAAGATGACGCTCGAGGACGGCACCGTGCTGTCCCCGGCCCTCGGCATCGGCGCCTTCGCCGAGAAGACCCTCGTGGCGGCGGGCCAGTGCACCAAGGTCGATCCGGCGGCGGACGCGGCGGCCGTGGGCCTGCTCGGTTGCGGCGTGATGGCGGGCATCGGAGCCGCGATCAACACGGGCAACGTCTCCCGGGGCGACTCGGTCGCCGTCATCGGATGCGGCGGCGTGGGCATAGCCGCGGTCGCGGGGTCCCGGCTCGCCGGAGCCACCACGATCATCGCCGTCGACATCGACGACCGGAAGCTCGAACTCGCACGGGGCCTGGGCGCCACGCACGTCCTGAACTCGAAGGAGGAGGACCCCGTGGAAGCCATCCGGGCGCTGACCGGCGGCAACGGAGCCGACGTCGTGATCGATGCCGTCGGACGGCCCGAGACCTACCAGCAGGCGTTCTACGCGCGCGACCTCGCCGGGACCGTGGTGCTCGTCGGAGTCCCCACCCCCGAGATGACCATCGAACTCCCGCTGCTCGACGTCTTCGGCCGGGGCGGAGCACTGAAGTCCTCCTGGTACGGCGATTGCCTGCCCAGCCGGGACTTCCCCATGCTCGTCAGCCACTACCTGCAGGGCAATCTCGACCTCGACGCCTTCGTCACCGAGCGCATCCGCCTCGACCAGGTCGAGGAGGCCTTCGGGAAGATGCACGGCGGCGCCGTCCTCCGTTCGGTGGTGGAGCTCTGATGGCGGCACGCGTGGACCACCTCGTCACGTCCGGGACGTTCTCGCTCGACGGCGGGACGTGGGACGTGGACAACAACGTCTGGATCGTGGGCGACGACGAGGAATGCGTCGTCATCGATGCACCCCACGACGCGGCGGCGATCCTCGACCAGGTGAACGGGCGGACGGTCCGGGCGATCCTGCTGACGCATGCTCACGACGACCACATCCGCGCCGTCGGTGACCTGTTCGACGCCGTCGGCGCGCCGATCTACCTCCACGAGGGCGACCGCGAACTGTGGGACAGGGTGTTCCCCGAGCTGAGCCCGGACCAGTGGATCCGCGATGGTGACACGATCGACGTCGCCGGTGTCACGCTCACCGCGCTGCACACGCCGGGCCACTCCCCCGGCTCGGTCTGCTACCTCCTCCCGGAGGCGGGCACGGTCTTCACGGGCGACACGCTCTTCCAGGGCGGGCCGGGCGCAACGGGCCGCTCCTACAGCGACTTCCCCACCATCATCGAGTCCATCCGCACCCGGCTCCTGACGCTGCCGCCGGAGACCATCGCGCGGACCGGCCACGGGGACAGCACCACCATCGGCGACGAGGCTCCGCACCTGGAGGAATGGATCCAGCGCGGACACTGATGCCGTAGGCCCGGTCCCCCGCGTCCCGCCGTCAGGAGCGGCGGGACGCCGGGGCAAGGCGCAGGGTCGCGGCGTAGGCCGCCAGCAGGGCGTCCTCCACGGCGTCGACCGTCACACCGCCGGCGAGGTCCTGCGCCGCTCCGGCGGTGGTTGGCCGCCACTCGAGCCCCAGCGCGGCGTAGACGTCGGTGAGGACGGCGCGGAGGGGTGCCGAGTCCTCCACGACGAGGACCGACGAGAAGAGCCAGGCACCCGCGACGACGCGCTGCGCCGTGCCGACGAGCTTGACGGCCGGGACGCCGTCGACCCGGCCATGGACGGTGAATTCGCCAGGGCAGTACTCGCCCGGGACCTCGCCCACGTGCGCGTCGAGTCCGATGTCGGTGAGTACCCCGGCGAAGAACTCCCCGAACGCGGCGAAGCGGGCCCGCGTGCCGGCGACGGGGTCTGCGGCGGGTTCGAGGTGGTCGACCACGAGGCAGCCCCGATGGTAGGCCGCGGCGCGCCCGCCTGCACGCCGCACCAGCGGGACGAAGCCGTGCTTCGTCGATACCGCGCACGCCTCGCCGAAGCCCGGCAGCCGTGCGTCCCGCTGCCCGAAGGCGACCGTGGGACTCGGACGGTAGAGGCGCAGCGTCGGGGGCCTGCTTCCGACGGCGACCTCGCGCAGCAGCGCGATGCCGCGCTCCAGCTCTGCGGCCGCGTCATCCGATGTCGGGTCGAGAACGAGCGCCAGCTCGGCAGCGCCATGCCATGGAGTGCTCATCGACCCATCGTAGGCAGAGCCCGGGAGAAGCTGCGCGCGGACGGGCCGGGCAGCGCCTGCCTCCCCGAAGACCCCGTGTCCTGCTCCTGCTAAAGCGGTGCCGGCGGGAAGTTCGTTCCGCCGGCACATCGAGGAGGATGCGCCGGCAGGACCCACGCCGGTCAGGGCGTCGGGAGGGGCGTCCACTCGAGCCACAGCCCTGCCTCGACGGCGATGGCCGGGGGTACCGTATGGGGGCCGTCGAACTCGCGGTACACCACCTCGTACCCGCGGCGCTTGAGCGTGGGGACCACCCTCCTGCTCGTGGCGTCGATGGGGAGGACGGCGTCCTCGGTGCCGTGCGAGATGAAGACGGCCGGCTGCCCGTTCTGGGGCCCGGCCGGCACGAAGCCGGGTGAGAACGCGACCACCTTGCTGAAGAGGTCTCCGTTGGCCAGCCCGAGGCCCAGCGCATAGGAGGCTCCGTCGGAGAACCCCGCCACGCCGATCCGGTCGGGATCGACCGGGACGAACGAGAAGACCTCTTCCAATGCCCTGTTGATGACCTCGGTGTCCGGACCGTACCCGCCGCGGATGGCGTCCCAGGTAGCCGCGCGGGAGGCGGGCGCGAGGATGACGATCCCGAGCTCCTCGGCGGCCGCGCGGAGGACGGACAATCCGCCCTGCGGGTCCCCGCCGGCCCCGTGGAGAGCGACGAGGAGGGGAACCGGTTCATCGGTGGCCACGGACTCGGGGACGAAGACGATCGGGTCCCGGGTCGTCGCCACGCCGAGGGCGTGCACCCCCGGTCTCGTCCCGGTACCCGGTTCCGCCGCGCCCGGTCGCGCTGTCAGGACGGCCGGATCCCCCGCCGTCGTACCCGTGGGCTGTCCGTTGTCCATGGAACCTCCGTTACACGCCGTCTCCGCCACGAGGAGCGGCACGATCACCATGCCGGCAAGGATGTCCCTCCTCGTTGCCACACGGCGATTGTAGGGGCGACACGCACCCACTCTCCCGGTTGCCGTCCGAGCCTCTTTCGGTTATCGGACCATGCCGACCTACACGGTCCCGCGCCCGTGTCGCACCGGTGCACCCGCGCTCCTCAGGACTCCCAGGCCTCCAGCAGCAGCCCGGCGGCACCTGCGGGGTCGGGTGCCGCGCAGATCGCGGACACGACCGCCATCCCTGCCGCTCCCGCCCTGCGGAGCGGGGAGGCGTCCGCCGCGGTGATGCCGCCGATCGCCACGCAGGGCAACTGCGCCGTGCCCGCCAGGGCAGCGACGCCGTCGACGCCGAGCGGCGCCGGGTGGTCCGGTTTCGTGGCCGTGGCATGCACCGCGCCGATGCCGAGGTAGTCCACCGTGCCGGCGGGAAGAGCATGGGCGACGGCGAACTCGTCAGCCGTCGCCGCACTGAGCCCGACGACGGCGTCGGGGCCGACGATGCGCCGCACCAGGTCGGGCGGCAGGTCGGACTGGCCCACGTGGACGCCGTGCACCTGTGCGCCCTGCGCCCGCGCCGCGAGGTACACGTCCACCCTGTCGTCGACCAGCACCGGCGCCCGACCGGCGACGGCGTCGGCGACCGCGGCGAGGAGCGCGACCAGGTCCCGCCCTCCCGCGTGCTTGTCCCGCACCTGCACGCAGGTCGCACCCCCTGCCACGGCGGCGGCGACGACGTCGACGACCGTCCGGGGCGCGCACAGCGCCGTGTCGGTCACGAGGTAGAGCGGCAGGTACGACGCCGGATCCGGCCGCGCCATCAGGAGTCCTCCGGCAGGACCAGGCCCTGACGGACATCGGCCGGGGTGATCGCCGCGAGCGCATCGAGGAAGCGCGGGGCGAAGGTTCCCGGGCCTTCCGCCAGGATCGCGGCTTTCTCTGCGGCGAGCGTGTACACGCCGGTGGCCGCAGTTGCCGCGAGCAGTGGATCCGGTGTGAGCGAGGCGAAGGCCGCCATCACGGCACCGAGCGCGCAGCCGCCGCCCGTGACGCGGGTCAGCAGCGGCGTGCCGTTGGCTACCCGGATGACGGCGCCGTCGGCCGGGACGACGGCGTCGACGGCACCCGAGACGGCGACGACGGACCCGTACCGCGATGCCAGCAGGCGTGCGGCGCCCAGCGCCGCGGCCGGCTCGTCCAGGGAGTCCACGCCGCGTCCGCCACCGCCCGAGCCGGCGAGTGCGATGATCTCCGATGCATTGCCGCGGAGAATGGTCGGGCGCTGGGCGACGAGCTGCTGGGCCGTCCGGGTGCGAACGGTCAGGAACCCCACGGCGACGGGATCGAGGACCCACGGCGTGCCGGACGACGCCGCTGCCCCGGCGGCCTCGAGCATGGCCGCGCGCTGCGCCTCGGTCGGTGTGCCGAGGTTGACGAGCACCCCGGAGGCCACGGGCGCGAACTGCGCCGCTTCCCCGGGGATGTCGACCATGGCGGGGGCTGCACCGAGGGCGAGCAGCACGTTCGCGGTGAAGTTGGTGACGACGGCGTTGGTGATGCACTGGATCAGCGGGGAGGCGCTGCGCAGGTCTGCGAGCAACCCGGCGCAGGCCTCGGCGCTGATCGTGCGGGCGGGGTCCGCGGTTGCCGAAGGGAATTCCGTCATGTGCTGCCTTCCGCTGGGGCGAGAGGACGGACGGACACCAGGGCCCGGCAGGACATCCCTTCGCCAGTATGAGCTGGATCAGGTTCGACGGGTCTTATCTCAGCCCCTCCGGTGGAGGGACACCCCGTGTCGCTGCTCGAACGATAACGCGTTGCGCGGATGCTTCCAAGCCCGTCACCGCCCCGGCGTGCCGGGCGCCGGTCGGAGGGACCAGCGCCGGGACCGGCGGCCGCGCGGGCCCGACCTGCCGGGGCGCCGGTCGGAGCAGCGCCGGACGGACCAGCGCCGGGCTAGCGGCCGCCCTCGATCTTGCGGCTGCGCTGCTCCTGCCCCGGGGCCCCGTAGGGGTAGTCCCCGAAGGTGGGGGCGCTGACCTCGTCGAGTCGGTGGAGCTCTTCGGGCGTCAGCACGACGCCGGACGACGCGAGGTTGTCGGCCAGCTGGTCCTGCGTGCGTGCGCCGAGGATCACGGAGGTCACGGCAGGCTTCGCGGCGACCCAGGCGAGCGCGACGTGGGAGGCGTTGATGCCCCGCTCGGCCGCGATGCCGGTGACGGTGTCGACGATGTCCCACGTCCGGTCCGCGTTGCGCTTCTCCCAGGCTTCCATGCCGCGCTTGGGGTTCTCCCCGAGCCGGGTGGCGCCCGTCGGCTCGGCGTCGCGGGTGTACTTCCCGGTGAGCCAGCCGCCGCCGAGCGGGGACCACGGCAGCATGCCCATCTCGGCGTCGAGCACGGCGGGGACGATCTCGGCTTCGATGTCGCGCACGAGCAGCGAGTACTGGGGCTGCAGCGTCACCGGCAGTGAGTAGCCACGCTGGCGGGCGATCATCACGGCCTTGGTGAGCTGCCAGCCGGTGTAGTTCGAGAACCCGTAGTAGCCGATCTTGCCCTGGACGACCGCCCCGTTGAGGAAGCCGAGGGTCTCCTCGAGCGGGGTCAGCGGATCCCACGCGTGCACCTGGTACAGGTCGATGTGGTCGACCCCGAGCCGTGCCAGCGAGGCGTCGAGCGCTCGCCGGAGGTGCCGCCTCGACAGGCCGAGGTCGTTGGGGCCGGTTCCCATCGGGAAGCGTCCCTTGGAGGCGAGGACCATCCGGTCCCGTTCCACCGGGTTCTTCGCGAGCCAGCGGCCGATGATCTCCTCAGAGGTGCCGGCGGAGTACACGTCCGCCGTATCGATCAGGTTGCCGCCTGCCGCGGCGTAGTCGGACAGGATGGCGTGTGACGTCGCCTCGTCCGACTCCGCCCCGAAGGTCATCGTGCCGAGGGCGAGGTGGGACACCGAGGTGCCGCTGTTGCCGAGTTTCCGGTACTCCATGGGGTTGCTCCTTTGCTGTGCGCCGTGCGGCGCCGTGTCCTTGGATCCTGAGCCGAGCGCAGCTGTCCTGCTAGCAGCATGGCAGGGGGCGCCGTCATGGGACGGCGCCCCTTGTCCGCTGCTCACTCGCTGACGGTGACGCCCTTCCAGAAAGCGTAGTAACCGCGGATGTTCTCCGCCGCTTCTTTCGGTTCCGGGTAGCTCCAGGCGGCGTCCCTGTTCTGCTCGCCGTCCACCACCAGGGTGTAGTAGCTCGCCGTGCCCTTCCAATGGCACACGGTGTGCGTCTCCGTGGGGACGAACAACTCGGAGGAGATGGAACCCGGGGGGAAGTAGTGGTTCCCCTCGACCATCACGGTGTCCGCCGACTCAGCGACGACCCTGTCTTTCCAGATTGCTTTCGTCATGGTTCCTCTTCCTCGGGACCTCCGGTCGCGCGGGCAGGCTGTCCGCACCCTGCCGACGGCGGCGAGGGCGTCCGTACCCGGTGCAACCCCGCCGAGCGCCGGGGCATTCCGGGCACGAGGGTCAGAGCTTGCGCACCGTGAGGATCTGCTCGATCCGCCCGAAGGGACCGTCGAGGTCGTGCGCCACGCTGGAGGTGAGTCCCACACCGTTCGCGCCGAACGTGACGCGCGTATCGAGGCCGAGCCACTCGCCGGTCGGCGGGCGGTGGAGGTGGATCTGCAGGTCGACGTTCGGGAACATCCAGCTGTCGCCACCGGGTGCCACGCGCGAGGCGATGCCGTTGGCCGCGTCCATCATGCCCACGAGGCGCACGACGTCGGCGCTCGTCCTGCCCTCCACCATCGGGTAGGGGTTCCGTATCCAGACCTGCCCCCGCCCGGGACGGTGGCCCGGTACCACCCGGACCTCCAGGGACCGGATGAACCCTCCGGGCCACGCCGTCATGCCCTCGTGCGGCCCGGCGGCTTCGGGTCCGGGCATCCGCGGGTCCTCCACGGCGGCGACGGCGGCCGTGTCCTGGGTGGCGAGGCGCCATGCCTTCGCCACGATGGCGGTCCTGCCGCCGGCCTCCATGCGTGCCTCGAGCAGTTCGATGGTCCGTCCGGGCCGGACGACCGCTGTGCTGACCTCGAATTCACCGCCGGGGATCATCCCGAGGATGTCGAAACTCAGGCGGCCGAGCTGCATGCCGTCCCGCGGCTGGCAGTCGAGGAGGCACTGGGTCAGGAGGCCCGAGATCGGTGCCATGTGCTGCTCTTCCGGGTTCCAGGCGCCCTGGGCGTGGATCGTCGATTCGAACCTCCCGCCGCCGAGATCACGGTAGAAAGAATCGGGCACGGAAATCTCCTTCGTTGGACGAGCCGGGATCGCGTCCTGCGCGGCGAGCGGAGGAAAAGGCCCTGGACATCGGTCCCGGGTCACGCACCCGCCCCATGCTAGTGGAGCAATCACCGTCGCAGGCACAGGCCGGTGCGCTCCCGGCGGCGTCCCGAACGCGTGCCGAGCGCGTGCCGAAGGGGCACCGACAGGGCCACGTCCCGGCGGACACACCAACGGGCACACGGAATGGCGTACCGGAAGGACGGCATCCCGGAATAGGATCCGGACACCGGCGGTTCAGTTGACTGAGCGGGCCGGCCATTCAGCGCCCGGTCCCGAACGTGGCCCGTACGGAGGACATCCGACGGCGCCGTACAGCATTTCGAACCGAGCGGATTCCCATGACCTCCAGTCCCCCGTCCCGCGTATCAGACGCGACTCCGAGCCGAGCAGGCGCTGCGCCGTCCCGCCCTGCCGTCTCCCCCGGCACTGCCTCCTCTGACACCGCCCCCTCCGGAGCCGTCGGCCAGGGCGCCCTCCCAGCACGCGACAAGCTGGTCATCACCATCTTGCTCATCTCCGCGTTCGTGGTGATCCTCAACGAGACGATCATGGGCGTGGCCATCCCGCGCCTGGTCGAGGACCTCGGCATCACCGTCGGTGCAGGCCAATGGCTGAGCACGGCCTTCATGCTGACCATGGCCGTGGTCATCCCGGTGACCGGCTACCTCCTCCAGCGCTTCACCACGCGCCCGGTCTTCATGGCCGCCATGGGGCTGTTCAGCCTCGGCACCCTCATCGCCGCCCTGGCCCCGGGGTTCGCCGTGCTCGTGGTGGGCCGCGTCGTCCAGGCGAGCGGCACGGCGATCATGATGCCGCTGCTGATGACGACGGTCATGACGCTCGTGCCTCCCGCATCGCGTGGCAAGATCATGGGCAACATCTCGATCGTGATCTCCGTGGCGCCCGCGCTGGGCCCCACCATCTCCGGAGCCATCCTCAGTGTGCTCGACTGGCGCTGGATGTTCTGGCTGGTCCTGCCGATCTCCCTCGCGGCCCTGGTCATCGGATCGGCCAAGATGCAGAACGTCACCGAGCCGCGGCGATCGTCGATCGACGTGCCGTCGGTCATCCTCTCCGCCGTGGCCTTCGGCGGCATCATCTACGGCCTCAGCCAGCTCGGTGAAGCCGCCGCCGGCAGTGCCTTCCCTGCGTGGATCCCCCTGGTCGCCGGCATCGTCGGACTCGCCGCCTTCATCTCCCGCCAGCTCGTGCTGCAGCGCCGGGACGCGGCCCTGCTCGACCTGCGGGTGTTCACGTCCGGCAACTTCACCATCTCGATCGTCGCCATCGCGGTGAGCATGATGGCCCTCTTCGGCACCATCATCCTGATCCCGATCTACGTCCAGAGCGTCCTCGGCCTGGATCCGCTGGCGTCCGGGCTGCTGCTCCTCCCCGGCGGCCTCGCCATGGGCCTCCTCGGCCCCGTCGTCGGCCGGATCTACGACCGCCGGGGGCCACGGGTCCTCCTGGTCCCGGGCGCGCTCCTGGTCAGCGCGGTGTTCTGGTCGATGACCCAGGTCACCGAGACGACCCCCGCGCAACTCGTCCTCGTGGCACACGTCCTGCTCAGCATCGGGCTTGCCCTCATGTTCACACCGCTGATGACCTCGGCCCTCGGGTCTGTCAGGCCGCACCTGTACTCGCACGGCAGCGCGGTCTTCGGAACGGCGCAGCAACTGGCAGGCGCTGCCGGCACCGCGCTCTTCATCTCGGTGATGACCCTCCAGTCGACGGCACTTGCGGCCGACGGCGCCGCGCAGCTTCCGGCGATGGCCGGTGGTATCCGGGCGGCGTTCCTGTACGGGGCGGTCATCTTCCTGCTCGCCGTCGTCGCCTCGTTCTTCGTGCGCACGCCCCAGGTGACCGGGGATGCTCCCGCGCCCGTGCACTAGGAGCCTGCACCAGGAGCCCCCGGCTCGACGAAGAAGCCCCGCCGGGTCCTCCCGGCGGGGCTTCTTCGTAGGTGCGGTTGTCGGTGCAGTTGTTGGTGCAGTTGTCGGTCCGGCGTGCGCGTCAGGACGCCGGCTGGCGCAGCTCGATGTAGCCGTCACTGGTGACTCGCGTCTCGTAGACGGGCTGCGGCACGGCAGCGGGCCCGCGGTAGTTCTTGCCGTCGTCGAGCCGGAACATGCTCTGGTGCCACGGGCACGTGATGCAGCCGTCCTCGATGGGGCCGTCCTGCAGTGGCCCGCCGAGGTGGTTGCAGACGCTGTCCATGGCCGTCAGCCTGCCGCCGTGGCGCAGCAGCAGGATCGGCACGCCGTTCGCCTCGACCATCTGCCGCCCGCCCTCGGCGATGTCGGCGTCGCTGGCGACCCGCGTCCAGTCCTTCGGGGCCTCGTGCCCGGCGGTCCGGTTCACGTTGACGGCGTTCGCATAGCTCAGGTGCCCGCCGAGGTAGGCGCTGAACAGCATCGACCCGAGGCCGCCGAGGCCGAGCAGGACTCCGACAGTGCGGCTGTCCCTGGCCCTCGCGACGGCCGAGGCGGTGTACAGCGTCAGGGCCAGCGAGTTGCCGGCCGCGTGGACGAGACCCACGCGGCGTTCCTTCTCCTGGGTGTCGGACCAGTCGTGCAGGCCCGCGATGGCAGTCGGCACGGCGGAGAGGATCCCGACGCCGACGAGGAGGTCGGCTGCCTTGCGGGAGCTCCTGCCGCCGGCGAGGTCGAGGAACGAGCCCATGCTCCAGGCGCCGGACGGGATGACGACCATCATGGGATGGAGGTGGTGGCCGATGGCGGTACCGCTGAGCACGTTCCGGATCATGCGAGGCTTGACGGCTTTGCTGACTGCTGCCGCGATCGGGTCGGCGACCTTGTCGAGGAACCTGGCGTGCTCGAGTCCGTCCAGCATTACGTGCAGGATGTTCATCCTTTGCTCCTTCTGGTCCGGGACGGCAGGCCACCCGACGGGATCTGACCGTGGCGCCGCCCGGTCCCCACCGTTCCAGCAGCCACTACACCTGACAACCCGACGCCGCGCGGGGAGGTTTGTCTTGGCCTGTGCGCACTTCGGTGCGAAAATCCCGCCCGGCCCGCGGCATCACGGTGTGCCGCCCCGCCCATGGGCCGCTACTGCCGGACTGCCACCGGATCAAGGACGACTCGACGTCTCCCGCGCTTGTAGGCTTGGCGCAGGACTCTGGAGGGGGAGTCCGAGGGGGCATGGGGATGGCAATGCGCAGCAGCACGACGACCGGAGTTCTCGCGGCTCCGCCGGCACGTCCCAGGGGTTCGCCACGCGTGGCCCTCCTGTCCCTCGGGCTGTCGCTCGCCCTCCTCGCAGGGTGCGTGTCGCCCACCTCGGCGCAGACCCGCCGGGCCCTGGCCCCGCCCGCTGACGCTCCCGCGCGCGTCTCCGCGCATGCTGTGGGCGAAGAGGCCCCGGGTAGGAACTCCAGCGAGTCGACCAGGGCGACGATGCGGGCCCGTATGCAGCCGGCGCAGCTGCCGCCCGGCAGTTTCGCCAGGAATCCCGTGACGGACCGCCGCGAAGTCGTGGTGCCCGACATCCGCCGCACCGCCGTCCTCATCGGGGACTCACAGTCGGCCGGTAAGGACAACTGGCCCCAGCTGGCCCTGCGCGAACTCGGGTATACCGTGCGGTTCGTCGGCGCCGGCGGCACCGGATTCGTTGCCGCGAACGAAGCCGGCGATGCGAACTACTACGACTCACTCACCCGCGGAGACTGGGTGCTGCCGCACGGGGATCCCGCACTCGTGGTCGTGGAGGGCGGAGGCAACGATGCTTTCCAGGGAGCATCGGACGGTGACATCCTTGCCGCCGCCAATGCCCTGGTGTTGGAGCTCGGACGTACGTATCCGTCCTCGCGCATGGTGATGATCGGCACCCTGAGCCGTAGCGCCCAGGACGGCGGGGGGCGCCGGCATGAGGTCGACGCCCTGCTCGCCGAGCTGGCCGACAAGCGCGGCATCCCCTTCGTGTCGGCCGGGGACTGGCTGACCACCCACCAGCTGAAGGCATTCCTCGCCGACGACGTGCACCTCGGCCCTCCGGGTCACCGGAGGGCGGCGGACCTGCTCGAGCAGGAGTTGAGGACCTTGAAGCTGGGTGTCGCGTACACTTCCATCAACCCGT
Source organism: Arthrobacter burdickii (assembly GCF_030433645.1). Classification (NCBI taxonomy): domain Bacteria; kingdom Bacillati; phylum Actinomycetota; class Actinomycetes; order Micrococcales; family Micrococcaceae; genus Arthrobacter; species Arthrobacter burdickii. Next base: position 2,838,118 of record NZ_JAROCG010000001.1, read on the forward strand.
TGCTCCAATGGCCCCGGGAGCGCCGGCCTCTCGAGTAGCGGGCCGCTCGAGGAGCCCTGTCCCGGCGTCGCCGAATGGTGGCCCACGACAACGCTAAGTCCGCTTATTGTTGAGCCATGACTTTCAATGACAACGTCCGCCTGGATCCCTCCCGCGTCAGCGACCGGCGGGGACGGGGACGCGGCGCCGCCGTCGGGGGCGGTCTCGGGGGCGGCCTCCTCCTCATCCTGTCACTGATCTTCGGACCCGATGTCGTGAACCAGCTCGGACTCGAGGAAGGCAGCACGACCACGCAGGAACAGGACGGCGGTTCCGTCGACGCCATCAATGCATGCAATCGCGGCACCGATGCGAACGAGCAGCTCGACTGCCGCATTCTGGGGACGGCGGAGAGCCTCGACAGCTTCTGGCAGCCCTACCTCGACCAGTTCGGCGTCTCGTACACGCAGCCCGGCGTCGTGCTGTTCACGGGCAGCACCGATACCGGCTGCGGCACCGCAACCAGCGCCGTCGGCCCCTTCTACTGCCCCGTCGACGAGCAGACCTACTACGACACGGCGTTCTTCGACGAGCTCGTCACGCGCTTCGGATCCTCCAGCGGCCCACTCGCGCAGGAGTACGTGGTGGCGCACGAGTTCGGGCATCACATCCAGAACCTGATCGGTACCCTCGGCGCCGCCCAGCAGGATCCGCAGGGAGCCGAGTCCGGCGGCGTCCGGGTGGAACTGCAGGCCGATTGCCTCGCCGGCATGTGGGCTGCCCACGCGATATCCGTACCGGACCCCGAGTCCGGCCTGCCGTTCCTTCGGACCTTCTCGACGACCGACCTCCAGGACGCCCTGTCCGCCGCGGCGTCGGTGGGCGACGACAGGATCCAGGAAGCAGCGACCGGACAGGTGAACCCCGAGGGCTGGACGCACGGCTCCAGCGAGCAGCGGCAGGCCTGGTTCTCCCAGGGCTACGAGACCGGCGACCTGAGGTCGTGCGACACCTTCGCCGCAGCCGACCTCGACAACCCCTGACCTGCCGTCCCGCGACACCGCTCGAGGACCGGAAGGAAGTCCAGTGACAGACCGGCTTGCCGTCGTCGTCCCCGTCTTCAACGAACCCGACGTGGCCCGTGCTCTCGAGGCACTGCGCCGACAGCGGGACGGCGCGGGCCTCTCCGTCTACGTCGTGGACAACGGCTCCACCGACGACACCGTCCAGCGGGTGGAACGCTTCGCCGCGGACCATCCGGACCTGGCCGTCAGGATCCTCTCGGAGCCGCAGAAAGGCACCGGGGCTGCCTGTGACACGGGGTTCCGGGCCGCGATCGCCGACGGCTCCACCGTGGTGGCCCGGACCGACGGGGACAGCGAGCCGGCGGAGGACTGGGCCACCCGGATCCGTGCCACGTTCTCCCGGGACGCCACCGTGCAGCTCCTGGGCGGCACCAGCCTCCCCCTGCGCGACCGCTATTACCGGTGGAGCGATGACCTGCTCATGTCCGGAGCCCTCAGGCTCCTGAGGATCCTGATGGCGGTCGCCCACCTGGACGCCGCCTACCTGCGTTTCGTCGCCGGCCACAACATGGCGGTCCGCGCGTCCGCCTACGTCGCGACGGGCGGATTCGAGCGGACGTCGATCGATCGACGCGACGAGGACATCGACTTCTCCGTCCGGGTCTCCCATCGCCTCGGCTACGCAGCGGTGCGGATCGACCCGCAGCTGAAGGTAGCTACGTCGATGCGGCGCGTGCGGCGGTACGGGATGGGCATGATGGGCGTCCACCACCTCGTGCCGGCCCTGCGCGGAAAGCTCATCCGCACCATCGACGTGCGCTAACGCGTCCCGCGGGAGTCGCTAGCCTGCACCGCTCGCCCGCACCAGGGCCACCGCGTCCTCGACGGCCCTCACCCGGCCCTGCTGCGCCCCCGAGACCAGCCGGACGGTGCGCCGGAAGAAGGCGTCGTCCCCCGCCCCCGCCCGGAAGGCGGGCAGGTGCGCCAGGACGGCGGCGCGGCGCAGCCACACGTCGTCCGCCGCCGCCCACCGCTCCAGGACCGCGCGGGCGCGGACGCCGTCCTGTCCCGGAAGGCGGAGAAGCAGGGGTCCGACGACGTCGACGGCAAGCGGGTCCACGAGGTCCTCGATGTGCGCGGACCGGAGGAAACCCTCGATGCGCGTCAGGTCGGAGTGGCGCAGGAGGCGCACCGATGACTGCAGCAGCACCACGGACGCCAGGCGGCGCTCGAAGACCGGGCGGGCCCACAGCTCGGAGGCGAGGGCGGTGACGTCGTCGTGCCCGAGGTCCGGGTACCGGCGTTCCGCGTTGCGGACCGTGCCGCGCACGGCGCCCACCGACGCACCGTAGTACTCGAGGCCGGTCCCCAGGCGCCGCTCGTAGTCCTCCGCGCGCTCCTCCGAGCTCTCGTACTGGAGGGACTCGTCGATGAAGTCGGCCGGGTCGCTCATGGTGCTCCTGTCCTCGGCCACTCAGTAGACGAAGATGTCGATCCACGCGCGGTTGTGCGCGTGGAGGAGGACGAGGAACAGGACGAGGTCGAACAGCAGGTGGACGCAGACGATGTAGGAGAGGGACCGCGTCCTCGTGAAGATGAAGGCCTGCAGCAGTGCGAACGGGAAGATGAACACCGGCGCCCAGGCGTGGAAGCCGAGCTCCCAGAGGAAGGAGGTGAAGAGCACGGCCTGCAGCACATTGGCCTGTGCCATCGGCAGGTGGCGGCGCAGGAGCGCGAAGACGGTGCAGATGAAGAAGAGCTCGTCCCAGATGCCGAGCCCGTTGGTGCCGACGAACAGGCGCACGACGTCGTCCGGTTCCGAGGCCGCGGGCCAGTTGCGGTACACGCCGGTGGAGAGCATGTAGACGGGGAGCAGCACGTAGCCCATCACGACGACGGCGGGCAGGTACCACCTCTCGGCGCGGCTCCACCGCTGGCCGGTCCGGACCGGGAAGGTGATGGCATGGTCCCGGTAGGCGAAGCGGGAGACGGCGTAGGGGACGCCGACGGCGAGGATCATCGCCGTGCCCATGACGCCCATGTGCGCGGGGCTGATGTCGGTGGTGATCGGGACCAGGCTCATGACCGCCACGCCGAACGCCACGAGCAGGAGGTCCCGGAACAGCACCCTGGAGACGAGGAGGGCCAGCACGAGGGCCACCAGCAGCAGCGGATATCCGATCAGCGGCTGATGGAGCGCGAACAGGGTGAAGCCCGCGAGGGACACCAGCGCTGCCGGCACCAGCGCTCGTGACGGTGTGTTCCATGCGCCCTGCTGCCAGTCCCGGCCCGTCCGCGGAGAGCGCCCGGCCGGCAGGTCCGGCGCTGCCGGATGCGCGCGCTGCTCCACGTGACCATGTCCCTTCGTCGTCGTCCGCCCATTCTTTCGCCCGGCCGTCTCCCGGTCCACTGCCCGCCTCCGTGCGTGCGCTGATTCCCCACCATGCAAGGCCGCAGTGCAGGACGGCGATGCTGGGCCCGCGATGCAAGACTGGGGTCATGCGTGAGCTCGTCATTCTCGGCACGGCGTCCCAGGTGCCCACCCGGACCCGCAACCACAACGGGTACTTCCTGCGGTGGGAGCGCGAGGGCATCCTGTTCGATCCCGGCGAGGGCACCCAGCGCCAGATGACCCTTGCCGGCGTCGCGGCGAGCCGCATCACCAGGATCTGCCTGACCCACGTCCACGGCGACCACTGCTTCGGCCTGCCCGGCGTGCTGTCCCGGATGGTGCTCGACGGCGTCGCCTCCCCCGTCCACCTCCACTACCCCGCGTCCGGCGAGGACGTGGTTCGCGCACTGGTCTCCCTCGCGACACCGGGGCTCGATCTGCAGCTTCATCCCCACGGTGAGGCGGGTCCGATCGCTCCCGGGATCGACGTGCAGCCGCTGCGGCACCGCATCGAAGCCTATGGCTACCGGGTGACCGAGCCCGACGGACGGACGTTCCTTCCCGAGCGTCTCGCGGCCCTCGGCATCGCCGGGCCGGACGTGGGACGCCTGCAGCGCGAGGGCAGCCTGGGCGACGTGCGGCTGGAGGACGTGAGCGTGCATCGCCCGGGGCGCCGCTTCGCCTTCGTCATGGACACGGCGGTGTGCGACGGCGCTGTCGCGCTCGCGGGAGGCGCCGATCTCCTGGTCATGGAGAGCACTTTCAGCGACGACGACGCGGCGCTCGCCGACCAGTACCTCCACCTCACCGCGGGCCAGGCCGGTGCTCTCGCGGGCGACGGCGGGGCAGGCACACTCGTGCTGACGCACTTCTCGTCGCGGTACGACGACGTCGCGGTGCTGGCGGACCAGGCGAGGGCAGCAGCAGGTTCCGCGCTGGTCATCGCGGCGTCGGACCTGGACCGTATCGCGTTTCCTCCGCGCCGCGCTTCCGCCGCGTGAGCGGGAGGACCCACCGGATGTACACGCGGTGGAAGTGGGGCCTGCCGACCCGACGACAGCACGGACCTGCCCCGGTGCTCCCGGCTCAGCGGTAGCGCCGGGCGTCGGCGGCTTCAGGAGCGAAGACACCCACCTGCAGGCCGACAACGGGAGCATGCCAATCCGATACCGACAGCATCTGGCCGGTCAGCTGGGACCTGAGCCATCCGCTGAAGTCCCGCGTCGCACGGGTGCCGTCCATGACGTCGGAGAGGGGGTAGCCCCCTGCCCGGGGCACCTGGACCTTCGTGCCGTCCAGGAACGACACGATCACCTTGACCCTGGCATGGGCTCGGCCTTCCCGATCAGCCTGATCGGCTTCGTGCCGCAGGGCGGTCAGGGCATGGTCGAAGACGACGGTCCCGCGATCGAAGGAGGGATGCGCCGGCCGCGCAACGGAGTGGAAGGCGACCCAGTGCAGTGGATGGACGTCGGAGACGACGGTGATCGCTCCGACCTGGGCTCTGATCTGCAGCCACACGAGATCATCGGGAACCCCGTTGAGCCCGGCGAGGACGGTCCGCACGTCGCACGCATCCCAGAGCGAGGTGACCTGGTGGTGGAGCGCAGGGACATCGGGACAGGTCACGACGAACCCATCCTCAGCCGCTTCAACATGGACCTTGAAGACCAGCATGTCCTACCGCCTACGGGCGCGGACGGCGCCCCTTGAGGACGACAGTAAGGTCATAGCCAGGATTAGGCCAGCACTTTCAGGGAGGGTTCTGATGGTCAGGAAGCCCGGCACGTATGAACGCGCACTGGCGCTCCACGTCGCTGCCCGTGAGCTTGCTTCGTCCGGCACGGCCTTCTCCGTCCCCTCCGAGGGGCCGGACGCCCTGGGGGAACTGGTGCATGTGCAGGAAAGGATCGCGCATGTGCTGGACCAGTTGGGGAGGTGGCATCAACAGCTGCAGGCGGGCAGGCATCACGCCGAGGACAAACAGAGCGTCGAAGGCGTGCTCGAGGCGGCCTTCGAGTTGCAGACAGCCGCACGTCAGGCTGCCGAGCTGCATCAGACGCTGGTGCGGGCCCACCACGCGACCAGCCAGATCCGCTGGTCCGACTCCGACTCCGGCACGGGCCGGGAGTGAAGCCGACCCGATAATTCCCCCTTTTGTGCGCCGAATTCGAGAAATTCCGGTCGGCGGTCCGGGGGTGCGATATTCTCCCCCGATCCCCGGTTCGAAAGGTGGGAGTGGCTGTAGGGTTCCGGTATGACCTCGCTGGAATGGAAACTCGAAGTGATCGTCCTGCCCAGCAGCGACATCGACCGCTCGATCAAGTTCTACCGGGACCAGATCGGTTTCGTCCTGGACCATGACGTGTCCCCCGCGCCGGGGGTCCGGATCGTCCAACTCACACCCAGGGGATCATCCTGCTCCGTGGTGGTCATGGAGGGAATGGGTTCTGATGGAAGCCCACCCATCTCCGGCCTTCAGCTCGTGGTGCGGGATGTCGAGTCAGCCCGCTCGGAGTTGCTGGAGCGGGGAGTCGACGTCGCTCCCGTCACCAGGATGGGAGACGGCGACGCGTCCGCTTTCATCTACTTCTCGGATCCGGACGGCAACGGATGGGCCGTGCAGGAGATCCGGAACCGTAGCGACTGGCTCAGCTAGCACAAGCCCTGCACGCACGGGGACTTCTCGTCGAAAGGCCCTCAGCATGAAGCAGAACACGGACATCACGACCGTTGCAGAAGTTCCGTCGGCGGACGGAACACTGATCTCGTACGAGAGGATCGGAACCGGACCGAGCGTGGTCCTGGTGGACGGGGCGTTCTGCGGCCGCTCCTTCGGACCCGCGCGCAAGCTTGCCGAAGAACTGGCCTCGTCGTTCACCGTGTTCTTCTACGACCGTCGCGGCCGCGGCGGGAGCGGCGACACGCAACCCTACGCAGTGCAGCGGGAGATCGAGGACCTTGCCGCGGTCATGACCGCGGCCGGCGGAAACCCCTATGTGTACGCCATCTCCTCCGGCGCCGCGCTGGCGCTCGAAACGGCCGCCTCGGGTATCCCGATCCGTAAACTGGCGATCTTCGAAGCACCCTACACCGGCATCGGAATGGTCGACGGGGTTCCCGTGGACCACGCGGCCCGCCTCGAGCAGATGCTCGCCGACAACAGGCGCGGAGCGATGGTGTCCTACTTCCTGGTCAAGATGATCGGCCTCCCGGCCTTCGTTCCGCTGATGCTGCACATCATGCCCGGAGTCTGGAAACACCAGACCGCAGCTGCCGGCACCTTGCCGTACGAGACGAGGGTTACCAACAACTTCGCTGCCCCGCTCGAGCGGCTGGCCACGATCCCGGTGCCGACGCGGGTCATGGTCGGCGGAAAAGCAGCTCCCGCCGTGGCTGCAGCCCAACGGACGATCGCAGAGACGATTCCAGGGGCCGACCACCGCATCCTCGACGGCCAGACCCACCAGGTCTCCGAGAAGGCGGTCTCACCGCACCTCATCGAATTCTTCACCGACTGACGACGGCGGTCCGGGTGCAGTGCCCCGCGCTCCCGTGCCGGGCCTCGCCAACAATCGATTCCGGACGTTATGCTAAGCATGCTGATGAATCGGGATGATGCTTCATTCCTGATTTCCGATCCACGAAACAACCGAAGGAGTCGCTATGAGCACGAAGGTTGAAAAGAGAATCCTCGTCAACGTGCCGGTGAGTGTGGCCTACAACCAGTGGACCCAGTTCGAGGAGTTCCCCCACTTCATGGGCGGGGTCAAATCGATCACGCAGCTCGATGACGAGCGCCAGACCTGGGTGGCGGAGATCGGCGGCGTTCGTCGCCAGTGGGAGGCGCGGATCCTGGAGCAGGTGCCGGACACACGGGTGTCATGGGCCGCGACCGAAGGTGCCACGAATGCTGGTTCGGTGTCCTTCGAGGACCTCGGGGGCGGGCAGACGCAGATCAACCTCGTGCTCGAGTACGAGCCGGAGGGCCTGGTCGAGAAGATCGGCGACAAACTCAATGTCGTGGAGAACCAGGCCGAGGCAGACCTGGAACGGTTCAAGGCGTTCATCGAGGACGAGGGGTATGCGACGGGCGCCTGGCGTGGGTCCGTAGGAGCGGGCTCCACCGTCGGTCAGCCCGGCGTGGAAGCTGCTGCGGCGTCCCGCGGGGACAGCGGTAAGGCCGGAGTGTCCGGCAAGGTCGCCGCGGGCGTCGGCCTGGCAGCTGCAGCAGCAGTTGCCGGTGTTGCCGCGAGCAAGAAGAGCTCCGAGAAGACCGAGGACGTCTCAGCAGATGTCACCATCACCCCCGCCGATGGTGGCGCCCCCGAGGTCTACACCGGCCCGGATGACAGTCTCTCCCCGAGCACCACGGAAACGCTCCACCCCGTGGACGAGACCGACGCTTCCGTGACCGACAGGAACCGCACGACAGGCGGGGCGCTCTAACCCGCCGGTCACCTACGGCGAGCGCCACTCGTTGCTGCCGGGCTCCTCCTCGAGGAGCCCGGCAGCCTGCTGATACCGGGTGGTCGCTCGCCCGAACTGCCTTCCCCTACCTCGCCGGCCAGACCCGCACGAGCGCGAGCCGTCCCGCGGACAGGCTCAGGTCCGCTGTCCCAGTGTCAGGTCGGCGATCAGTGCCGAAGCGGCACAGTCCCGGATCCCGTTGATGCCCGCCACCGCGGTGTCCTTGTCGTCGTAGGGCTCACTCGTCACCAGGGTGGCCCCGTCGTCTCCCGTGAGCCGGAACCGGAATTTCTCCCCGTCGTCGTGATAGATCTCAAATCGTCCTGCCACGTGTGCCTCCTGTGTCCTGAAGCACGGCCGGCCTGTCGGGACAGGCGACCGAGGGCCCCCGCGTGATGCGCGCCACCCCCAATAACACCTGCTGCCGTTCGTTTAGGCAACAGCAAATGCGTCCGGCCCCGCCCTTGTGACGAGCGGCCTGATCATCCTCCCAGCGGAAGGGTCGCGGATCCGGAAGGGCCGCGGCCACCGCTGGACGCCTCGCTCGGCCCGGCTAGCGCGCGGACCGGGTGGCCGGGACGGGCGAGTCGTCGTCGTCCGCGGTGATCAGGATGCTGCCCTCGGAGATCGATTCGGACAGTACGTCGTGTTCGACGGCGGTGGCGAGCGGCTTTTCCTTGACGAAGCACATCAGCACGGCGGCGATCAGCGCCAGCGGAACCATCCAGACGAAGATCGGGGTGAGTGCGTCGTTGTAGGAGGAGATGACGGCCTCCCTGATCGGCGCCGGCAGTTGGGCGACCAGCGCCGGGGTGAGTGAGTTCGATCCTCCCGGCGCCCCGCCCCCGGTGGCCGCGGCGGGCAGCCGTTCAACCAGCAGGTCGGCCAGCCGGTGGGCGAAGAGGCTTCCGACGACTGCCGAGCCCAGCGTGGCGCCGATCTGGCGGAAGAAGTTGTTCGACGCGGTAGCGGTACCCACCTCGCGCAGCGGGAACGAGTTCTGCACGATCAGCACCATGATCTGCATGCTCAGGCCCAGCCCGAGACCCATGACGGCCAGATAGGCGCAGATCTCCCAGAGCGGCGACCCGGGCTTCAGGGTGGAGAGCAGCACCAGGGCGACGGCGACCAGCACGCCGCCCGCGATGGGCATCCACTTGTAGCGGCCGGTACGGCTGACCAGCTGGCCGGAGACCACCGATGCCACCAGGAGCGCGCCCATCATCGGGATCATGAGCAGGCCGGACTTGGTCGCGTTGACGCTGAAAGCCATCTGGAGGTACGTCGGCAGGTAGCCGATCGCCCCGAACATGGCCACACCGATGAAGAGGCCGGCAATGGTGGCGAGGTTGAAGTTGAGGTCCCTGAACAGGTGCAGCGGAATGATCGGCTCGGTCGTCCGTCGCTCCACGAGGACGAACGCGACGGCGCCGAGGACCGTGCCGGCGATGAGCCCGAGGATGATCGGGTCGCTCCACTCGTACTTGCTGCCCCCCCAGGTGGCGAAGAGCACCAGACAGGTCGTCGTGATCGCCAGCAGCACCATGCCGCCCAGGTCGAGGCGAGGCCTGCCGGAGTGTCGAGGCAGCTTGAGGAAGAACACGGCACCGGCCAGCGCCAGCAGCCCCAGGGGGATGTTGATCCAGAACACCCACCGCCAGCCGGGCCCCTCGGTGAACCAGCCGCCCAACAAGGGGCCGGCGACCGAGGCGATGGCGAAGACGCCGCCCATCATCCCCATGTACTTACCGCGTTCACGAGGCGGAACGACGTCGGCGATGACCGCCTGCGACAGGATCATCAGGCCGCCACCACCCAGGCCCTGGATGACGCGGGCAGTGATGAGCACGGCCATGTCGTTCGCCAGGGCGCCCACGACCGAACCGATCATGAACAGCACGATGGCGGCCATCAGCAGGGCCCTGCGTCCCATCAGGTCACCGAGTTTGCCGTAGATGGGCATGGTCACCGTCGAGGCGAGAATGAACGCAGTGATGACCCACAGCATCTCGTTGACTCCGTGGAGTTCACCCACGATCGTGGGCAGCGCCGTGCTCAGCACGGTCTGGTTGAGTGCGGCCAGGAGCATCGAGAGCATCAGTCCGATGAAGAGCAGCACCATGTGCTGTTTTCCTTCGGCCGGTGCCGCGGGGGGAACGGCTGGAGGTGTCATAGAAGTTTCCTTTGTACGGAATGGAAAAGTGCGAGGGCGGGCCCGAGATCCTCGGGCGCCAGGCCGGCTGCGGGGCTGTAGGTGCCGGAAGCGACCGTGAAGCGCAGGGGAATGGCGGCGGTCATGACGGTGACGCGGGCGACGTCGTCCACACCGCTCTCCCCCATCCCCGCGGCCCACTCCGGATTGTCGGCCAGCAGGCCGGCCAGCGCTCCGCGCACCAGGTTCTCGGCCTCGTTCATGCGCTCTATCAGCCGATGGATCAGGTGGGGATACTGCCGGGTCAGCTCACGGCGCCGGACCTGGTCCACCCCCTCGTGGGAACTGCCGGCAACCGCCAGGAGGAGACGCGAGACCTGGCCCAGCACGTCCTGCGCGAAGGAGAAACCCTCCAGCAGGGCCGGATCCAGCACGGGGGCCCGCAGGCCCAGCACAGCATCCTCCTTGGACGGGAAGTAATTGAAGAACGTGCGCTGTGACACGCCGGCCCGATCGGTGATGGACTCGATGGTGGACCTTTCCAGTCCCCGCTCCAGGACCGATGCGACGGCGGCGTGATGGAGAGCTCGCCATGTCTCTGCCTTCTGGCGCTCCCGCAGCGACGGAGCGCAACTCTGACTCATGCCCCCATTCTTGCGCAACTGCAAATCGTGCACAAATGCAGAAAACCTCGAGCGCGCGACCGATTTCCTCGTCGGCGGTATCTAAGGAGGCTTACCATTTGAGGAGTCGAGGTCGAGGGAGCCCTAGCCGAGGAGCAAGATGATCCATCGTGTCGAAGACGGGTGCTCACCCGCAGGTCGTTCGCTGCAGGATGTCGGGTCACGTTCTCCCGGCGGCGCGCGATGACCCGCAGGCTCGGTGTCGAAGAGGAATTCCTGATCGTCGACGGGGCTGGGCATGCCGTGCCGCTGGGTCCCGCGCTCGATGCCCTCGGCGGGGACTCGGGCCTCAGCAGCGAGATGAAGCAGGAACAGATCGAGACCTGCACCCTCCCCCACGTCGGCCTCCCCGCCCTCGCCCGGGACATCACGGACCGGAGGAGGAGTGCGGATGCGGCGGCGCGGTCCTGCGGGGCACGGTCGGTTGCCCTCGCGACCTCTCCATTGCCCGTGCGGACCACCACCACGCCGGGGCTGCGGTACGAGCAGATGGTGGAGCGGTTCGGCCTCACCGCGGTGGAGCAGTTGACCTGCGGCTGCCATGTGCACGTGGAAATCGGGTCGGAAGAGGAGGGTGTGGCCGTTCTGGACCGCATCCGGGTGTGGCTCCCGGTGCTCCTGGCCATCACCGCCAATTCGCCGTACTGGAACGCCGCCGACTCGGGTTTCGCCAGCTATCGTTCCCAGGCCTGGAACCGCTGGCCGACCGCCGGACCGTGCGAGGTCTTCGGGTCAGCGAAGGCGTACCACGCACAGGTGCGGGAGATCCTCGGCTCCGGCGTTCCCCTCGACAGGGGGCAGATCTACTTCGACGCGCGGTTGAGTCACCGGCACCCCACCGTCGAGGTCCGGATCGCCGACGTCTGCCTGTTCGCCGACGACGCCGTGCTCCTCGCCGCCCTGGTGCGCGGGCTGGTAGAGACGGCGGCCAGGCAATGGCGGAACGGCGAAAGGCCCGTACCTGCCTCCGCGCAGCAGCTGCGGCTCGCGTCCTGGCAGGCCGGCCGCTACGGGCTCGACGGCGACCTGCTGGATCCACTGACGGGGAGGCCTTGGGCCGCCTTCGACGTGGTCATGGCGCTGGTGGACTCCATCCAGTCCGTGCTGAAGGAGCAGGGGGACCTCAGCACCGTCGAGTTCCTGCTGTTCCAGGTGCTGGCCCGTGGCACCGGAGCGGCCCGGCAGCGGAGCATTCAGATGCAGGAGGGCAGCCTTCGTGAGGTCATCGCCGACGCGGTCCGGATCACCAACGTGCCGGTGACACCGTTCCGGGACTTCACGCCTCCGCTGCTGCCCAGTGCCCGGACCCTGTAACCGACGATCGAGGGAGTTCCGTGGACCAGAACGAGACGCCGGTGCTGGACGCCCTGGCCGAACACCAGAAGCTTGAGAGGTACGGTTTCACTCCGCCGGCACATCGCCAGGGCAGAGGCGTGGATCCGCGGGTCCTGAAGGTCCTGGGGGAACAGAGCTTTCGGTCCGACGTCGTCGCCTCTTCGGGGCTGGATGACCGGAAGTCGTCCAACGGCTACCTCTCGAGGGCCGAGTCGCTGATGGCCGAGGCCGTCGGCGCGGACCAGACGTTCTTCTCCACCTGCGGCAGCTCCCTGTCGATCAAGGCGACGATCCTGGCGGTGACGCGTGGTGAGGGAGAACTGCTGATCGGCCGGGACGCCCACAAGTCCGTCGCCTCGGGCCTGATGCTGTCCGGCTTGCAGCCGCGCTGGATCAAACCGGCTTGGGACAACGAGCTCAAGCTCGCCCATCCCCCTGCACCCAAGACGCTCGAAGAGATGTGGCAGCGGTACCCCGATGCCTCCGCGGCCCTGATCGTCAGCCCGACCCCCTACGGGACGTGTGCCGACCTCGAGGCGATCGTGGAGATCTGCCACAAACGGGGCAAACCGCTGATCGTCGACGAGGCTTGGGGCGCACAGCTGCCGTTCCATCCCGACACTCCCACCTGGGCGATGTCGGCAGGGGCCGATGTTTGCGTGGTGAGCGTGCACAAGATGGGTCTGGGCTTTGAGCAGGGTTCGGTGTTCCATCTGCAGGGCGGCCTCGTGGACCCGATCCGGCTCAGCCAGTGCGCCGACATCCTGTCCACGACCAGCGCCAGTGTGATGCTGTACGCGGCCATCGACGGCTGGCGCCGACAGATGGTGCAGGACGGCAGGTCCATGATCGACAGGGCGCTCGACCTCGCCCGCGGACTGCGGCGTGACATCGACGCGATTCCCGGACTGCACGTCCTGGAGGACGAGCTGGTCCGTGCCGAGGCTTCCCACGACCTGGATATCCTGCACATCCTGATCGACGTCTCGCAGCTCGGCATCAGCGGATTCCAGGCGACCGACTGGTTGCGGGAGAACTGCCGGGTGGACATGGGGACCACCGACCACCGACGGACGGAAGCGGTTCTCTCCGTCTCGGACGACAGTGCGACAGCCGACAAGCTCCTGTCCGCCCTGCGGGAGCTGACCGCCGCCGCGCCGGACCTGCCCCGTCCACCCGCCGTCGTCATCCCCGATGAGGGGGACCTGTTCCTGGAAACGGTGATGCTTCCCCGGGACGCCTTCTTCGGAGCTGTGGAGGTCGTCCCGGCCGAGGAGGCCCCGGGGCGTATCGCGGCGGAGATGGCCACCCCGTATCCACCGGGCGTGCCGCTCCTGCTGCCCGGCGAGAGGATCAACAAGGCCGCCGTCGACTATCTCCGGAGCGGCGTGGAGGCAGGCATGGTCCTCCCCGATCCCGGCGATCCCTCGCTGAAGACCATCCGGGTGGTCCGCGAAGAACCGCACAAATCGCAGTAGGACAAGGAAACGAGGCAGGTGCCATGTGCGGAATAGCCGGCGAGATTGCTTTCGGGGCAACGGCCTCCCGGGAGCCGGTCCTGAGGATGATGGAAGCCATCGCCTCGCGGGGACCGGATGGCGAGGGCATCTGGGCCGAGGGGCGGGTGGCGCTGGGGCATCGGCGGCTCAGCATCATCGACCTCTCGCCCGGTGGGGCGCAGCCCATGCTCGACGACGGCGGCGTGGTCGTCGTCTTCAACGGGTGCATCTACAACTACAAGGAGTTGCGGAGCGAACTCGAGCCCGAGTTCACGTTCCGGTCCACGAGTGACACCGAGGTGATCCTCAAGGCCTACCGCAAATGGGGTGACGGGTTCGTCCACCACCTGATCGGGATGTTCGCGATCGCCCTGTACGACCCCCGGCGCGACGAGGTCCTCCTGATCCGCGACCGGCTCGGGATCAAACCGCTGTACTTCTCCTCAGTGCAGGGAAGGCTGCGTTTCGCATCCACCCTGCCCGCCCTGGTGGCCTCGGGTGGTGTGGACTCGGGACTCGACGAGGTCGCCCTGCACCACTACCTCAGCTGGCACTCCATCCTTCCCGCTCCGCGGACCATCCTCCGCGGCATCCAGAAACTTCCCGCCGCCACCATCAGGACGGTTCGCGCGGACGGGACCTGGCACGACCGCGAGTACTGGCGCCCGTCCTACACGCGCCAGGCCGAATACTCGGACTGGTCAGCCACGGACTGGCAGGATGCCATCCGCGACGCCCTGCAGACCGCGGTACGACGGCGGATGGTCGCCGATGTGCCCGTCGGGGTCCTCCTGTCCGGAGGACTGGATTCCAGCCTGCTGGTGGCACTGCTGGCGGAGGAGGGCCAGCACGGGCTGTCCACGTTCAGCATCGGATTCGACGGCGCTGGCGGGGACGCCGGCAACGAGTTCGCCTACTCGGACCTGATCGCCGACACCTTCGGCACCCGTCACGAACGGCTGCACATCAGCACCGCGGAATTCGGGCCGTCCATCGATGCCGCCGTGGGCGCGATGTCCGAACCGATGGCCAGCCATGACGTCACGGCATTCCACCTCCTGTCCGCAACGGTGTCCCGGCATCTCAAGGTGGTGCAGTGCGGGCAGGGCGCCGACGAGGTGTTCGCCGGCTACGCGTACCACCAGCCACTGGCCCGCGTTCCGCGTCAGGACGCCCTCGACACGTTCTCCGCCTCGTTCGTCGACTCCAGCCACGAGGAGCTGGCCGGGATCCTCGAGCCGGAGTGGAGGGTGGAGACGGATGTGAGCCGGGAGGTGCTTGCCGCCCATCTGGCTGCTCCCGGTGCGAACACCGCGCTGGATGCCGCGCTCCGGCTGGATACGCACCTGCTCATGGTGGATGATCCGGTCAAGCGGCTGGACAACATGTCCATGGCGTGGGGCATCGAGGCGCGTGTCCCGTTCCTGGATCACGAACTGGTGCAGCTTGCCGCCGCGTGTCCACCCGAACTCAAGGCGGCGCAGGGCGGCAAGGGCATCCTCAAGGACCTGGGCAGGGAGCTGCTGCCCGCTGCCGTGATCGACCGGCCCAAGGGGTACTTCCCCGTCCCGGCACTCCGCCACCTCGAGGAGCCGTTCATCTCCCTGGTCCGTGACGCCCTGCATGCACCGGAGGCCAAGCAGCGCGGGCTCTTCACCCCGGACGTCGTCGAGGGCCTGCTCGCGGACCCCAACTCCCGACGGACCCCGGTCAACAGCAACGTCCTGTGGCAGTTCGCCCTGCTGGAGATGTGGCTCCAGCACCACGGTGTGGGCTGACGGCGTGTCACCGGTCACGGAGTCGGTGCTGCCCGGGCTGCGCCAGGCGGTTCGGGCCGGCTTTCCCGCCGTCGTCGACGAACTGTCCGCCCTCGTGGGGATCCCCGCGATGGCGTGGGATTCGTTCGATCCGTCCGAACTGCACCGGGCCGCGCGGGAGGTGGCCGGCCTCATTCGGGACGCCGGGATCCCGAATGTGGAGATCCACCAGGCGCCGCGGCCGGATGGCACACCGGGAGCGCCGGCGGTGGTGGGCCGGCGTCCGGCACAGCCCGGCAAGCCCACCATCCTCCTCTACGCTCACTACGACGTGCAGCCCGCCGGTGACCCGGACCTGTGGGTGAGCCCGCCCTTCGCGGCGGTCGCCAGGGACGGCCGGCTCTGGGGTAGAGGAGTAGCGGACAACAAGGCGGGGGTCCTCCCGCATTGTGCCGCCGTCCGCACGGTGCTGCGGGTTCTCGGGGACGGGTTCGGCGTCGGGGTGACCATCCTCATCGACGGCGAGGAGGAAGTCGGTTCGCCCAGCCTCCCCCTGCTGCTGCAACGGGTCGGCGGCGATCTCCGGGCCGACGTGCTGGTGGTCGCCGACTCGGGGAACTGGCGCGTGGGCGTGCCGGCCCTCACCACCAGCCTTCGCGCGCTGGTCTTGGGCACCATCGAGGTCCGCGTGCTGGACCACGCCCTGCACTCGGGAACCTACGGCGGTCCCCTGGTGGATGCGATCGCCGCCCTGTCCCGGCTTCTTGCCACGCTCCACCACGACGACGGCAGCGTGGCAGTGCCCGGGTTGGTCGCGACCGAGGAACCGGGGCCGTCCCTGTCCGAAGCGGAGTTCCGGGCCGACTCAGGGGTCCGGCCCGCGTCCCCCTCGCCGGCTCCGGCAGCATCACCTCACGGCTGTGGACGAAGCCCGCCCTGACCATCATCGGAGTGGATGCGCCGTCCGTCGCGCTGTCCTCGGACACTCTGCAGCCGACGGCGAGGGCTCGATTCAGCCTGAGCCTCGCCCCGTCCAGTGACACCGCCGCAGCCATGGAGGCCGTCCGGCGGCACGTGGAAGCCCAGAAGCCCTTCGGGGCCGAGGTCCGGTTCCTGCCCGGCGGGCGGACAGAGGGCTTCGCCGTCGACTCGTCCTCGGGCGCGGCCCGGCTGAGGCTCTCGGCCATGGAAGAGGCGTGGGGTGTGCCGGCCGTGTGCATGGGAGTCGGAGGGTCGATTCCGGCCGTCGAGATCCTGAACACGCTGTATCCGCAGGCGGAGATCCTCATCACGGGCGCCGAGGACCCGGACTCCCGGGCGCACGGCGCGAACGAGTCCATCCACCTGGGCGACTTCGAGAACGCGATCGTCGCCGAGGCGCTGCTGCTGGCCCGCCTCGACCAGCCCGATCAGCAAGATCCGGCGAGCGGGGTCTAGACGGCTCCCCCGAAGTACACCTCGACCTCGCACACCATGCCCACCTGCACGCGGATCGCCTCCATGTTGCGGTAGGTCCGGCCGGCGACGTCGTACTCGTACCGGTGCAGGACCAGGCCGTCGACGTCGATGATCTGCAGGGTTCGTGCCGGCCCGTCGAAGTGGTCCGCGGACGGGAAGCACCGCTCCAACCAGGCGCGCTTGTCGATGTGGTCGTCCTGGGGACTGGTGAAGACGAAGTCGTCGGCCATCATCGACTCGGCGACGTCCCGCTCCTGCTGATGGAACGCGCGCATGAATCGGAGAACCGTCTCGCGGCGTGGAAGCGTCATGTACTGATCCTGACCATGCCGCCGGCGGCTGTCCAGACCAGTGCGCTCGGACAGCCGGGATCGGAGGCGACGGCGGGGATCCGGTGCCGACGCCGTATTCCCAGGAGCGTTCCAGGAGCGGCTTTACTGCCGCGGCTGCTGTCAGGTGACGGGGTCCAGCAGCAGGACGAGGTGGTTCCCGATATCGAGTGAGGTGGTGAAATCGCCCTCGGTGACGAGGTCGCCGGGTTCCAGGGCATCCGCGGCCGACACGATCACGCGTCCGCCCTTGTTGACGAGCGTCGCCGTGGGTCCGAGGGCGGTCAGCGATCCCAGCAGCATCCTTTCGAGTGACTGCACGGAGATGTCCGCCCCGACGATTCCCGCAACGGGTCCGCCTGCCTGGAGGACGACGGGGTGCGTGAAGGTCATGACGTACTCGTCCGTGCACAGGAAATCGATGTAGGGACCCGTGGCATGCGGTTCCCCGGTCTCGAAGGGAACACGGAACCACTCCGCCCTGAGGTAACGGTCCATGGAGCTCGTGCTGAAGTTGGCAAGGGCATCGACCCGCTCGAGGTCCGGGCCCTGCCACCAGGCGATGTAGCTTCGATCGGCTGCCACCAGGCCGGAGCCCGCGATGAACCCTGCCCCCGTGATGTAGCGCTCGGCGTCGCCCAGCATCGCCTCGACGGCAGGAAGGGCGAGGGCATCGATGGCCGATCCGTGCACCTTCCCCCGGACGCCGGCCAGTTGGCGCCCCAACTCGACCGCCCAGTCGGCCAGTCCGGACTGCACGCCACCGATCTGGGCACGGATCCGCGTCACCGCGGGCGACAGCTCCGTCGTCACGTGCTCACCCTTTCGTCATCGGAAGCTCCCGTGCCCTCCGCCTGAGTAGCCAGGAGACCATCGTGTGGATGAGGTCCCTGGTCGCGTTCTGGGCGGCGAGGACATCCCCATCGCCGATGGCCCCTGCCACCTCGTTCCTGTGCCCGACCGAGGACTCCCGGAAGACGTCGTCGGTGTAGGGCAGAACTGTGAGCGTCCCGAGGTCAGCCTGCATGCGGACCAACTCCCTGCCGAGGCGGGCCGACCGGGCGATCGCACCGACCTCCAGCATGAACTCCGAATCGACCAGGCGCCATGATAGCAGCGTGTCCTCGTGCGGGCGCAGGTATTGGTGCAGGCGGTGCAGGTCGGCTGCGTCGGCACGACGCGCGGCGATGCCCGCGCAGGCCGAGGCGATGGCCTCGTAGTGCAACCCCAGGTCGTTGATCTGCAGCCGGGTCGTCGCCTGCAGGTTCTGGAGCGCCAGGTCCGTGGAGGGCAGGTAGCCATCGATGATGAAGCTGCCCCCGTTGCGGCCGCGAACCGTCGTGATCAGTCCGCGCTCGCGGAGGATGGACAGTGCCTCCCGCGCGGTGACGGGAGAGACTCCGAGGGCCGCTGCGAGCTCGACCTCCCGCGGCAGCCGCTGGCCGCCCCTCAGGAGGCCTGTCTCGAGCGCCTGCTCGATCCGCCGGGTGACCTCTTCCGCGAGACCTCCGGTCCTGATCGGTGCGAAGACGGCCGACAACCCCCTCGACGACGCCCGATGATGGTCCATGGCATCACTGTAACGAGGAGTTAACGCAGCCGTATATACATAATAGATATGAAGTTATACTCTTTCTCGGACGCCTCGCTTGTGACGGGCTTCACACCGAAGCAGCCACACCGGCAGCAGAGAAAGGGCCACGGATGACCTCGGCAGCCATGCCACAGACCTCGCGCAGGACGACCGCGCCTGCAGGGCCGGCCATCCGGCTCATCGGTCTCTCCAAGCGGTTCGGCGAGACGACCGCCGTGGACTCCGTGGACCTCGAGATTCGGTCCGGGGAGTTCTTCTCCATGCTCGGCCCCTCGGGATCGGGAAAGACGACGGTCCTCCGGCTGATCGCCGGCTTCGAACTGCCGACCGCGGGCGTCATCGAACTCGAGGGCAAGGACGTGTCCGCGCGGGCCCCTTTCGAACGGGACGTGAACACCGTCTTCCAGGACTACGCCCTCTTCCCGCACATGAGCCTGATGGAGAACGTGGCGTACGGACTGAGGGTCCGGGGCGTGAACAAGGCGGACCGCAGGCAGCGGGCGGCGGAAGCACTGGAGCAGGTCCAACTCGGGAGCTTCCTCGACCGGCGCCCGTCCCAGTTGTCGGGTGGCCAGCGGCAGCGGGTCGCCCTGGCCCGGGCGCTGGTCGTCCGGCCGAAAGTGCTCCTGCTGGATGAGCCCCTGGGCGCACTCGACCTGAAGCTGCGCCAGCAGATGCAGGTCGAGCTGAAGGAGCTGCAACAGGAGCTCGGCATCACCTTCATCTTCGTCACCCACGACCAGGAGGAAGCGCTCACGATGAGCGACCGCATAGGGGTGTTCAACAAGGGCCGGATCGAGCAGGTCGGTACTCCCGAGGAGATCTACGAACGGCCCAACGGATCATTCGTGGCCAACTTCGTCGGGACGTCCAACATCTTCCCCAGCACTCTGGCCCGATCCCTCTACGGCCGGGACGACCGGTTCTCCGTGCGTCCGGAGCGCATCCAGCTACGCCCCCTCCCCCCGGAAGGGCCCGGCACCGGGATCGCAGTGACGGTCACCGCCCTGGTCTACCTGGGCCACGCCACGCAGGTCCGGGGCACCCTTTCCGACGGGACGACCGCCGTCGCGCTCATCCCCGTGACCGCCGGCAGAGGCGGAGAATTCGCCGTCGGCCAGCCGGCAGTCCTGTCCTGGAACCAGCAGGACGTCGTCTGGCTTCCGCCGGCATTCTGACACACCCCTCCTCCCCATCCCGAAAGGCACCCTCATGGCACGCACCCAGTCAGCCCTGCCCCTTCTCTGCCTCACGACGGCAACCCTGCTCGCCCTCACCGCCTGCGGCACCAGCAACGGTTCCACGGAGGGGCAGGGATCCGCCCCCGAACTCACGGCGCAGGCCGAGGTCGGCGAAGGCGAAGGCAGCCTCTCGATCCTGGCGTGGCCCGGCTACGTCGAGGACGGCACCAATGATCCGGCCGTCGACTGGGTGTCCTCGTTCGAGGAGGAAACGGGCTGCATGGTCGACTTCAAGCCCTTCGGCACCTCGGACGAGGCAGTGACGCTCATGCGGAGCGGCCAGTACGACGTCGTCTCCGCGTCGGGCGACGCGTCGCTGCGGCTCATCGCCGGCGGCGATGTGGAACCCGTGAACGTGGACCTGGTCGAGAGCTACGAGGGGATCTACCCCTTCCTGAAGGACCAGCTCTGGAACACCGTCGACGGCGTCAACTACGGCGTCCCCCACGGCTGGGGAGCGAACGTGCTGATGTACCGGGCGGACCAGGTGACACCTGCCCCCACCTCCTGGCGGAGCGTCTTCGACGACGCCGAACAGAACTCCGGAAAAGTCACCGCCTACGACTCCCCCATCTACATCGCGGACGCGGCCGTCTACCTGATGGCCCACAATCCCGACCTCGGCATCACCAACCCCTACGCGCTCGACGCCGATCAGCTGGCCGCTGCCGTCGATCTCCTCAAGGCCCAGCGCGAGCACGTCGGCGAATACTGGTCCGACGTCGTCAAGGAAGTGCAGTCGTTCGCCAGCGGCAGCAGCGTCATCGGCACCACGTGGCAGGTGGGCGCGAACATCGCGCAGGCCGACGGCGCCGACGTGAAGACGGTGCTGCCCGAGGAGGGCGCCACCGGCTGGTCCGACACCTGGATGATCGGCGCTGAGTCCGAGCACAAGAACTGCGCCTACAAGTGGCTCGACCACATCGCCAGCCCTGAGATCAACGCGCAGGTGGCCGAGTACTTCGGTGAATCACCGGCCACCCCCGCCGCCTGCGAACTGACCCAGGACGCGTCGCATTGCGAGACCTACCACTCCGGCGATGAGGAGTACGCGAGCCAAATCTGGTACTGGACCACGCCCGTGGCCGACTGCATCGATGGCCGCACGGACGTCGAGTGCACCGACTACTCCGAGTGGACCAAGGCCTGGACCGAAATCAAGGGCTGACCCTCGAACGACGACAGGAAGGAAGAGTCGGGACATGTCCGTCGACACACGCCCAGCTGACGCTGCCCCGGGGAGACCCTCACGGCAGGCACTGTCAGCACTGCTGTATCGGCGGGGGCGCCTGCGCCTCGCCGGTCTCCTGACCGCCCCGGCAGCCTGGCTCATCCTGGTCTACATCGCAGCGCTGAGTGCACTGCTCATCACCGCGCTGTGGACGGTGGACACCTTCACCGGGAAGGTGTCCACCACCTGGACCCTGGACAACCTCATCCAGGTCACCACCGATCCCGTCTACCAGACGATCGCCCTCCGGACGCTGCGGATCGCCGTCCTCGTGACCGTCGTCGACATGGTGCTCGCGCTCCCCATCGCCTTCTTCATCGCGAAGGTCGCCTCGCCGCGCTGGCGGGGTGTCCTCGTCGTCGCCATCCTGATGCCGCTCTGGGCGAGCTACCTCGTGAAGGCCTACGCCTGGCGCAACGTCCTGGCCGAGGGCGGGCTGCTCGAATGGCTGGGCATCAACAGTCCGGGCTACAGTGAGGCCGCCGTCGTCATCGCGTTGTCCTACATCTGGCTGCCCTACATGATCCTGCCGATCCATGCAGGCTTCGAACGGGTGCCGGACTCCCTGCTCGAAGCCTCGAGCGACCTCGGCGCGAAACCTCTCGCCACGCTCCGGCTGGTCATCCTGCCGATCCTCGTGCCCTCCATCATCGCCGGGACCATCTTCACCTTCGCCCTCACCCTGGGCGACTACATCACCGCGCAGATCGTCGGCGGGACGACACAGATGCTCGGGACCGTCGTCTACGCGAACGTCGGCGCCGCCAACAACCTGCCGCTGGCCTCCGCCGTCGCACTGATCCCGATCGCCGTCATCATGGCCTACCTCCTCATCGTGCGGCGCACCGGCGCCCTGAACAATCTCTAGGAGCCCGGAGTGAAACTGTCCAGAAGTGCCCGCATCACCCTCGGCACCCTCACGGCGGTGGTCCTGCTCTTCATCTACGTGCCGCTGCTCCTGGTGGTCGTCAACTCCTTCAACAGCGACCGGAGCTTCGGGTGGCCGCCGCGCAGCTTCACCCTGGAATGGTGGTCGCGGGCCTTCCAGTCCGAGGGCGTCCGGGAAGCCATCGCCACCTCCCTGTGGGTGGCCCTCATCTCCACGGCCATCTCACTGATCCTCGGGACCCTCCTGGCCCTGGCGCTGCAGCGGCACGACTTCTTCGGCAAGGACGTCATCAACCTCCTCGTCATCCTGCCGATCGCCCTCCCGGGCATCGTCACCGGTATCGCCCTCAACAACCTGTTCACCACGGTGCTCGGCGTGTCCCTCAGCCTCTGGACCGTGATCATCGCCCACGCCACCTTCTGCATGGTGACCGTGTTCAACAACGCGATCGCCAGGCTCCGGAGGACGAACAGCAGTCTCGAAGAGGCATCCTCGGACCTCGGCGCCGGTATCTTCACCACCTTCCGGCTCGTCACGCTCCCCCAGCTCCGCTCGGCGCTGGTCGCCGGCGGCCTCCTCGCCTTCGCGTTGAGCTTCGACGAGATCATCGTCACCACCTTCACCATCGGGGCAGGCCAGCAGACGCTGCCCGTGTGGATCCTCAACAACCTCTTCCGCCCCAACCAGGCACCCGTGGTCAACGTCGTCGCCGTCGTCCTGATCATCGCGTCCGTCGTCCCGGTCTGGCTCGCACAGCGCCTGTCCGGTGATGCCATCGGGATGACCAGGAGCCGCAAGAAGGCGTCGCCCGGCATCACGAAAGCGTCATCGACGGCACGGTGACGAAAGTACCCTTCGGCTCCCAGGCGGTCTCGGACGCGGGGTGAGCGGTCGCACCCGAGTTCCGTCGTGAGCGGTGACCTCGCCGGCAGGTAGGCCGGGACCGCATTGACGTGGGTCTGTGATGTGTGCCATATTTCTCCTGTGAACCTGTCAGACAGCCGGACAGCCGGACAGCATCCCGCCGATCCGCCGGCCGCCACCAGCTATCCGCTGGCCCGCGTCAGTGCCGCGGAGGCCGTCTTCAATGCGCTCCGCAGCGACATCGAGAACGGTGCGCTGGAGGTGGGTGCCAAGCTGAGTTCGGAGGCCGCCCTCGCACAGCGGTACGGCGTGAGCCGGTCTGTGGTCCGGGAGGCCCTGCGTTCCTGCAACGCCCTCGGACTGACCGTGACCAGGACGGGACGCGGCACCTTCGTACTGGCGAACCACGTGGCCAAGGATCTGGTGCTCGGCCAGTACTCCGCACTGGACCTCACCGAAGCCCGTCCGCACATCGAAGTACCCGCGGCAGGACTCGCCGCGGAACGGCGTACCCCCGAGGAGCTCGAAGCCCTGCGGGACATCGTGGCCGCCATGGCCGCCGAGGACGATCCCGAAGCCTGGGTCGCCCTCGACTCCGGCTTCCACGTCGCGATCGCCCGGGCCAGCCACAACCAGGTCTTCGAGGACGTCGTCTCCAGCATCCGCGATGCGCTGGCCCATCAGTCGGAGACCCTCAACATGGTGGCCGACCGCCAGCACGCGTCGGATCGCGAACACCAGCAGATCCTTGCCGCCGTGGAGGCGGGCGACGCCGAGGAGGCCCGCGCCGCCATGAGCCGGCACCTCCACGCCGTGGGCGCCGCCCTCGACTCCATCCTCAGCCCGTAACTCTCCGCACAGCGTGCCCGTCACCCTGTCGCCGACCGCCAGAACACCCTCGAGGACTCCATGCCCTTCCCTGCCCTAGCCGACCCCGCCCCGGAACCGGCGTCCCACCACCTTCCGCAGCACGTGCCCCTCGCCGCACAGACCCGCGACGGGCTGGTGGAGAGCATCCACTACGGGTCGCTGATCGCCACCGCCGAGGCAGGCGCGGGCACCCGAACCGTCCTCACGGCGGGCGATCCACTGGCTCCCTTCTACCCGCGCTCGGCGCTCAAGCCGCTCCAGGCCGTCGCCCTGGTGCGCGCCGGACTCGATCTTCCCGCCGATCTGCTCGCCCTCACGGCGGCCAGCCACTCCGGCGCCCCACAGCACGTCGACGGTGTCCGACGGATCCTGGAGATGCACGGACTGGCCCCGGACGTACTGGGCAACAGCTCCGACCTCCCGTACGGAAGCACCGAGCGCGACGAGTGGCTCCGCGCGGGCCGGACGGCTACGCAGCTAACCCAGAACTGCTCCGGCAAGCACGCCTCCATGGCTGCCACCTGCGTGATCAACAGCTGGCCGGTCACGGGCTACCTCGATCCCGGCCACCCCCTGCAACGGCTGGTGGCCCGGTCCGTCGCCGAGCTGACGGATGAGCAGCCCTCGGGACTGTCCACCGACGGCTGTGGAACCCCGTTGTTCGCCCTGACCCTCCGCGGCATGGCCCGAGCGTTCGGTGTCATTGCCCGCGCTGCAGCGGAAGCGGAGGGAGCGGTCGGCACACCGACTGCGGAAGCCGCCGTCGGACTGGCCATGCAACGGCACCCGGACATGGTGGCCGGAGAACACCGCGACGTCACGGAGTTCATGCGCCTCACTCCCGGTGCGGTCGCGAAGGACGGCTTCCAGGGTGTCCAGCTGATCGGCCTGCCGGACGGCCGGGCCGTGGCGGTCAAGATCTCCGACGGCGGGGACAGCGCCCGCATGCCCGTCGCCGTCTCCGTACTGGAAGCTCTCGGCGTCGACACCGGACCGCTGGCCCCGATCGCCAGGACCGCGGTGCTCGGCGGAGGCCGGCCCGTCGGCACCTTCCAGGCCCTCGACTTCCTGTCCACGCCCCCCGACGAAGCCCCGTAAGGATCACGATGACCGACCACTCCCCCTTCCGCTCCGAGCATGACCTCCTCGGCGACAGGGACGTCCCCGCGCATGCGTACTGGGGGGTCCACACCCTGCGCGCGGTCGAGAACTTCCCCATCACCGGCCAGCCCCTGTCCTCCAACATGCATCTGGTCCGGGGCCTGGCTGCCGTGAAGCTCGCCGCCGCCCGCACCAACCACGAGCTCGGCCTGCTCGACGGCGAGCGCGCCCGGGCCATCGAGGAAGCCTGTGCCGACGTTTTGGCGGGCCGGCTCAGCGAGCAGTTCGTGGTGGACGTCATCCAGGGCGGTGCCGGGACGTCCTCGAACATGAACGCCAACGAGGTGATCGCCAACAGGGCCCTGGAGATCCTCGGACACCCCAAGGGCGACTACGCGCGGCTGCACCCCAATGACCACGTCAACCTCAGCCAGTCCACGAACGACGTGTACCCCACGGCGGTCAAGCTGGGCACGATCTTCGCCGCCCGGGAGCTGCTCGAAGCGCTCACTGAGCTCGAAGATGCCTTCGCTGCCAAGGCCCTCGAATTCCGCACGGTCGTGAAGATGGGCCGCACGCAGCTCCAGGATGCGGTCCCCATGACTCTCGGCCAGGAATTCGGGACGTACGCCGTCACGATCGGCGAGGATCGACTCCGCCTGGCGGAAGCCGATCTGCTGATCCACGAGATCAACCTCGGCGCGACGGCGATCGGCACCGGCCTGAACGCCCCCGCCGGGTACGCCGAGGCCGCCTGCCGGCACCTGGCGGAGATCACCGGCCTGCCGCTCGTCACGGCGGTGGACCTGATCGAGGCGACGCAGGACGTCGGCGCCTTCGTGCACCTCTCCGGCGTGCTCAAGCGCGTCGCGGTGAAACTGTCCAAGATCTGCAACGACCTGCGGCTGCTCTCTTCCGGCCCGCGCGCCGGCTTCGGCGAGATCAACCTCCCGGCGGTGCAGTCCGGTTCCTCGATCATGCCCGGGAAGATCAACCCGGTCATCCCGGAGGTGGTCAGCCAGGTCGCCTACGAGGTCATCGGCAACGACGTCACCATCACCATGGCTGCGGAAGCCGGCCAGCTGCAGCTCAACGCCTTCGAACCGATCATCGTCCACAGCCTCCACAAGAGCATCTCCCACCTGGAAGCAGCCTGCCGCACCCTCGCGGCCCGCTGCGTCCGGGGCATCACCGCCAACACCGAACACCTCCGCCTCACGGTGGAACAATCCATCGGCCTGGTCACGGCCCTCAACCCGCAACTGGGCTACGCCACCGCAACAGCCATCGCCCAGGAAGCCCTCGCCACCGGTAAGGGCGTTGCCGAACTCGTACTCGAACACGGGCTGCTCACCGGCGAGCAGCTCACCGAACTCCTCAGCCCGCGGCGCCTCGCCAACCTGAGCAAGTAAAGGACCCTCATGACACAGCAACGACCGGCCACGCAGCAACCGGCCATCTCCGACCACACGATCCCTGCCCACGCCCACGCCTCCGAGGCGACCCTCCACCGCGAGGACGAGGGCTACCACAAGGGCCTGAAGCCCCGGCAGGTCCAGATGATCGCCATCGGTGGCGCCATCGGCACCGGCCTGTTCATGGGTGCCGGCGGCCGCCTCGCCACGGCGGGTCCTGCGCTCATCCTCAGCTACGCGATCTGCGGCTTCTTCGCCTTCATGATCCTCCGGGCCCTCGGCGAACTGGTCATGCACCGGCCGTCCTCCGGTTCGTTCGTCTCCTACGCCCGCGAGTTCTTCGGCGAGAAGGCCGCCTTCGTCACGGGCTGGCTGTACTGGCTCAACTGGGCCATGACCGCGATCGTCGACATCACGGCCGTCGCGCTCTACATGAACTTCTTCCGGAAGTACTGGGCGCCGATCGCGGACGTGCCGCAGTGGGCCTGGGCCCTGGCCGCCCTGATCCTGGTGCTGGGCCTGAACCTCATCAGCGTGAAGGTGTTCGGGGAACTCGAATTCTGGTTCGCACTGATCAAGGTGGTCGCCCTGGTGTCCTTCCTCGTCGTGGGCATCTACTTCGTGATCTTCGGGACTCCTGTGGACGGCCAGGAGGTCGGCTTCAGCCTCATCGCGGACAACGGTGGCATGTTCCCCAACGGCCTGCTGCCCGCCGTCGTGGTGATGCAGGGTGTCGTGTTCGCCTATGCCTCGATCGAGCTGATCGGCACCGCGGCGGGTGAGACCGAGAACCCGGAGAAGATCATGCCCAAGGCCATCAACACGGTGATCGTGCGCATCGCGGTGTTCTACGTCGGCTCGCTCATCCTGCTCTCGCTGCTGCTGCCCTACACCTCCTACAAGGCCGGCGAGAGCCCGTTCGTGACGTTCTTCGGCTCCATTGGGGTGAGCGGCGTGGATGCCATCATGAACCTGGTGGTCCTCACTGCAGCGTTGTCCTCGCTCAATGCCGGCCTGTACTCCACGGGCCGCATCATGCGCTCCATGTCGGTCGCCGGTTCCGCCCCGAAGTTCGCGTCACGGATGAACAAGGCAGGCGTTCCGTACGGCGGCATCGCCCTGACCGCGGCCGTCGCCCTTCTCGGCGTCGTCCTCAACGCGGTGGTTCCCGCTCAGGCGTTCGAGATCGTGCTGAATGTCGCGTCCCTGGGCATCATCAGCACCTGGGGCGTCATCGTCCTGTGCCAGATGCAGCTGGCGCGGCTGGCCAAGCGCGGCGAGCTGCTGCGCCCCGCCTTCCGCATGCCCGGTGCCCCCGTCACCGGGTGGATCACCCTCGCGTTCCTGCTGGCGGTGCTGGTCCTGATGGCCTTCGACTCGCCCGTGGGCACGTGGACCATCGGCTCCCTGGTGGTCATCATCCCCCTGCTGATGCTCGGCTGGCGGCTGTGCCGTGACCGCGTCCTGGAACTCGCGGCAGTCCGCGACGGCCACACCGGTCCCTACCCCTTGGTGGCGAACCGTCCCGGTCCTGGTGCGAAGGCCCGCGACTAGTCGTCCCATCCGGCATCGCTGGACCGAACGGACGCAGAAGAACCCGCGCCACGCGGGGACTCTGCGTCCGTTCGTGCTTCCCCTCCCCCTCGGTGTCGACGTCGCCCCTTCCTGGTGCTGCAACTCGTGCCACGGCGCCCTTTTGTCCCTAGGATGACGAAGGACCGGGAGAAAGCGTGTCGACATGCACGAGCAGACTGCAATATTCGAGGGTGAGCGCCCGCGGCTCCTCCGCCTGGCCGAGCGGATCATCTCCGACCATGCCGAAGCAGAGGACATCGTCCAGCAGGCATGGCTGCGCCTGTCCTCTGCGGAGCAGATCGACCATGTCCCGGCCTGGCTGACGACCGTGACCACCCGGTTGTGCCTCGACCGGCTGAGGGCGAAGACGCCCGTGCCCCAGGACGAACTCGAGGATGACGATCCCGCCGAGACCTATCCGGATCCGGCCGACGAGGTGGCCCTGGCCGATACCGTCGGTCTCGCCCTGCAGGTCGTGCTCGAACGCCTGACGCCCCGGGAGCGGGTGGCATTCGTCCTTCACGAAAGCTTCGACATCGACTTCGCGACCATCGCCACAATCCTCGACGCCAGCCCCGACTCGGCCCGAAAGCTCGCCTCGCGGGCTCGTGCAAAGGTCGCCCGCCCCTCCCCCGTCAGAATGCCCGACTGGCAGGTCGTGGATGCCTTCCTCGCTGCCGCGCGCGGAGGTGACTTCAGCCGCCTGCTCGAACTGCTCGCTCCCGACGTGATCGTCACGGGCGACGACGCCGCTGTTGCGCTGGGCACCCCGCAGAGGATGGCGGGGCGCCAGCAGGTGGCTTCCTTCTTCAACGGCGCCGCCAAGACGGCGTTCGCGGTGTTCCTTGGTTCGC
The DNA here is from genome assembly GCF_030433645.1 of Arthrobacter burdickii. NCBI lineage: Bacteria > Bacillati > Actinomycetota > Actinomycetes > Micrococcales > Micrococcaceae > Arthrobacter > Arthrobacter burdickii. The sequence goes on from NZ_JAROCG010000001.1 coordinate 2,866,831, forward strand.
GCCCCGGCGCGGCGTGGATCCACCGCGGCGAGGCCAAGGTGGTCTTCGATTTCACCGTCGTCGGCGGCCGGGTCAGCGGAATCACCTTCCGGGCCGCCCCCGAAGCACTGGCCTCGGTGCAGCGCCGTGAGGCAGACGGGCCGGCTCAGTCCTCCGACAGCTGAGCGAAGGCCTTCTTCGTGTCGCGGTACCAACCCATCGCGGCGAACGGCTTACGCCACCGGCTCTTCATCTCCTCGTGTGCCGGCCCATGGCTGGTATCGCCGGCCCGGACGGCGTCGCGGAGATGGCGGTCCTGGGCCTTGATCACCGCGTCGGCGTCGTCGCCCCGGAGCGTGTGGTCGCAGGGGCCGCCGAGCTGGCTGCAGGTCATCGTCTTCATGGTGATCATCCTTTGGTCTATACGGGTTTCCCCCGGCAGGGCTCCGATGCCCTGCACTCCTATGACGAGTGGCGAGGGGGAATTGTGACCGATGGCGAATATCCGGCAGCGTTCCTGGTGCGACACCGTTCCATCACGATTTCAGGGCTCGCCGCCCCGGGGACACTACCCTCGATATCCTCGGCACATGCGGGCCATCGCGACCAGTCTCGGCGCCGCCCTGTTCCTCCCCGGCCTCGCCGGCTGTGGGTACGCTTCGGGCGCGACCTGCGTCGATTGGGTCCGCATCGAGACGCCGCAGGAGACGTTCGATCAGGCGGAGCTGGTGATCGTCGGGGCAGGGACGGAACGGGACGGGACCGAGTCGATCTACGATGCCGAGGCGCACTCCTACCGGATGGACGTTTCCGAAGTGCTGAAAGGCGATCTCCCGAGTGGGACCATACGGGTCTCGTCGATGCCGGTGACCTGCACCGAGGGCAGCCAGTACCCCGACGGTGATCCGCTCGACACGGCTTCCGACGTGCTGATCTTCGCAAACAGGTACGACGACGAGTGGTTCACCCTGACGCCCTTCGACGGAGTCCTCCGCTACTCCCAGGACACCGCGGATTCCCTCATCCGATAGACCTTCATCGGAGGACACGCAGGCACGACGACGGGTGCCGCACCTCTCTGCGGAACCGGCGGGAGGTCCCGTGGCCGGATTCTATCGGTGGAGGGCGTTTTTACTACTCTTCTGCGGGGCCGTAACCCGCCAGTGTTACTCGTGGGCCCGGAGGTCGGGCCCACGAACAGGAGTCGGACAGTGGAGCAGCCCGTGCAATCGATCAAGAAGAATCCAGGAACCGTCGTGCGAGCATTACTCCGACGCCTGGCAAGCATCACCGTTGCCGTGGCATTGGTCGCGGGCACACTCGTCGGGACCGTCCTGGCGGGCTCGGAGATCGTCCAGCGGGACAACGCTGCCGCTATTCCCGTTGCATCAAGCCTCGCCCTGCCGGTACCGGCGGCATCCTCGGAAGGCCCTGTCAGGGTTGCCGTGCTTCTCGGGCGGACCGGAACCGAGGCGGCAGATGTCCTGGCCCCCTACGACGTGCTTGCGAGCTCGGATTCATTCTCGGTGTACACCGTCTCGCAGGACAGGGCGCCGGTTCAATTGGTGGGAGCACCCCCGGTTCTTCCGACCCACACCTTTGCCGACATCGACAGCGGCGCTGTCGCCCCGCCGGATCTGGTGGTGGTTCCGGCAGTCGAGGAACCGGCCGGCGAGGAGGAGGCGGGCACACGCGCGTGGATCGTCCGGCAGGCCGATCACGGTGCCCGGATCCTGGGAGTCTGCAGTGGATCGATGCTGCTGGCAGCCGCGGGTCTGCTCGACGGGCATACGGCGACGTCCCACTGGTCCCGCCTTGGTTCGCTGCGTGAGAGCAACCCGGACGTCCAGTGGGTCGGCGGACAGCGCTACGTCCAGGACGGCCAGTTCACGACGACGGCCGGCGTGAGTTCCGGTGTGCCCGGTGCCTTACGGATGATTCATGACTTCGCAGGTCCCGAAGAAGCGGCCCGGGTCGGCGCGCTGGTGGGTTACCCCGGCTGGTCCGTGACCAGAAGTACGGCCATCCCGGAACAGGCATTCGCCGCTGCAGACGCGCAGGTGGGGCTGAACGCCGTCCTTCCCTGGTTCCGCCCCACTGTCGGCGTCGGGCTGACGGACGGCATCGGCGAGATGGACGCCGTGGCGACGTTCGAGGCCTATATGGTCTCGGGAGCCGCCCGAACGGTCGCCGTCGCGGCCACCGCCAGCGTGACCACCCGGCACGGGATGGTGCTGCTCACCACGCCGGTGTCCACGCACGGACCCGCCGTCGATCGCCTGGTGCTCCCGGGCTCGGCGGCCCCGGACCCCCGTTTAGGTGCCTGGGCTTCGGAGCGGTCGATCAGGACGGAGGTGATCGCCCCCAGCGAGGGACGAACGGCGTTCGACAGCGCGTTGGAAGAACTTTCCGCCCATGCTGGACGCGCTACCGTCGCCGCCACGGCGAAGTTCATCGAATATCCCATCGAGCAACTCGACCTGGACACGGAGGCGCGCGGCTTCCGATCGACTCTCCTGCTGGGCGTTGCAGTCCTTCTCGCACTGGGAGCCGGTGCCCTTCCCAGCCTCCTCACCCACCTGACGCGGCGATCCCGGGCCCGCAGTGGTCTGAGGACCAGCCCGTGACCACCGCCGGAGCCCTCGTGCCGGGCGACGATCCCGGGCCCGCAGTGGTCTGAGGACCAACCGGTGACCACCGCCGGAGCTCTCGTGTCGGACGGCGATCCCGGGCCCGCAGCGGTCTGAGGACCAGCCCGTGACCACCGCCGGAGCTCTCGTGCCGGGCCACCCGACCCCCACCATCCAGGTCGATACGCCTAGGCTGGGGCAGCCGCCCGGTTCCTGCCTTGGTACAGGCGACGGTAGCTGGAGGGCGTCGTGGTGAGTCTCCGCTCGAACTGGAGCCGGAAGTTCGCGGTTGTTCCCAGGCCGGTCCTTGCGGCTATGGCCTGCACCGTCAGATCAGTGGTCTCCAGGAGCCGGCATGCCTCCGCGATGCGTTGGTCGGTGAGCCACCGCAGCGGCGGCGTTCCTGCCTCGGACACGAATTTCCGGGTGAAGCTCCTGGGGGCCCACCCTGCATGGGCGGCAAGGGCGTCGACCGTGAGCGGCTCGGCCAGGTTCTGCCGGGCCCACGCACAGGTCTCGGCGAAGAGGTCCAGGGGCGCTGCGACCGGACGTTCGATGAACTGGATCTGGCCCCCTTCCCTGTGCGGGGCCACGAGCATACGCCGTGCAATGCTGTTCGCAGCCTCGGTTCCATGGTCCTTCCGGACCAGATGTAGGCAAAGGTCGATGCCGGCCGCCACTCCGGCGCTCGTACTGATCCGGCCCTCGTCGATGTACAGAACACCTGCGTCGACCGAGACTCCTGGATACAGGGTCTGTAGGCGTTGGGCGTTCTTCCAGTGGGTAGTCGCCCTCTTACCGTCCAGCAGGCCTGCAGCAGCGAGAGCGAAGGCTCCGGTGCAGACCGACACCACGCGAGCGCCACGCGCCGCCGCGTCGCGAAGGGCCTGGCAGACATCCGGAGGAGGATCGTTCAACGGCGCGTAACCGGGCACCACGATGGTGTCCGCCGACAGTAAGGCGTCGAGCCCATCCTGGGCTTGAATGGAGTACCCGGAGGTGGTGGGGACCAGCCCGGGCTCCGCTGCACAAACCCGGAAGGAGTATCTCTCCCGCTCATCCTCATGGCCGAAAACCTGGGCCGGGATCGCGAGGTCGAAGGCCACCACGTTGGGCAAGGCCAGGGCGACGACTCGGTGCATGGGACCACTGTACTGACCGGCGGCTTCATCGACCCTTGTCGGCGTCCCTGTCGCACTGCCCGCCAGCGTCACCCCGTCCGACGACGGGCTCCCCTGCCGCACCCGACCCAGCCGGCCAGCTGCTCCGGGAGGGCCTCAAAATGTCAGTGGCAGGCGAGAAAATAGGACATGGACGGCAGCGAAGAAGCTCTGAGGGAAGCAGTCGCACATCGCTGTGGCGCTGCATCAGCCTCCGCTGTCCGTCATCTCGGCGTGCGGGATCTCATCGACGCGGTCGGTTCCATTCGATCCGGCAGCGGAAGCGCCGAACTGATCGACCAGGTGCGTGACCTCGAAGACCTCAAGTCTGCCGTCGCCGCACTTCAGGCCAGGCTCGCCGTTGCGTTCGACGTGTCTGAGCGCCGCACGCAGGCTGAGGCGGGCGTTCCCGCTGCAGAGCAGGGGCAGGGCGTCGGCGCGCAGATCGCCCTCGCCCGCCGCGAGTCCCCGTCCCGCGGGAGTCGCCTGCTGGGTCTGGCCAGGGCGCTCGTCACGGAGATGCCGCACACCCTGGCCGCGCTGGAGACAGGCCGGCTGAACGAATGGCGCGCAACGCTCCTGGTGAGGGAGACGGCGTGCGTGAGCGCCTCGGATCGCTGTGCGGTGGATGAGGAGCTGTCGGCCGATACAGGGACCTTCGTGGGCGCCGGCGATCGTGCGATCGTCGCCGCCGCCCGAACGGCGTCGTACCGCAGGGATCCTCGCTCAGTCACGGACCGGGCACGCCACGCAGCCGGTGAGCGGCATGTCAGTCTGCGCCCGGCGCCCGACACGATGGCCTACCTGACAGCCCTGCTTCCCGTCGCCGAAGGCGTGGCGGTGTACGCAGAACTCGCCCGGCATGCAGATTCCCTGCGTTCAGACGGGGATGCCCGTAGCCGCGGTCAGGTCATGGCGGATGCGCTGGTCGAACGGACCACCGGCACGCCGGGAGGCATCTCCGGGGTGGAGATCCAGCTCATCATGACGGACCGCACGCTCTTTGAGGGAGACAGCGAACCGGCCCGTCTCGCCGGGTACGGCGTCGTTCCAGGCGGTTGGGCTCGGACGCTGGTGACTCCGCACCTGTCCGATTCCAGGAAGGACTTCCAAGCCTGGCTCCGGCGCCTGTATACCGCCCCCGGAAGCGGCGAGCTCCTCGCCGTAGACTCCCGGGCCCGGCTCTTCTCGGCAGGCCAACGCCGTTTCATCGAAGCTCGGGATCACTCTTGCAGAACGCCCTATTGTGACGCGCCTATCCGCCACTACGACCACATCGTCCCCTGGCGCGACGGCGGACCCACGAGTCTTTCCAACAGCGCCGGTCTCTGTGAAGCCTGCAACCACACGAAGGAACTTCAAGGCTGGATGGTGAGGGCAGTCCCCGCTGTCCGGCATGCACTTGAAGTTCGCACTCCCACCGGCCACACGTACAGGTCGACAGCGCCTCCTCCGCCGGGCAACGGCGTTGAAGTGGGCGACGTGTCGTTGCGGCGGTATCGGCGGCTGATGCGCCGACACATCAAGGCGCTCCGCGCCGATCGTCTGGACAAGCTCGCCGCCTGACGCACGCGCCGGCTGATCGGGATGTCACGCGGTTGGGAATGCCTGCTGCCCCATGATGAGCTCGAGGGCCGACACCGGCAGGGAATGGGAGGCAACGACGTTCACCCTCGCAGACACCTGCGTCTCCGTCGAAAGCACCGGTGAACACGGGTCAGACATAGGCACCCAGTAGCTGGATCTGATCGCGCAGCTTGCCCTCCACCACATTCACTTTCTGTAGCCGAACCGCTGAGGACGCGAACGCCGCAACCCCGAAAGTCGCGGGGGCCACTGCGCACACGAGGAAAAAGAGGCCCTCAGTGGATCACGAAGGAAACCACAAATATCGAAGAGGATGACCATCGCCGTCCCGGCGGGCAGGACACGCAAGGCTAGCGAGTACGCCCTCTCGTAATGTGCGAGTTCATCACGCCAGTCGCTGAAAAGACTGGCGAGTGGCAGAACGCCTGTGCGGAGCGCATAGTGCAGTTGAATTCTGTGTTCCTCCAGCATCCTCACGGTGAGTGCATGGGCCGGTACTGGTTTGAGCGCCACCATGATGCCCGACGTCAGGAGCTGTACCGCTGAGGACAGGTGAAGTTCGTAGGTAGTACCCCGATAGAGATTCAGAAGCAGGACCAGGCAGCAAGGCAGGAAGGTCATCGAACACGCGGCGAGAAGCCACAACAGACCGCCTCTGAGCAGCGAGCGGCCATGGGTATAGGAACGGAAGACAAGACATACAACAGTAGTGAATACCTGCCTGCTCGTGGCACTACCCGTCGAATGCAAGTACTTAACAGCGCCCAGAATAAAGGAAATGAAATGCTAGATTGCTTAGCGGAATGACCGGAAAGATTAGGCTAGTTAGCAAATAACGGCACAATAACCCTAGGCTACTTAGTAATCAACTCCGAGAAAGCGCTTGCGCCGATCAACCCCGAACGCTAATACTCGCCAGTACGAAATAAGGCCCCTACTATGTGTGCATTGGGTGTGGCTGGGGTCACATAGGGCAAGCCCTATCCCGTTTTCGGGCCGGCCGGAACGCAGCGTTGAGTTCCGGATTCAATGAACGACCCGAGCAGTTCCTCTGCCTGGGTGATTAGGGGGTAGTTATGGCTGGAACGTTCGAGCTTTTCCAGGACGGTGGAGTTTCCTTCAGGTTCAGGTTGAAAGCGTCCGATGGGACGGTCGTGGCCGTGTCCGGGCAGTTCTCGGATAAAGCGTCAGCGGTGGAGGGTATTCGCGTGGTCCGTGAGTGCGCTGGGACGGGGCTGATCACGGACCTCTGCCCGAAGATGTCCCGCAAAGCAGTAACGAAGCCAGCACCCTCATCGGCGTACTCGGACGCGTCATAAACCCCTCAGTCCAAGTGTGGCCGCCTGCTAAGGGCAATGCCCGATAGACGCCAGACCGTCTGATACTTGAAGCGCTTACAGCGCCCGGCCAAGATATGCCGGAGCTGCGGAACGACAACTCGCTTCGAGATCTGGTTTTCGGTCTTCCGGGTAGGGATGACGCGCCCATACGCGCGGTTGTCGAGGATGGCTGAACGTGAACGTTCACCACTTCCGGCAATTACTTGCTGCGTGAATCAGGAAAACAAGTAGTAGCTACTCATGCGGGACACGTCGGCGGCAGTCACTGTTGGTGAAGACACGGAAGTGTCTCGTGAGACGTAAGGAGCAGACGTGACAATGGTGCAGAATAATTCAACGGAGAACCTGCTGACAGTTGCGGAGATCGCGGCCCGGATGCGGGTCTCGAAGATGACGGTGTACCGTCTGGTGCAGTCCGGAGCAATGCACGGGATTCGGTTTGGCCGCTCCTACAGGGTGACCGAAACAGCCGTGCAGCAGTACCTCGAAGCCGTCAACTCCGGGCACTGATCCACCCCTCGTCGCCAACCTCGGTGGCACGACACCCGCGCACCGGGAGTCGTCGTTGTTGGCGGCGGGGTGGACGGTCCGGACACGGCGTTCATGGGTCTGCTCTGGTTCCGGTCACTCCTGTTCTTGGGCAGTGGAAGGCTTCGTACCCAACAGCATGTTGAGTCCCCATCCGAACATCGTGATGAAAATTATGGCTCCCGCCATGGACAGCAGTAGTGGGGGTCCGGTCAGTATGCCGAGACTGACGATGAGGGTTGTCGCGCCAGCTGGTGGGTGCGGCCTCTTTGCCCACGTCAGCACCAGGGTTGTCACTGCGACCGACAGGCTCCTGCCAGGAGGTGCGCGATGGTCAGGCCTCCGGCAGGAGCCGATGGATCATCCTGCAAGCCGAATCCATAGAGGCGGGGAACAACCAGGGGGCGTGAAGAGCCAGGCCGACGGCTCCGCTTGCTGCAAGGACGATCAGGGACAGCGTCGCGGCGTACAATCCACCGCCAAGACGGCTGCCCGAGCCTGCGAGACGCACATGGAGTGACTTCTTCGTCATCAATTCCCTTTCGATCCTGTGAGCCCACTCCGGAGCCGCCGAAGTAGCTGACGAAGCCATGACAGCCGCCCTGGGCATCGGGTGACCCACGGCGTCCGTGAAGGCCGCAGGGGTGAGGCGCCGCCGGCACCCCGCAGACCATGGGTCACTCAGCGACGATGAGGGCTTGTGGAGCTGCTTGTTTCATGCGGGTCTGCAGCCATTTGAGTTGGGTTTTGGTTTGTCCGTCACAGTTGGTCACCACGTCCAACAGGTCCTTGTCCCTGAGCCCCTGGGCTGCTTGTTTGATCATGGTCCAGGTGATGTCGACCAGACTCGCGAGAAGGTAGAGGTCCTGCAGATCCCGCAGGAGTCCGACAGGTCCTGATCGGATTTCGGACAGTCCGTCGGCATGCAGGCGTTCAGGTTCGTCGTCCTTATCCACCTCGCCGTATCGTTCGATGACCGGAGCCAGGGCTTGCTGGTGTCCATCGCACTGCGCCGCAAGGGCCTGACATATGAAGTAGACGTCAGGTTCATGCCCGTGTCCTTCGGACACCTGCCGAAAAGACCGGGCAAGGGTGGCCTCGGACTTGTGCAGCAGGCCGAGGTAGACAGGAAGCCTCATGAATGTTCCTCCTCCGTCGCGACCATCGGCGGATCCACGGGCGCCATGGTTTCCTTGGCCTGGGCTGCGGGTCCACCGACCGTGGGCAGCACGTGCTTGCGATTCCCGCCCCGTTCCGCGGGGCGTGAGGCGGTGGTGGTCGGGGCCAAAGACTGCCCGACCCCGTCGGCGATCTTCTCGACGCGGACGGCCGCATTTTTCAGCACGGGTTGTTTGGAGACCGGATCCCACTCGGTGATGGTGAGTTCGTTCGCGGCCCGGTACCTCGTGTTCGGCGCTGCGCCTCCGCTCGTGCCTTCGTCCCAGTACCCATAGTGGAACGGGGCGAAGATGCTGCCATCCCGGATCCCGCTGACTCGCACGGGGGCGGTGATATGCCCGCGTCGGGATTCGACCCGCACGATGTCGCCTTCGATCAGCCCGTGGGACTCGGCGTCGTTGACGGACATCTCCACCCAGGCATCGGGTGCGGCGTGGTTGAGCTGCGGGGACCTGGCGGTCTTGGTACGGGTATGGAAGTGATACACGGTGCGCCCCGTCGTGAATCTGAAGGGGTAGTCCTCGTCCGGTGTCTCGTGTGCCGGCTGGTACGGCGCGGTCTTGAAGATCGCGCGCCCCGCGGGCTTCATCGCCTTATAGGTTTCCGGGCCGATTGTCGCACCGGTCAGCAGGTCATGCCCGTACGTTTCGCAATATTCCGGGTCGGTGGCGAACACCCCGTCCCGGTACAGCCGCACCACTCCGTCGGGGTGGTCCTCGTTGCACGGCCACGGGACACCGCTGCCGCCGCGGAGCTTGTCATAGGTGATGCCGGTGTAGTCACATGGACGACCACGGGTGCATTCCTTCCAGGCGTTGAAAACATCCTCCGGCCCCTTCCAGTCCAGCAGGGGTGTTCCATCAAGTCGGGTGAAGCCCATGCGCCTGGAGTAGTCCAGGAACGTGTCGAGGTCGCTGCGGGCCTCCCCCGGCGGATCGATTGCCTGCTCCGACAGGTGCACGGTGCGGTTGACGTTGGTGAACGTCCCGGTCTTCTCACCCCACCCGGCGGCGGGCAGGACGACATCGGCGTAGCGGGCGGTCTCGGTCAGATAGAGATCCTGCACCACCAGGAACAGGCTCGAACTGGCGAGGATGTCCCGGATGCGGGGCAGTTGCGGCATGGACACCGCCGGGTTCGTGGCCGAGATCCACAGGAACTCGATCGAGCCCTGTTCGACGTACCGGAAGATCTGCATCGCGTGGGTGGGCGGAGACCAGTGCGGAATGATTACCGAATCGACGTTCCACAGGTCCGCCAACTCCTGGACGTGCTCGGGGTTCTCCCAGTTCCGGAATCCGGACAGGTCCCCGTCGGCCCCGCACTCGCGGTTGTTCTGCGCCGTGGGCTGCCCGTTCATCTGCAGGATCCCGCACCCGGGCCTGCCGATCAGCCCGCGCAGCATGTGCAGATTGTTCACCGCACACGAGGACGCCGTGGCCTGGGAGGACTGGTAGAAGCCCTGCAGGACCGTGGACAGAACCCGGTCCGACGTGCCGAAGATCTCGGCCGCGCGGCGCACGTCCTCTGCGTCGACGCCACACGTCTCCGCCACGGAATCCAGGGTCCACGGCTCGACGGTAGTGCGCAGCTCATCCATGTTCATGGTGTGCTGGTCGATGTAGTCCTGGTCGATCCACCCGTTGGTGAACAGTTCGCGTACCAGCCCGTGCATCAGCGCCAGGTTCGTACCGGGCCGGACCGCCAGGTGCACCTCCGCGTGGCGGGCGACGTCGGTCAACCTGGGGTCCACGCATACGATCCTCGGCTTGTCCGGGCCGGTGATCCGATCAAGGACCCGCGCCCAGAGCACGGTCTGCGTTTCGGCCATGTTGTGCCCGAACAGGAACATGGCGTCGCACTCATCGATGTCGACGTAGCTACCCGGTTGACCGTCCGAGCCGAAGGATTCCTTCATGGCCGTAGCCGCTGTCGCCGTGCACAACCGGGTGTTGCCATCCATGTGCGGGGTGCCGATGCCGGCTTTCCCGACGATCGCCTGCGCGTAGTACTCCTCGAGGAACAACTGCCCGCTCGTATAGAAGCCGTGGGACAAGGGGCCCTTGTTCTCGAGCAGGGTCTTGCTGCGGGAAACGATCCGCTGCATCGCTGTGTCCCAGTCCGACTCCACCAGCACCCCGTTCTCCCGGACCAGGGGTCGGGTGAGGCGGTCCTTGTTGTCCACGCCCTGCCAGCTCGCGAACAAACCCTTCGGTCCCAGCCGACCATGGTTCACGATATCCATCGCCCTGCCACGGACCCCCACCATCGACCCGTCCTTGACAGCGATGTCGATGCCGCACCCGTTGCTGCACAACACGCAAGCGGACTGCACCCACCGCTCGACGTCGGACTCGTGGATGCCCTCGGCCAGGACCTGGTCCACCCGCACCGGCCACCGCTCATCGCGGGCATAGGGAGTGCGGGTGCCCCATATCTCGGCAATACGATCAACCATGGCCACTACCCTCCATTGCAGCTGCTCCGTCTGATCTCACGGTTCAATGCTTCCTGCCCCCGACACCTGGCACGGACGCCACCTGTGTCATCCACGCCGCGACCTGGGTGTCGTCGAGGTCTTCTTCCGACTCGAGCTCCACACCCCGCGTCGACTTGCCCATCCCCACCGGTGTCGTCGGCGGTGCCGGTTCGAGCGCCGCGCCATTGATGAACATGAGCTTGACGTGGCCGGCGAAGCCGCCGCAGCTGAAGCACCACCCGTCGCCCACGCCGTAGTACGCCATGCCCCACTTCACGCAGCGCTGCAGGTCGGGCAGCGTCTTGGCCGCCAGGGAATCGACCGCTTCGGCGATGCCGCGCTGAGGCTGCGGCAGGCTGGCGATGTAGGCGAAGACGGGCTTGTCCCCGACCGCCGCGTTCGTGGGGCTTGCCCGGCCCGTCATGGCTTCCGGCAGTGTCCAGGCGGCGCCCTGAACCGCGGCCCTGGTGGCCGCACTCGGGACCTCGCTCTTCAGGTCTTCCTCGCTGTCCATGGCGAGATGGTAGTCCTTCGACACTGCGGATGGAGCGATAGCGCATGCCTTCTGGGACAGAATGCGGAAAATGGTTCTGGGCAAACCCTCAGACGGAGGCCGCCCTGGAATGGATCACGGGTTACTCGAGCTGATCCGACGTCGACTCCAACGAGCCTGCCACTTCACAGGCTGCACGAAAACGGAGAGCCCAGTTGGACGACGTCCAACCAGGCTCTCCGCATCCTTCAACTAAGCCCGCATCTCGCAGCGCCTAGCGATCTGACTTGTCACTGGGCTGTTAGAAGTCCCAGTCCTCGTCCTCCGTGTTCACGGCCTTGCCGATCACGTACGAGGAGCCCGAGCCGGAGAAGAAGTCGTGGTTCTCGTCGGCGTTCGGGGACAACGCCGAGAGGATCGCAGGGTTCACGTCGGTCACCGAGGACGGGAACATCGCCTCGTAGCCGAGGTTCATCAGCGCCTTGTTGGCGTTGTAGTGCAGGAACTTCTTGACGTCCTCGGCCAAACCGACGGAGTCGTAGAGGTCGTGCGTGTACTGGACCTCGTTCTCGTAGAGCTCGAAGAGCAGTTCGAAGGTGTAGTCCTTGAGCTCCTGGCGGCGCTCCGGCGTCACGCTCTCCAGGCCACGCTGGAACTTGTAGCCGATGTAGTAGCCGTGCACCGCCTCATCCCGGATGATCAGGCGCACGAGGTCGGCGGTGTTCGTGAGCTTGGCGCGCGAGGACCAGTACATCGGCAGGTAGAAGCCGGAGTAGAACAGGAAGGACTCGAGCAGCGTGCTCGCGACCTTGCGCTTGAGGGGATCGTCGCCGCGGTAGTAGTCCGTGACGATGTTCGCCTTCTTCTGCAGGTTCACGTTCTCCGTGGACCAGCGGAACGCCTCGTCGATCTCTTTGGTGGAGGCCAATGTGGAGAAGATCGAGGAGTAGCTCTTGGCGTGCACCGACTCCATGAACGCGATGTTCGTGAGCACGGCTTCCTCGTGCGGGGTGACCGCGTCAGGGATGAGGCTGACGGCACCGACGGTGGCCTGCACGGTGTCGAGAAGGGTGAGGCCGGTGAAGACGCGCATGGTGAGCGTCTGCTCCTCCGGCGTCAGCGTCGCCCACGACTGCACGTCGTTGGACAGCGGCACCTTCTCGGGCAGCCAGAAGTTGTTCACCAGGCGGTTCCAGACGTCGACGTCCTTGTCGTCCTGGATACGGTTCCAGTTGATGGCCTGGACCTGGTCGACGAGCTTCAGCTTCTCGCTCATGGTGTGTTCCTTGTCTGCGTGTAAGTAATGCCGGTGATACCGGTGGAGCCTGGAGTGTCAGGCCGGGCGGAATGCCCGGCCTGACGACTTAGTTGCCTAGAGCATGCAACTGACGCAGCCCTCCACCTCGGTCCCTTCCAGCGCGAGCTGGCGGAGACGGATGTAGTAGACGGTCTTGATGCCCTTGCGCCAGGCGTAGATCTGCGACTTGTTGATCTCACGCGTGGTGGCGGTGTCCTTGAAGAACAACGTCAGGGACAGGCCCTGGTCCACGTGCTGCGTGGCAGCGGCGTACGTGTCGATGATCTTCTCATAGCCGATCTCGTACGCGTCCTGGTAGTACTCCAGGTTGTCGTTGGTCAGGTACGGCGCCGGGTAGTACACGCGGCCCAGCTTGCCTTCCTTGCGGATCTCGATCTTCGAAGCCACCGGGTGGATGGAGGACGTCGAGTTGTTGATGTACGAGATGGAACCGGTCGGCGGGACGGCCTGCAGGTTCTGGTTGTAGATACCGTGCTCCATGACCGAGGCCTTCAGGGCACGCCAGTCCTCCTGCGTGGGGATATGCACGTCGGCGAACAGCTCACGCACGCGCGGCGTCGCCGGCTCCCACACCTGGTCGGTGTACTTGTCGAAGAACTCTCCGCTCGCGTACTTGGACTTCTCGAAGCCGGCGAAGCGGCGGCCGGTCTCGATGGACATCAGGTTCGACGCCCGGATGCAGTGGTACACCACGGAGTAGAAGTAGATGTTGGTGAAGTCCAGGCCCTCTTCGGAGCCGTAGTGGACCCGCTCCCGGGCGAGGTAGCCGTGCAGGTTCATCTGGCCGAGGCCGATGGCGTGCGAGGCGTCGTTGCCCTTGGCGATCGACGGCACCGAGCTGATGTGGCTCATGTCCGAGACGGCCGAGAGGGTGCGGATCGCGGTCTCGATGGTCCGGCCGAAATCGGGCGAGTCCATGGTCTTCGCGATGTTCAGCGAGCCGAGGTTGCAGGAGATGTCCTTGCCCACCTGGTCGTAGGACAGGTCCTCGTTGTACGTCGTGGGCTCGGAGACCTGGAGGATTTCGGAGCACAGGTTGGACATGATGATCTTGCCGTCGATCGGGTTGGCCCGGTTCACGGTGTCCTCGAACATGATGTACGGGTAGCCGGACTCGAACTGGATCTCCGCCAGCGTCTGGAAGAACTCGCGCGCCTTGATCTTGGTCTTCTTGATGCGGGCGTCGTCCACCATCTCGTAGTACTTCTCGGTGACCGAGATGTCGGAGAACGGCATGCCGTAGACGCGCTCGACGTCGTACGGCGAGAACAGGTACATGTCCTCGTCGCGCTTGGCGAGCTCGAAGGTGATGTCGGGGACCACGACGCCGAGGGACAGCGTCTTGATGCGGATCTTCTCGTCGGCGTTCTCGCGCTTGGTGTCGAGGAAGCGGTTGATGTCCGGGTGGTGGGCGTGCAGGTACACGGCGCCGGCACCCTGGCGGGCACCGAGCTGGTTCGCGTAGGAGAAGCTGTCCTCGAGGAGCTTCATCACGGGGATGACGCCGGACGACTGGTTCTCGATCTGCTTGATCGGCGCGCCGACCTCACGGATGTTCGTCAGCGCGAACGCGACGCCGCCGCCGCGCTTGGAGAGCTGCAGGGCCGAGTTGATGGACCGGCCGATGGACTCCATGTTGTCTTCGATGCGGAGCAGGAAGCAGGAGACCAGCTCGCCGCGCTGGCGCTTGCCGGCGTTGAGGAACGTGGGGGTGGCGGGCTGGAAGCGGCCGTCGATGATCTCGTCGACCATCTGCGTGGCGAGCTCCTCATTGCCGCGGGCCAGGTGGAGGGCGACCATGCACACGCGGTCCTCGTAGCGCTCGAGGTAGCGCTTGCCGTCGAACGTCTTCAGCGTGTACGAGGTGTAGTACTTGAAGGCGCCGAGGAAGGTCTCGAAGCGGAACTTCTTGGCGTAGGCGCGCTTGAAGAGGTCACGGATGAAGTTCATCGTGTACTGGTGGAGCGTCTCCCGCTCGTAGTACTCGTTCTTCACGAGGTAGTCGAGCTTCTCCTCGAGGTCGTGGAAGAACACGGTGTTGTTGTTCACGTGCTGCAGGAAGTACTGGTGCGCAGCCTCGCGGTCGGCGTCGAACTGGATCTCTCCGTTCGCGCCGTACAGGTTGAGCATGGCGTTCAGCTCGTGATAGCCCATGTCCTTGAAGCGGTCCACCGCGGCTGCGGGTGCGCCCGTCTCCGTCTCTGCAACACTCATGTCCAAAACTCTTCCAATCCTCTGGTAACTCGGTCCACGTCCTCGGACGTGCCCATGACTTCAAATCTGTACAGGACGGGGACGTTGCATTTGGCGGCGACGATGTCGGCGGCAAGGCAGTAGGTCTCACCGAAGTTGGTGTTACCGGCCCCGATGACCCCCCGGAGGAGGTTGCGGTTCTGCTCGTTGTTCAGGAATTTCACGACCTGGCGGGGTACCGCACCCTTGCCGGTGATTCCCCCGTAGGTGGGAAGGACCAGCACGTAGGGCCGAAGCGCCCGCAGCGTCGGCTCCCTGGTGAGCAGTGGCATGCGGGCGGCCCGGACCCCCAGCTTCTCGACGAAGCGGTGGGTGTTGTCGGAGACCGACGAGAAGTAGATCAGCCGGGCATCGGTGACCGGACCCTCCCCGCCTCCGGCTTCTGCCGGATCGGGGCGGTCGGCTCGGTCCTCCACGGCAATCGTGGCCATGTCCGATGCCACACCAGCGGATCCCCGAGGGGAACCGGTCAGGCTACCGAGCTCACGACGGAGTCGGCGAGCGAGTTGATCTTGTCGGGACGGAATCCGGACCAGTGGTCGTTGTCCGTGATGACGACCGGAGCCTGCATGTAGCCCATCGAGCGGACGCGCTCGAGTGCAGCGGGATCCTGCGAGATGTCGACGCTCTGGTAGGCGATGCCCTTCTTGTCCAGAGCCCGGTAGGTGGCGTTGCACTGTACGCAAGCCGGCTTTGTGTAAACCGTGACGGTCATGTCTAAGTCCCCTTTTCTCTACTGCTGTCATGCTGTGTCATGGGTGGCGCGCGGCCCCGGAAAGGGGAAGGAAATCCGGGGATTTCCGCGCCTCCGGGCCCATGCCCGTCCAGCGGTTGTTCTGTCCCTCGATACTACATCTAGTGCGACCAACTCATGCATACCCCTAGATGATGTATTACAAGTATGTCATTACGGGAGCGAGTAGTCCACACGATGTCCACAGATCCGGGGCTCCGGAAAGCGCGGAAACGAGCCGATCCGAGGTCGAAAAAGGCACATGGTCCACACACTGTGGAGTACTTCCGCACAGGCTGAAAAACTTCCGTGTCGCGTTTCCCTGGCGTGTCGCGGGAGTCGCGTGTAGAAGACTGGGGCGAAAGAATCAGCCGACGAGAAGAGTACGACGTGGTCAACCCGGTCCACCTGCGGACACTGCTCGAGGTCATCCGCCACGGGTCCTTCAGCGGCGCCGCCACGAGCCTCGGCTACACGGCGTCGGCGGTATCCCAGCAGATGTCGGCACTGGAACGGGACACCGGCGCCACGCTCTTCACGCGGGCCGCCCGCAGCGCGATTCCTACGGACGCCGCCCTCGCGATGTCCCGGCATGCCTCGAAGGTCCTGACCGATATCGATGCGCTGCTCGCCTCGACCGCCCGTGCCGGCACTGGTCCCGCCCATGAGCTCCGGCTCGGCATCTTCCCCAGCCTCGTGACGTTCGCGCTCCCGCGACTGCTGCGCATGCCGGAATGGCAGCGGCTCGGTGTGTCGTTGCGCGTCTTCGTCGGGGAACCGGCGCACACGATCCAGGGGTTGCGCACCGGGGGCGATCTCGACCTCGCGCTCGTGTACCAGGTCGGGCAGGCCGGACTCGCCTGGCCGTCGACCCTGAGCCGCCAGTGGATCGGCGACGACGACTTCCGGGTCATCCTCCCGGCGAGCTGGGGCATCCGCAGCGGGTCGCGCGTCACCGCCGACCAGCTCGCGGACATGCCGTGGATCATGCACCACCCCGGCACCGCGGACGCGACGGTCATCGAACGCCTCTTCGCGAGCTGCAACCTCCATCCACGTATCGCGGCCTACTGCGACGACTTCAATGCAAGCCTCGAGCTCACCGCAGCGGGCCTGGGAGCAGCCCTGGTGCCCGAACTCGCCATGGTCAACCGGCCCGAGGGCATCGTGGCGCTCGACGTCCCGGAGATCCGGCTGGCGCGCAGCATCTTCGCCCTGCGCACGGGTGATGCCGACGACGCACGGGTGCGGCTCTTCATGGACCAACTCGCGGATATCCTCCGGGGTCAGAGCATCGGTCCCAAGCACACCGCCCCCGGCTACGCACGCACCTCCGGCTCCTGAATTCCCGTTGCAAGCGTCCGGCGCTGTCCGTACCTTCGGGTCAGGAGCGGGCACCGGTCCGCTGGTTTTCTGATCTTCCGAGGAGGAACCCAATGCGGATCAAGAACAGCGTGGTCGTCATCACCGGGGCAGCGAGCGGCATCGGCCGGGCCACAGCCCTTCGGTTCGCCCGTCGCCGCACGAACCTCGTCCTCGCCAGCCGGAGGGTGGAAGCGCTCGAGACGCTCGTCGCCGAGTGCACGGCGCTGGGTTCCCGTGCCATCGCCGTTCCCACCGACACCTCCGAGTACGACGCTGTCCAGGAGCTCGCGAGCAGGGCCGTCGAGGAGTTCGGGCGCATCGACGTATGGGTCAACAACGCCGCCGTCTCGTTCTTCTCGCCGTTCCTCGAGGTGCCGCTGCGCGATTTCGAGCGGGTGATCGACGTCAACGTGATGGGCTACGTCTACGGAGCCCGGGCCGCACTGGAGCGCATGCAGGACCAGGGGTCAGGCGTCCTCGTCAACGTCGCGTCCATCGTCGGGGAGATCCCCCAGCCCTACACCTCCGCCTACTCCATGTCGAAGGCGGCCGTCCGGGCCCTCGGTGTCAGCCTGCGGTCCGAGCTGAAACTGGACCGGAAGAAGCACATCCACGTGTGCACGGTCCTTCCGCCCACCATCGACACGCCCTTCTTCAACCACGCCGCGAACTACACCGGCCGCCGCGCCGTGGCGATGCCGCCGGTCTACAGCGCGGATCGCGTCGCGAAGGCCATCCTCGACGTCGTCGAGGTACCGACCCGGGAGGTGGCGGTCGGCAGGATCGGCCGTTCCATGGTCCGGCAGCACCGGCTCATGCCGGCCCGGCTCGAGAAGGTGATGGCCGTGCAGGTGGAGAACAGCCATCTGTCCAAGAAGGAACCGGCCGAGGACTCGACCGGCAACCTGTACGGGCCCTCCCTGGACCCGGCGAATGCCGCAGTGACCGGTGGCTGGAGCGGTAAACGGCGCACGGCCCAGCGGATGGTCCTCGGCACCGCGCTCGTGGGTGCGGGCGCGGTCGTGTTCGGCGACAAGCTCAAGGGCGCCCTCCCCGTGGTGGCAGGGGCCGCGGGGACGGTGGGACAGGCCGTCAAGGCCGCGAGCAAGGGTTCCTAGGCCCGCGGACGCAGGCCTTCGGCTGCCGGTCGGCTACATCGAGGCTGCGAGGCCGGCCTCCGGTGGGCGCTCCAGCTCGAGGGCATCCAGGACGTCGAGCGCGGCGGAATGCTCGTTGAAGGTGTAGAGGTGGAGCCCCGGCGCACCGTCGTCGAGCGCCGCCCGTGCGAGGTCCACGGTCGCCTCGACGCCGATTCGGCGGCGTTCCTCGTCGGTGCGGGCGCCCTCCAGGCGTCCCCAAAGGGCCTCGTCGACGTCGATGCCCGCGAGCCCGCTCAGCTTCTTCAGGCGCCGGGTACTCGTCATCGGCATGACGCCGGGGATGATCGGGATGGTGACGCCGGCTTGCCGTGCGCGCGTGACCAGCCGCGAATAGTCGGAGGCCTGGAAGAACACCTGGGTGATCGCGAAGTCGGCCCCCGCCACTTCCTTGGCGAGCAGCACCTCGATGTCCTGATCGAAGCTCGGCGAGTCCGGATGCCGGGTCGCGTAGGCCGCTACCCCGACCGATACCTTGCCGGCTGCCAGCTGGGCGACCCGCTGCGCTTCGACCTCCCGGATCAGCCGCACGAGCTCGTCCGCGTGCTCGACGTCGCCGGGCCGGCTCTCCCGTCCTTCGGGCGCGTCGCCGCGGAGGGCGAGGATGCCGCGGACCCCGCCGCCGATGAGCCGGTCGACGATCTCCGTCAGGTCGGCGCGGCTGGTCCCGACGCAGGTCAGGTGCGCCAGCGGCTTGAGCGTCGTCTCCGTCAACAGGCGCCGCAGAAGGTCGATCGCCGTCTCCTGGTTGCTGCCGGCAGCACCATAGGTGACGGACACGAAATCGGGACGCGTGCCCTCGAGGCGACGGATGGTCGTCCAGAGCGAGTCCTCCGCCTCGGCGTTCCGGGGCGGGTACAGCTCGTAGGACAGGGCGGGATAGGTGGGTGGCGACATCTGGGTCCTCTTCGTAGGTGCCGCAGGATCGATCAGTCCGTTTCCTCCGGTACATCGGCCGAGCGTACCTCGCTGTGGATGATGCCGAGCTCCTCGAGCTTCTCGGACATCCCGGCTCCGTCGGGCGCGTAGATCCACGGGATACCCGGTGTCGGCTGGACGCCGGTCTTGGAGCGGCCACCCGCGAGTACCGCTTCACCGACGGACAGCTGGCGGATGGCGATGGCGCGGACGTTCTGCGGGTGGCGCTGCGCGAACTCGGAATATATCGCCTCGTCGTGCTGGCCGTCGTCGCCCACCAGCAGCCACTTGACGCCGGGGAACTCCTCGGCCAGCCGTTCGAGCGACGTCCGCTTGTGTTCCTGGCCGCTACGGAACCACCGGTCGCGGGTCGGTCCCCAGTCGGTCAGGAGCTTGGGCCCTGCCGGATACAGGTTGCGGGAGAGGAAGCGGGACAGGGTCGGCGCGACATTCCAGGCGCCCGTCGACAGGTAGAGCACGGGCGCCGACGGAAGGGTCCGTACGATCCGCTCGTACAGCACGGCCATGCCGGGAGTCGGTGTCCGTGCGTGCTCGTCGAGCACGAAGGTGTTCCAGGCGGCGAGGAAGGGGCGTGGGAGGGCCGTCACCATCACGGTGTCGTCGATGTCGGAGACGACGCCGAAATCCGTCGTGTCCGCGACGATCCGCACCGGGGCCTCCACGACGCGGGAATTTCCCGACTGCACGGTGATGGTGTGCCAGCCGGCGTCGAGCGTCACAGGGATGCGCGCGTCGACGACGCCGCCGCGGTCCGCCTCGACGTCGTGCACGGTGTCGCCGATAGTGACGTGGACCACCGCGTGGGCCACCGGGGCGCTCGTGA
Organism: Arthrobacter burdickii; assembly: GCF_030433645.1. Lineage (NCBI taxonomy): Bacteria > Bacillati > Actinomycetota > Actinomycetes > Micrococcales > Micrococcaceae > Arthrobacter > Arthrobacter burdickii. The sequence goes on from NZ_JAROCG010000001.1 coordinate 2,886,794, forward strand.
AGTTGCGCCAGCCGCGCATGCCCTCCTTGAGAGGCTTGAGCGGGCCGGACTGCGCGCCCCGCCCCGTGTCCCTCGGATCACCGAGCACGACGCGTGCCAGGACCCGCACCCACGACGTCGTACCGTACCCCGTGTATGGGATGACGGTGTCGACCCTGCCGCGCCGGACCGCCAGGCGCGTCTGGAACTTGAGCCAGGCGTCGTCGAGACGCACCGCGAGGTGGCGGTCTTCGAGCCCCGGCTTCACGGGATTCCTGCTTCCGCGGCCGGCGGACGGGGTGTGCGACTTCGCAGATCGTGGACACATGCCCCCAGTCTGGCACGGCGGCATCCCGGGGACGACCTCTCCCGTGCTGGTCGCGCAGAACGGGAGGCACAGGTCACAGGCGTCTAACAACTCCGACTTCACGTCTGGACGATCTTGAAGCAGGCAGTGGTGGCTGGGACGCTGGAACTTCGATCAGGCGAACGATCAGTGGGGATGTCATGGCATTAGGCTGGGAATACAAGGGCGTGCGCCTCGTGGAGGAAAGGGTCCTGCACGACTGGGACACCTGCGCGAAACTCGACCCCCGCACCACCGCGGCCGATCTGGCGCATGCCATCCGGTTCGGCAAGGCGCAATCGGCCCTCGAGGCGGTGGCAGCCGGCGGGGCCACGCTCACCACCGACCATGCCTGGGCACTCCATTTCGCCAACGAGATGGCCGAGTTGCGGCACTACGGGCCCCTGATCGCGGTGGAGGACAACGTCCCCGTCCTGGCGCCCGGCATCCGGCAGATCATCGGGACGTTCGGCGAATACGGGCTGTGGGACGGCCAGCCGTCCTGGACCCTCTGACGACAAGACTGGGGCACCAAGTCTGCCTTCCCGGGTCTCCGACGCGTTCCGATTCTCTCGGCCTGGGACGAGTCGGTTCACCGGTTGCTGAAGGACTGTCCTCCCCTCGGCCTCCCGGACCGGCCGTGGGACACTCGATGCCATGACCGCACTGATCATCGAGTGGGACCCCGAGCGGCCGGGATGGAGGGGGACGTTCGCTTCGGACGTCGGCACCGTCCGGAGCACCGGCGTCCTCAGGCAGCGCTGGATGGTTCCGGCCAGGACGCCACTGGACCACGGCATGGATGTCTGGCTCATCGTCGCCGGCCGGCGTCCTGCCATGCGGGGACTGATCGGGCATGGGAGCCTTGCGGGCATCGCCTCCGATGGTGCTGCTGCAGGGGGAACCGACGAGCCGGCACAGTGCATCGAGGTCGATTTCGACAACCTGCTCCCCCACGGCGACCAGGTACCGCTGGACCAGCTCATCGAGCGGCTCCCCGCCCTGGCCGGGGGCTTCGGCGTGCTCGCCGTCGACGGCGGGACCGGGGTGGCGCTGCGCTCTCTCTGGGCAGCCACCGGTTCCCCTGAGCCCGGCTCACTCGATCCGATCCCCGGAGCGTTACCGTCCACGGCGACCCAGCATGTGGTGGTCAATCGCTTCGAGCGCGACCCCGAGTTGCGCCGGGTGGCGGTGGCCCACCGCGGGTCAGCGTGCCATGCATGCGGCATGGACTTCGAGCAGGGCTACGGCGGAGCCGCGGATCTGATCCAGGTCCACCACATCACGCCGCTGGAGCTCGTGGACTCCGGGTACGAGGTCGACCCGCTCGTCGACCTGATCCCCCTCTGCGCGAACTGCCACGTCGTGGCCCACAGCCGGTGGCCCGAACCGCTCACCGTGGAGGAGATCAGGACCCGGCTGCGGACCAGCGGATTCCTGCGCGGATCCGTGCTGACCGACGAGCAGCTCGACGCAGAGGCGGCCGCCGCCCGGATCCTGGGCGCCTGATCCTGCCGATCGCGGCCGTTCCCGTGTGGAGCGATTGTCAGTACACTAGGGCGCATGACCGGGCAGGACCCGGCCCTGCCCAGGGCCGCTGCGGTTCCAGGCGACGCGGGCCTCCCCGAGGATCTGCCCGTCCCCTCCCTGCAGGACGCGGACGAGGCCGGCCGGCGCCCAGACGATGACGGCGCCATCGACACGTCCCTGCGGAGTCCGGCGGAGCGGTCCCGCGCCTTCCTGGGCATCCTGGTGAACACCGGCCTCGCGAACATCACGACCAGTTACCTCTGGTTCGCCCTGACGTTCTGGGCATACCTGCAGACGCGCAACGTGATCGCCACCGGGGTGATCGGTGGGGCCTACATGCTGCTGATCGCCCTTTCCAGCATCAGCTTCGGCACCTTCGTGGACCGCTACCGCAAGCTGGCGGTGATGCGCTTCGCTGCCGGCTTCACGCTGGCGATGTTCGCGCTGTCCGGGGTCCTGTTCCTGCTCACGCCCGCCGCCAGGCTGCTGGACCTGGGGCAGCCATGGTTCTGGGTCTTCACCCTGATCATCCTGATCGGCGCCGTCGTGGAGAACCTGCGGAACATCGCCCTCTCCACCACGGTCACCATCCTCATCGAGCCGGATCGGCGGGCCAACGCCAACGGGCTGGTGGGCATGGCGCAGGGACTGATGTTCGTCATCACCTCGGTGCTCTCCGGGCTGTCGGTCGGGCTGGTCGGCATGGGCTGGACCATCGTCGTCGCCCTCGTGCTGACGGCACTGGCCTTCGCGCACCTGCTCACGCTGCGCATGCCCGAAGAGGTGCGCGCGGCTGCGACGGACGCGCACGGAGGCTTTGACCTCCGCGGCTCCGTGGCGGCGATCCTGGTCATTCCGGGACTGTTCGCGCTGATCGTGTTCTCCACGTTCAACAACTTCGTGGGCGGCGTCTACATGGCGTTGATGGATCCCTACGGCCTGGAACTGTTCTCCGTCGAGTTGTGGGGAACCTACTTCGCGCTCGGCGCCACCGGGTTCATCGTGGGCGGTACCCTGATCGGCAAATTCGGCCTCGGGTCCAACCCGCTGCGCACCATGCTCATCGCCGTCATTTTGATGGGTGTTGTCGGTGCGCTGTTCACGGTCCGGGAATGGGCATGGCTGTACGTCGTCGGCATCTGGCTCTATCTGGTCCTGGTGCCGTTCATCGAGGCCGCCGAACAGACGGTCATCCAGCAGGTCGTGCCCCTGCACCGGCAGGGGCGCGTGTTCGGATTCGCCATGGCGTTCGAGTCCGCGGCAGCGCCGGTCACCGCGTTCCTGATCGCGCCGATCGCCCAATTCTGGATCATCCCGTACGCCCGGTCGACCGCAGGAGGCGCCCAGCTGGCCCCGGTGCTCGGCGAGGGAACCTCCCGGGGCATCGCCCTGGTCTTCCTGGCCGCAGGGGTCGTGATCATCGCTGCGGCACTGGTGGCCTTCGGAACGCCGGTCTACCGCCGGATCTCGGCGTCGTATGCGCGGACGGCCGCAGCGGTTCCCGCTCCGTGATGACTCCGCGGGAACAGGCGCTCGCGTCGCACCTCCGGTAGGTCGTCGTCGTGCTTGCGGCCCTTCACCGGCGGCCTACGCGGCTGGCCCGGCGCACTGTCCCCGCACCCTAGGATGAGCCCATGGTGATGGAGGTCCTGGCGACGAAGCTCTTCGTGCCGTCCCCGCGCCCGCAGGCGATCTCCCGGCCCCGTCTCGTCGGCCGGCTGACCGCCGCACTCCAGGCAGGACGACGACTCACCCTCGTCTCTGCGCCCGCCGGGTTCGGCAAGACGGCCCTCTTCGCCGAGTGGATCGCCCAGCTGCGTCGGCAGGAGCCGGGAATGCGCGTCGCGTGGTTGTCACTCGAGGACAGTGACAACGACCCCGTCCGTTTCCTCACCTACCTGGCGGCCGCACTCCACCACGCCGACCCCGACGTCGGCCCGGAGGAGCACGACGTGCGGTCGTCGGCCGAAGCGGCCCTCACCGCGCTCATCAACGACATGTCCCGCGGCGCCCGGCCGATGATCCTCTTCCTGGATGACTTCCAGGTCATCGAGAACCCGTCCGTCCGCGACGCCGTCGTCTTCCTGCTCGACCATCTGCCGCCCACGACGCATGTCGCTCTTGCGAGCCGTTCCGATCCGCTCCTGCCCGTGGCGCGGCTGCGGGCCGGCGGCGACCTGACCGAGTTGCGCGCCGCCGACCTGCGCTTCACGCCCGATGAGGCGGCCGCGTTCCTCAACGGGGTGACAGGACTCGCCCTCACGCGCGAGGACGTCGCAGCGCTCGAGACGCGCACAGAGGGGTGGATCGCAGGGCTTCAACTCGCGGCACTGTCCCTGCGCGACAGCCCCGACGTCCCCGCCTTCATCGACGCCTTCACAGGCAGCAATCGCTTCGTGATCGATTACCTCACCGAAGAGGTTCTCCGGCATGCACCACTCCACGTGCGCGAGTTCCTCCTCCAGACCGCCATCCTCGACCGGCTCAGCGGTCCGCTGTGCGACGCGGTGACCGGGCAGACCGACAGCACCCAGATGCTGGAGTCGCTCGAGCGCGCCAACCTGTTCATCGTTCCGTTGGACGACAGCCGGCAGTGGTACCGATACCACCACCTGTTCGCGGACGTGCTGCGCTCGAGGCTGCTCGCGCGCGGCCCGGGAGAGAGCGCGGAGCTCCACACCCTGGCCAGTGAGTGGTACGAGACCAACGGGTCGCCCGACGAGGCGGTCCGGCATGCGTTCGAAGCTGCCGACTTCCCGCGGGCCGCGCGGGTCGTCGAGACAACCATCCCCGGTGTCCGCAGGAGCCGGCAGGATGCGACCCTCCTCGGATGGCTGGCAAGGCTTCCGGAGGACGCCCAGAAGCGCAGGCCCGTGCTCCGCGTGTTCTCCGCATGGTCCTCACTCGTCGCCGGCGACCTCGCCTCCGCCGATCGCCGACTGACCGAGGCGGAACGTCTCCTCGCGGGCGACGGCGACGGCACAGCACCCCGGCACGATTCGGAGCCCGGCGAGGAACTCCTGGCCCTGCCCGTCACCATTGCGCTCTACCGCGCCTCCCTCGCCCTGGCGAAGGGAGACCAGCCCGGGATGACCCTTCACGCCCGCCGCGCACTGGACGCGGCGGGACCAGAGGACCACCTGGGACGGGGCGCCGCGGCCGGTATGGTGGGCATCGCCCTGTGGGCCGACGGCGACCTCGAGGCCGCCGTCATCGCCTTCGGGAACTCCGCAAAAAGTCTTCAGGCTGCCGGCAACCTGACCGACGCCCTGAGCACCACCATGGTCATCGCCGACATGCTGCTGCCGCTCGGCCGGCTGCGCGAGGCGCAGACGCTCTATGAGGCCGCGCTGCAGCAGTCCATCGAGCAGTGCAACGGCGGTCAGCCGACAGCAGACCTCCACGCGGGCATCAGCGAGATGTATCGCGAGCGCAATGACCTCGCGACCGCGAGGAGTCATCTGGCGGCGAGCACGGATCTGGGCGACACCGCCCTCTCGCACGAGCATCGCTACCGGTGGTTCGTGGCGATGGCGGGAGTGCAGGAGGCCGACGGTGAACCGGATCTCGCTCTCGAGTCGCTGGCGCGCGCGGAAGAGGTCTACCGCCGTGGGTTCTTCCCCGACGTCCGCCCCATCGGCGCGCTTCGGGCCCGCATCCTCATCACGCAGGGACGCCTGCCCGAGGCGCGGGCCTGGGTGGACGAGCAAGGGCTGGCGTTCACGGACACGCCGGACTATCTCCGGGAGTTCGGACACGTCACCCTCGCCCGGCTCCTGATCGCGGAGCACGCCGTCACTCCCCTCGGCCGTTCGCTCGACAATGCGCAGGAACTGCTCGGCCGATTGGCGGCTTCGGCGGAACGCGGCGGGCGTATGGGAAGCCTGAGCGAGATCCGCGTGCTGCAGGCTCTGGCATTCCACGCGCAGGGCGAAACAGCACGTGCACTCGCCCCCCTCGAACGCGCCCTCGCGCAGGCCGAACCTGAGGGCGGCTTCCGGCTCTTCATCCACGAGGGCGCGCCCATGCTGGCCCTCCTGCGCGCCGCGGCCGGCGCCGGGATCCGCCCCGAGTACGTCCGTCGGCTCAGCCAGGCACTCCGCGATACGGCTCCCGCCCTGGCCTCCGAGTACCCCGCCGAGGCGTTGAGCGAGCGCGAACTCCACGTGCTGAGGCTCCTCGCCACAGGACTGTCGGGCCCGGAGATCGCCCGGGAACTCTACGTCTCGCTCAACACGATGCGGACCCACACGAAACACATCTACGTAAAACTCGAGGTCAGCAGCCGGGCCTCTGCTGTCCGCCGCGCCGAAGCGCTGGGGTTGATCTAGCGACGTCCGCGGCGGTATCACCACACGCTCGACGGATGTGGTGATGCCGCGTCACCACGTCGCTGCGTAGCTTTCGACTGTGGCCGGATCGCCCGGCCATGGAACACGAGGAGCGCATCATGAGCATCACGCCGTCCACCCTTACCCGCGGAGGCGCAGTCGCCGCCGTCCTGGCGGGGCTCGCGTACATCGTCATCCAATTCATCCACCCCGCCGACGTGGTCGCTTCGCTGTCCACACAACGCTGGGCGGTCGTGCACATCCTGAGCTTCGCCGAGGCGGTGCTCGCCGTCGTCGGAATCACAGCCATCTATCTGCGGCAGGTACGGCACTTCGGGATCCTCGGGCTCATCGGGTACCTCATGTTCGGTTTCTTCTTCATCCTGCAGTCCTCGTTCACCTTCGTCGAAGCGTTCGTCGCGCCCCTGTTCGTCGCCGACGCGCCCCAGGTCTCCGTGGATGTCGTCGGGCTGTTCGGCCGGTACGAGGCCGTGACGGACCTGGGCCCGCTGGCCGCACTCCCCGATGTCGGAGCTTTGCTGTATGTGGGCGGCGCGCTGCTCTTCGGGATCGCCGTCACCCGCGCCCGGGTGCTGTCGCGCGGAGCGGGCATCCTGCTGATCGCCGCGGCGGCCGCGACGCCGATCGCCGGGGCGTTCCTGCCCCACACCCTTGAGCGCATGGCTGCCGTCCCCATGGGCTTCGCCCTGATCTGGCTCGGCTGTTCCCTCTGGTCCGAGCAGCGGAACGCCTCCGTGTCGCGGGCGGGAGCGGACGAAGCGGGCATCGGCCGCCTGGTGCGATGAACCGCTACGAGATCCGCCTGGCAGCGCAGATCGATGCGGGATGGGATTCCTGGTTCGAGGGCTTCACGCTCACGCAGGGTGCGGAGGGCTCCACCGTGCTCACCGGAGCCGTCGTCGATCAGGCCGCCCTCCACGGGGTGCTTCGGCGAGTCGGCGATCTGGGAGTGGTCCTGCTCTCGATCACCATCCTGCGCGACGACGTCGTCGACCGTACCCTGCGCACACAGAGCGCCGATGACGACGCACCAGAACCGCTGGCCTCAATCGGCAGGCGTGCCGGTACTACCCCTGCCCACGACGGAACGGCAGCCGGCGTCTGTCGATGATGCTGACGGTCGTGGCCAGTGCGGTGAGTGTTACCGCGAGGACGAGTGGCACCCAGGCGGCGGGGGATGTCGTTGCACCGGCGACGGCGGTTCCAGCTGATCCCGCGGCGATCTTGAGGGCACCCACCCAGATGAAGATCTGCCCGCGGGACTCGATGGGTGCATACTCGCTGCGGGCGGCCAATGTCGCCGCGAAGAACAGCGCGTTGGCCACCCCGGCGAGGCAGAATGCGACCAGGGAAGCCTCGAGGAAGGGGGCGAGAATCACCAGGATCAATGCTGCCGCCACGAGGACGGCCAGGGAGCTCATGAGCCGGTCTGCGTCGCCGCGAAGCGGCCGGACCATGAGTCCTGCTGACCCGAGGAGATTGCCTACCCCGTACGCGGCGACCAATAGTCCGGCCGTTGCAGCGCCGCCGAGGCCGGGAGCGATGGCGACCGCGTAGATCGGTAACGCGGCGACCGAAAAAGCGACCGTGACGGTGAGGCCCAGCGTGCGCCGCAGCGGTCCGTGTCGCGACATGCTCCGGAGTGTCTGGCGCGGCGACGGCACCGCTACCGCGTGATCGGGTGGTGCCTGGCGGGGAAGCACGAGGACCGCTCCGGCACCGAGGACCGCCGCTCCCGCGAGGACCAAGGATGCTGTCAGCGCGTCGGAGGTGGCCGCGATCCAGGCCACCGCCGCAGGACCGAGGGTTCCGCTGATCCCGTAACTCGCCACATCCCAGCTCTGCGCCCTGCGCTGGTCGCGCTTCCCCGGTCCGGCGATGGAGGGCAGGCGGCTACTGATCCCGCCGGTGAGCATCGGCCCGAAGACCCCGGAGACGAACAGCAGGACGGCCGGCCAGAGCGCCCATGTGACGGGGATGAGCAGTGCCGCGCCGGCAAGGAGCAGGCCATGGAGGACAGCGGAGAACGCGATGACCCGGCGTCCGTCGCGGGCGGTATCCAGCCGGCGGGCGATGAAGGGCCCCAGGAGGTGGGGGGCGGTGATGGACGCTCCCAGCAACCCCGCCAGCCAGTTGGGTAGCCCCGAGGCATGGGCGAGGAGGACGATGGCCACCACCGCACCGCCGTCGGCACTCCGGACCAGTGTCGCAGCGAAGACGTAGCGGCCCAACGCCCCGCGACGACGCTTCATCAGCGCCGGAGCCCGGGTGTCGGGGTTACCGGTCGAGGCCGAGTTCATCGATCACTTCGACGACACGATGACGTTGGGCCTCGGTCAGGCCCTGCAGGGGCAGGGGCAGGCTGGATGTGGTCGCCAGCGCCAGGTGTTCGGCGATAGCGGCCACGACGCGGATGCTCCCACCGAACTCGGAGAACAAGTTCCACAACGGGGCGAGCCGTTCCGACTCGGCGATGGCGTCGGAGAACCGCCCTTCCCTGGCCGCCCGGGTGATCCCCAGGGCGAGGACCGGCAGGGTTCCTCCGATGACCGAGTACCAGGCGTCGCAGCCGGCGGCCAGTCCGGCGGCCGCGCGGGCGTCGCCCGAGACACCGATGGTCACGTGGTCGGGGATGACAGCCCGGATCTCCCCGACCCTGGTTCGGGCCGCCTCCGGTTCGGCGGGCACGCCGGGGATCTTGATGGAGGCTATCCCGGGCAGTTCGGCGATGCGCCCATACAGCTCGGGAGAAAAGATGAAGTGGGTGGTGCCCGGGTTGTCGTACACGATGACGGGCAGTGACGAGTGCGCCGTGACGGTCCGGAACAGTGCGAAGACGTCGTCCTCCGTGAGGGGCTGATACGTCATCGGTGCCAGGAGGAGGCCCGCTGCCCCGGCCTTCTCAACGTTGGCCGCGTTGGCGAGGACCTGCGAGGTCCGCAAGGCTCCGATGCCGATGACGACAGGAGTGCCGGCAGCGTGGTCGACGGCCAGCCGGGCGACGCGGCTCCTTTCCTCAGGGGTGAGGTACGCGTAGGAGCCCGTGGATCCGAGAGCCGTGATGGAGTCGACGCCCGCTGTCGCGAGACGTTCGATCAGGCGCACGAAAGCTCTCTCGTCGACCTCGTCGTCGACGAGTGGGGTGAGGGGGAAGGCGCTGAGGCCGGTGAACATGGAGTGGCTCCGATGGTGGGTAGGGCGTTATGGGATGGGGTCCAGCGTCGACCCGCCGGGCAATTGCTCGGCGGGACTTCGCCGTCGGCCTCCACGTTGTGCTGCGGCGCCGGCCAGGACGACGAGGAGGATCCCGAGGAACTGGAGGGAAGAGGGTTGCTGGTGGAGCACGATCATCCCGAGCACCAGGCCCACGGCAGGTTCCAGGGCCATGAGGGTCCCGAAAGCGGTCGCTGTCATCCGGCGCAGCGCCAGCATCTCGAGGGCGAAGGGCAGCACGGGCAGGAGGATGGCCAGGCCGGCTGCCGCGGCGAGAATACCGGGGCTGAGGTGCCCCACCGCTTGCGGGATACCGATGGCCGCGGCGGTGACGGCCGCGACCGGGATCGTCAGGGACAGCGCGGAGATCCCGGTGAACCGGTCGCCGATGCGCTGGGTGAGCGTGATGTAGACACCCCACCCGACGGCGGCCAGTCCTGCGAACAGGATGCCGGTCAGGTTGATCGCGCCGTGCCAGGGCTCGGTGAGGAGGAGAACACCGCACAGGGCGAGACCGGGCCAGATCAACGCACGCAGGGAACGGCTCTGCAGGGCGGCGACGGTCAGCGGGCCGAGGAATTCGATGGCGACCGCCGTGCCGAGCGGGATGTGTTCGATCGCGGCGAGGAACCCGACTGTCACGAGCCCGGTGGTGATCCCCAATCCCAGCAGCACCGGAACATCGCTCCGCCGCACCCGCGACAGGGGTGGTCGGGCGATGATCAGGAAGATCACCGCGCCCATGCTCAGCCTGAGCCATGCGGTACCTCCGGCACCTACCTCCCGGATGAGGTCCACGGAGAGGGCCGACCCCAGCTGCACGGAAAGGATCGCTGCCACCGCGAGCGCCCATGGCGGCACCGCGGCACCCGCCCTAGGACTGCTCATGATGGCGCTCCCCGTCGTCGGTGATGAAGCGGCCGACGACGGTGACGTCCGGTCCACAATCCATCAGGTGGCCGGTCAGGTCGTCGGCAGCGGCAGTGAGGGCATCATCGGTCAGGGGCGCCAGGGCGTCGAGGATGAACAGAGCCGTGGTTGTACCGTCGGTGAGCTGGGTGCGGCGGCCCTGACGCCAGTTCCAGCGACGACACGTCACGCCCGCCTCATCACACCAGATGACCTCCCCGGGGTCCGGGTGTTCGATCACTTCATCGCCGCCGGCGATGGTGTCGAAGGCCTCGACGCCTGTGGCACGGATGAGTCGGGGCGGACCGGTGTAGCCGGCCAGGTCCTCGCCGCCCAGTGGCACCTGGTGCAGTACCGACACCGCGTTGTAGATGTCGGTCAGTCGGTTCACCCGGGGCAACCCGGACCCCGCGCGGCGCAGCAGCGACTCCAGGCTGTTGCGCGTCCGCTGCGGCTTCGCCCCGAACGACTTGTAGGCCTCGCGCCAGGCAGCCACCTGTGGGAGGTTTTCCACCGGCAGTTCCTCCAGCGCTTTCCGCGCCGCAGTTTCCGCTGCCTGCAGCAGCAGGTCGCCGGACTCGTCGCTGGGACCGGGCAGCAGCCCGTCCACCGCCAGCAGGACGGCGCGGTAGTCGGGCCGGAGCGAGAACACCGCATCGTCCACCCAAGCACCGTCCAGGAATTCCTGGAGCATCTCCGTCTCACGCACCGGCTACCTCCACTCCATGTCCTGACCCTGCACCGGGCTCGAAGACCGCCAGGGAGAACCATGCCGGTTCCGTGCCTCCGTTGGCGTAGGCATGGGCGACGTCGCCGGGGAAGGACACGGCGTCACCCTCCTCGAGGACGAACGACTCGTCCCCCACCTCTACTGTGACCGACCCCTGCCGGACCTGCAGCAGTTCCTTCGTGCCCTCCGAGTGGGCCTCGCTTCCGTGTCGGTCCCCTGGACCCAGCGTCCAATCCCAGAGCTCCACCACATCCGGCAGTTCCGTGCCGGCCACCAGGACACCCCGGCCATCGGATTCCGACCTCCACAGAACCGCGCCCTCGCCCTTCCGGGTGACCGCCACGGGCCTGGGGCGCGGTGACTCGACCAATGCCGGCAGCCCGACGCCCAGCGCGTCCCCGATTCTCAGCAGCGTACCCACGCTCGGGTTCACCGCTCCCTGCTCAACGTTGACGACCATCCGCCGGCTCACCCCCGCCGCTTCCGCCAACTGATCGAGGGTCCAGCGCCTCGACTGTCGCTGCTCCTTCACCCGATCGCCGATCGCCGTGGCCAGGGCCGATGTGCTTGCATCCATAAGTGCATCATACTGCACTAGAAGTGCAGTATTTAATGCTTCACGTGCCGAGTGGCGACGGCACCTCTTTCCGTGTCGGCGAGTCGACCTGACGACGAAGGCGGGCCCGGGAGTCCGGGCCCGCCACCATCATTGATGCCCTACCGGGTGACAGCCACGGTCCGCACCGAGTACGACAGGACCTTGTTGTAGCCGGCCTTGGAGCCCGTCACCCCGACGCTCATGGTCTTGCCGAGGTCCGCGGTGGTGAGCTTGTAGGTCTTCGCGGTCGCACCTGTGATCGCAACTCCGGTGCGGAACCACTGGTAGGTGAACGTCGTCCCCGTGGTCCACGTGCCGGTGTTTGCCGTCAGCGTGTAGTTCAGGCGAGTGGTACCCGACACGGTCGGCTTCGAGGCGGTCAGCGTGCCTGCGGCGACGGCAACCGTCCGCACCGAGTACACGGTCGCGTTGGAGTACCCGGCCTTGGAGCCGGTCACTCCGACGCTGATGTTCTTGCCGAGATCGGCCGCGGTGAGCGCGTACGTCTTTCCGGTCGCGCCGGTGATGGGGACGCCGGTGCGGAACCACTGGTACTTGAAGGTCGTCCCCGAGGTCCAGGTGCCGGTGTTCGCCGTGAGGGTGTAGCCGACCTTGGTCGTGCCGGTGACGGTGGGCTTTGCGGTTGCCAGGCTTCCGGCCACGACGGTCCCGGACCACGCCGAGTACTTCAGGACGGTGGTGTAGCCGGGCTTCGAGCCGGTCACTCCGACGCTGACACTCCTGCCGAGGTCGGCGGCCGTCAGGGCGAAGGTGGCGCCTGTCGCTCCGGTGATCGGGACACCGGAGCGGTACCACTGGTACTTCAGCGTCGTCCCCGTCGTCCAGGCGCCGGTGTTCGCGGTCAGGGTGTAGCCGACCTTGGTCGTACCGGAGACCGTCGGAACGGGGGCCGTCAGGGAGCCGGCGGTGACGGCAGCGGTCTGAGCGGACACCTTCGTCAGCCCGTCATAGCCGGGCTTGGTCCCGATTGCCTGGACGGAGATCCTGTGTCCGATGTCCTCGAGGGTGATCGCATAGGTCGGTCCGGTTTTGTCGGCCAGGAGGCCGTCGTCGCGGAACCACCGGTACTCGAACGCCGTGCCTGTGGTCCAGATTCCTGCATCAACCGTGAGGGTCTGGCCGTAGGATGCTGCGCCCCTGATGAGCGGGGTCGAGCCGGTGAGCTCACCCGGTGCGATCGGACCGGTCTGCGCGGAGGCCGCAGAGACGGATGCCGAACCGGTCCTGGTGCCGGTGACGACGACGCTGATGCGCTTGTCGTGGTCGGCCGACTCGAGCACGTAAACCTTGCCGGTGCCGTCGACGGTGATGGGCTCCCCGTTGCGCAGCCACTGGTAGGTGAGCGTCTCCGGTGCCGGCGACCACGTTCCCGGATGAGCGGTGAGAGCCTGGCCGACGCGCGGGTTCCCCGTGATGGCCACGGAGCCGGGGACGATGACCGTGCCAGGCCCGGGCGGAGTAGGCAACCCGCCGGCAACTGCTGCATCGACGGCTGCTCGGGCGTCGATGAGTCCGGTGCCGCAACCCCCTCCGCACGGGATCGGCAGCGGCCTGGTCGTGCCCTTGAGGATGTCCTCGACCGTCGCCGGGGTCAGGGTGCGGTTGGCGGAGAGCATGAGGGCGGCGGTCGCTGAGACGTGCGGTGCTGCCATCGAGGTGCCCTGGTAGAACGCGTAGTCCTGCCCGGTGAAGTCCTCGACCGGACCGCTGGAACCCATGTTGATCGTGGACAGGATGCCGCCGAGCGGATCGATGTCCATGTTGCCGCCGGGGGCGACGACGTCGACGATGTCGCCGTAGTTCGAGTAGGGCGCCAGTCCCCCGTCGCGGCCGGAAGCAGCGACGGCGATGACGTGCTCGCAGTTGGCCGGGCTGACGAAGGCTGCGTTCTCGTTGTCGTTGCCGGCGGCCGCGACGACGATCGATCCACGGCCGAGAGCCCCGTTGATCGCGCTCTGCCAGCTGGTGGTGCACCCGCCGCTGCCGCCGACACTGAGGTTGACGACCTGGGCGGGGTTCGGGTTCGCCGGGACGCCCGGTACGGCTCCTCCGGAGGCCCAGATCACCCCGTCCATGATGTCGGACATCCAGCCACCGCATTCGGCGAGGGCCCGTACGGGGAGGATCTTCGCCCCCGGTGCGATGCCCACGACGCCCTGGTCATTGGCGGCGGCCGCGATGGTTCCCGCGACATGGGTGCCATGCCAGGACGATGGCGCTGTACCGCACTCCCCCGATTCGCCGTAGTCGCCTTCATCGGACGCGTCCGGGTCCCGCCCGTCACCGTCGCGGCCCTCCGCGGGATCACCGATCATGTCGTAGCCCGGGAGGACGTTGGCGTCGAGGTCTGCGTGGCGGGTGATGCCGGTATCGACGACGGCGACCGTGATCCCGTCTCCGGTCGTGGTGTCCCAGGCAGCGTTGGCATCGATGCCGTTCTCGCCGAAGATCGGCCACTGGTAGTGGTAGAACTCGTCTTGCGGCGACAGCGAGGTGACCTGCAGGATCTGGTCCGGCTCGGCGTACTCGACGGCGGTGGTCGCCTCGAGCGACTCGACGAATGCCTCGGCCTCGCCTGCCTCGAGCTCACGGCTCGTCTCCACGACGGTAGCCCCGGTGCCCATGACCTTGAGCTCCTTGACCGAGATGCCGAGCTCCCTGGCCTTCACCCCATAGGCATTGCCGCGAGTTCTGGAGCTCGCCTGCCCCTGGTCCTGGAACTTGACGATGAAGCGGTCGGTCGGCTGCTGCGCCGCGGTGCCGCGGACCTCCGGGTTGGCGCCCGGCTCCGGTGGTGCTTCCGCGGCGGACGCCGGGACGGCCAACAGCGGACTGGCGAGCAGGGCTGCGATGGTGGCTGCCGCCGCTCCTCGGGTGATACGGCGGGGGCGGGTGAACATGCGCGTCCTCGGTGGTCGTCCCACCATGGTGGGCAGCGGCGGGGAAGCCCTGATGCTGTCCCCTGCCGAAGCGTATCCGAGAGACGACGTGGTTCTACCAGCAAGTAACCGCAGTGTTTCCGCAGGTCAGCGGCAAGGTAATGACACCCAATCGACCGGGCCGCTCCGCCTTCGGTGCCAGATTTGCTAGCGCGCGGTCATTCCTCGGATTCCGGCTCGTCGCCGACCTCACCGAGGTACTGGATGGTCAGGACCGGGCTGTGCATCTCATCGGTGCCGGCGACCAGGGCGACGTACGCGTGCTCGCCGTCGAAGCCCGGAGCGATGTAGTCGTAGCTCTTCCAGGTCGGGTGCTCTGCGGCACCGTGCCAGGCGATCTGCAGCAGCAGGTCCTCCCACTCGGCCTCGTCCGGCAGGTCCGTGAACCCGAGGACTTCCAGAACTTCCTTCTCGACGGCGACCGGGCACAGGAAGTACTGGCGGGAGGCGTACGGGCTGATGTCGACCAGGTCACCTGTACGAAGCGCCCGCTGGCGTGCAGGGCCGGGATACTTCTCCGGCACCTCGCTCGTGACCTGGTGCTCGAGCAGATCGACCTGTTCCGTGGTGGGCATGCCCTGCGGGTAGAGGTAGGCGTTGACGCGGGACGCCGGATCGTAGGGAACGAACCAGGCCGGCGCTTCGGGCTCCTCGCCGTCGGGTGCCCGGTGGTAGGCCTGTTCGAGGACGGTGCGGTCCTCGAGAAGGCCGACCGTCGCCCGGTCGAGGTTGACCGCTCCGAGGTTCGCGCCGTACTCGGTGTCAGCGTTCCGGACACCTTTCTTCGCGATGCAGTAGACGGCGAGCTCGTGCGCGAAGGTGCGGGCGCTGTGCCAGCCCAGTTCGAACTCGGAAGCGACCTCGGCCGCGGCGACGGCAAAGCGCTGCAGGAATGCCGCGGTGTAGTGGCGCCGGTATGCCGGCGGCAGCATGTCGACCACCTTCGCCCCGGCCGAAGAGATGTACTCCTGCAGGTTCCCGCCGGCAGCCTCGATCGTACGCAGCGCGAAGACGTCGTCGAAGAGCCCGTCGAGCACGATCGGAATCGCCTGGCGCAAGGCTCCGCGCAGGAGCTGCGCGATCACCAGGGCTTCCAGCCGATCCTCGGGTGAGTCGTAGTTGGACGCCGGGAGCTGGCCGTCCTCGTCGAGCTGCATCCGGCCGATGCACGCACCCTGCAATTCGGGGCCCCCGAAGTAGCCGAACATGGTGAGATCGATGCCCTCGAGCTTCCGGCCTTCGTTGATCAGCTCGATTTGCTTCGGTGTCAGGTCCTGCGGGTCGATGGTCGGTGCCACTGTGCTCCTTGGTCCGGTGGCGCCAGAGTAACAGCAGTCCGGCACCCTACGCGCGTGGAGGGCCCGGGCACCGCCGGTGCTCCCGGTCATGCACAATATCCTCGCCCCTGCGGCCCGGCCCACGCTCAGTGACTCGTCGCCCCCAGGTAGGTCCGCACCGAATCCGCGATGAGGTCGGCATCCTTGGGGAAGCCGATGAAGTTTCCTGACGTGCGGCGGACAAGCCACCGCAGGCCGATGAACCAGATCCCCGGAGCAGGCGAAGCCGTCCCCCGGCGCAACGGCGCTCCGTTCGCATCGGTCAGGTCATCCCCGAGCCAGCGGAAGGCGCCCGTGTATCCCATGCACCAGACAACACTGGCAATCCCCGTACTCGAGAGGCGAAGTTGTCGCGGTGGGTCGCCCTCGATCGGCTGTTCCGTTTCGTCCGATCCTGCCGCAGGGGCGCCGATGTGGTGGGTGCGGATGTGTGCGTCGATCCGGGTGCGGATGGTGGCTGCGGCACCATCTCCGTAAGCGACATTGGCTGCTGTGCTGTCGTCGAAGGTGAGCGCCTCGCCGTCGGCTGCTACGAGGCGACCGGTAAGTGTTGCTCCAGCCTGAGCGAGCAGTTGGAGGCTCATGCTGTGCCCACCCGGTGCGAGCAGGGCCGGCACGGCCAGGATTGCTCGAGGGTCCGGCAGGCTCTCGGGCCGGTCCTCGAAGAACCCTGTCTCGTCCAGCCACCTGAGGATATTTCTGCCGCGGTACTCAGCCCATACGCGGCCCACCGGACTGGTCGCCAGCCACACAGACCTGCCGGCCGCCAGCAGCTCCTGGGTGATCTGCGTCCCGGACTGGGCGCTGCCGACGACGAGTACGCCCCCGTCAGGCAGCTCGCCCGGATTCCTGTACGTGGCCGCGTGGCGCTGGACGATCCGATCCGGCAGCCGGCTCGCCAGGGCAGGCACCCTAGGCACGTTCTCACCCCCGGTTGCCACCACGATGGTGCGGGCTTCGACCGGGCCGTCACTGGTGTGCAGAAGCCACCATCCGCTGAGCCGCGACAGCCCGATCACGGCGGTCCCCGTGATCACCGGTGCCTTCGAAGCCAGCGTCTCCAGTCGCTGGACTACGTCAAGCCGGGTCAGGTACGTGTCCGGATCCTGCTCGCCCAACATCGTGTTCATGAACCCTGGGTTGTTGAGGTGCAGCGAATCCCACCGCTGGGTCCGCCATGTCTCGCCCGGTCGGGCCCGCTCCAGGACAACATGCTCGATGCCGGACCCCGACAGCGAGACACTTGCGGCAAGCCCGGCGGGACCGGCTCCGATCACTGCGCACTCGATCACCATGACACGCCTGCCTCGGCTCGACTCCTCGTGGTACCAGTGTGGACCCGGGAGCGAGTAGGGCGCTCTTAATGCAACAAAAAACCGCCGGACCAGGGCGTTTGCCCTGTCGTCCAGCGGTTCGTTGTGGAGCTAAGGGGATTCGAACCCCTTTTTGAGGTGCACGCTTGGGCGTGTCCCTCGGAATGGCGCGTCATTACGAGGCCATTCGTACCCCTTTGACTGCTCATAGATGCCCATGGTGTTCACAACGTGAACAGGCCTATTCGGCTCATCGGTCGGCTGCCGGTCAACAGACCTCCTCCTTCCGCAGGAGGTTGCTCACGAAGAGGATCTCGTTCGGCGTGAGCGTCGAGATGTAGGTGTCGACGTCCGATGGCATGACGCCGAGGATCTGAGCGATACCAGTACGGTGCTCACTGACGCGCAGTGCATCGATGAAATCGGATGCCCGGATGAGGCGGCGGGCCGCCCACACAGAGGCTTCACGCTCCTGCCGCGGTGTCGTGCCCCTGTGCATGTGCCAAGCGTGGCCTAGCTCGTGGGCCAGCGTCGAGTCGTACTGGACCACACCAAGTCTCGGCCGCAAGACGATCCGGTGGTCGCGCCAGTCGTACGCGCCCCACCAGCCTCGCGGCAAGTCCCCCGTGACCACCTTGACCCCAGTCTCAGCGATGATCTTCTCGAAATCCATAAGGCCTCCGACCCTACGGAGGCCACCTGACATTATCGGGTCAGGGTTGGTTTTCCTCGGGGTCGATGCCGTGGTCGCCAACACGTGCTGCAAGTTCGACGTCGTCCTTCGTGAGCTCCGCGGCGGCCAGCTCGGGCTTCGCTGGCGCGGGCACTTCGGGCTGCTCGCCCCAGGGGGTTTCGTACGCAGTGCGGAGCTCGCGGGCAAGGCTGATGAGGAGGTCCTGCGACTGCTTCGGGAGAGTGCCGGCGCCGACGATGCGCAGCACGCCCTTGTCCTCCCCCTCCATGGGCAGACCCAGGCTGACCGCGTAAGCCCGGATGACGTCAGCGATCGGAACGTTGAGCGCCCTGGACAGACCGCTGATGGTACGTGGGTCCGGGAACCCGGAGGCGGGGCTGGTAGCAGCCTTCTGGAGTGCGCGAGAGCTGGGGTAGCCGCCGGCGTCCCGCTCGAGGCGGCCGTAGGAGCGGTCGCCTTTGTGGTTCAGGATCAGGTTCTGAATACCGTCGGCGGGGAATGTTTTAGTCATGGGGCAGATGCTTTCGTTCCATGTGGCGTGGGCGCAATCCACTACTTTCCGTGCCGCCTACTGGTAGGCGTAGCCCCATCGTACGGTTTGTGCCTACCGATTTTGGGAAGCTCCAGCGCACTTCCGCACCGTTATTAGGAAGAAGAGGTGCACAGGCAGTTGACGCCCGCCTACTGGTAGGCGTAGCTTCTACAACTAGCGGTTGCCAATAGGCGACTACCAAGGGAGAATAGGAGAGTGCGTTGTTCTATCGCAGACCGAAGCGTTGGAGGAAAGGAACCTACATGAAGCTGACCAGCCCCGAGCGCCTCAAGACGTTCGTCATCACCCAGGAGGACGTCGAAGCATCCCGCAAGGGACGCCCGATCGACCCCCGTAAAATCCCACAGCGCGAACTGTCCAGGCGCATCGGAGCCAGCCACTCCCTGATCTATCAGCTGACCAGCGGCCGCAACCGCACCTGCACCCCGGAGACCGCCGAGCGCATCGCGGAGGTACTCGGCGTCGACGTGACTGTCCTTTTCGACCCCATCGAACCCACTGCTACGCGGCAGAACGGCCCCCGGCAGGCGTCAAACCGTCAGGTGGTGGCGGCATGAGCCAGGCAGCAGTGCTCGAGGAAAAGACTTGGCGTCAGCAGGGCCTCGAACTCATTGAGCGTGTCGCCTCCGAGGGCCGCCCGTTCGACGCATACACGCTGTCGCAGCGCGGACTCCCCGCTCCCCCACACCACAACCAGTGGGGCGCCCTGTTCACCTCCGCGAAAGCCAAAGGCCTGATCGAGCTTCACGACTACCACCGGTCCGAGCGACCCAACAGGGCACGCGGCCTCTGCGCCCTGTGGAAAAAGAAGCCGTGATTCAGGACCACTACACGCCGGCGGTCCTCGCGGAGAAGCTCCATGTCTCCGCCTCGATGGTGAAGGCAAAGGGTCACTCCGGTGAGTGGCCGTGCTTGAAGCTCGGGCCCCGCACCATCCGCTTCACCGAAAGCCACTACCAGCAGATCGTCGAGCTGACCGAGCACAAAGCCCCACAGCAGACGGAAACCCCTCGCGAGCGCAACAAGCGCCTCCGCGCACTACTCGCCAACGCCAGCTAGGAGAACCACATGGACCACGTATGGAAAGCCCTCGAAGGTTGGGCGGAGAAGCTCGGGCTCGTCGCCGACGACGCGACCAGCAAGCGCCTCGACGTCGCAGACCTGAACATCAAGGCCTCGGACACGAACGTCTCCGAGTTCACCCGCCGGCGGAACCACCAGGACGTCCTCGGCGCCGCGAAGGTGGCAGCAGCATGACCGCCCCAACAACAGAGAGCCGCAGCGGCCAGGCTGCGACTCTCCACGGATCCAGCACTTCTCAGGGCACAGCATCCACCACCGATCCTACCCGCGCCGAAGCAGTCGCGATCCTCACGGGCCTCCTCCCGAAGCTGTGGGACGAAGCGACCGAGCGGGACGGCGACGAGAACTACCGGCCGCAGGTGCACGCCGTCAGCCAGGCACTGCATCGGGACGTGAACCGGTACGAAGTCATCCACGCCATGGAGGCCTGCGCCGCGATCAGCCGACTGCAGGCCGGGAACTGCCTGGTCGACATGTATGGGCGCCCGAACACGGAGGAGGGCCGGGATGGATGGCTCGACTGCGAGCGGCAGAACCTCACTGTGGCGATCCAGAACCTCACGTTTGGGATCCCGGCATGAGCCGCCGTATGTCCGTCACTGCCCGCCAGTACATGGACTCGTTCGCCTGCCTCATGTCGGGCCTCGCGTTCCTCGTGTGCGTCTTCGTCATCTTGGACTCGATGTGAACGTCTGCCGGCACTGCGGCAACGACGCCGAATCGTACGAGTGCGGCCGCGACGACCGCCGCCCCTGCTTTCAAGACCCGACCCCAGCCGAACGCTGGGAAGTCACCACCCCGAAGGACCTCCCGTGAACAAGACCCCCACCGCCCTCTACACGACCGACCAAACCGACCGCCTCGACGCATGGGAAGCCGAAGCCGAGAGGCTGATCGCCGAGTACAACGCCAAGATCAAGGCGTGGTTCGCGGAGATCGGCAAGGAGGAGGCAGTCGGCATCCAGCGCGTGGGCCACCGCTTCATCACGGGCTATGAGGACAAGAACCTCGCCATCCCGCCCCTAAAGGGCTGGCGCCGCACCCGCGAGAACGAGGACTTCTGCGTCCCGGCGCTCCGCACCAAGGAGGGCAAGGCAGCTGAGAAGCGCCTGGCCGAGCTTCAGGTCAGGTACGCCGCCGCACCCGGGCTGCCGGATCGCGTCTGGGGCCTCGGCTATGTCGGCCCGATGATCGCCCGCAAGCTCGGCGGTCGCTGGTACGCCTACACGACGGTGCCCCTCAAGCACGATGTAACAGCGTTCGGCAGCACCAACTTCACCGAGGACGGCGAGCTGAAGGAAGTGGACACGACCATCTGGACCAAGGCCAAGCTGTCCGATTACTTTCTCGCGCTCGAGGCAGAAGAGACGGTGGCGGCATGACCGCGACGATCGCCGAGACAGGCCTGATCGATGGTCTGTCGAACGAGGCGTACCACTCGCACGACAGCCTGTCCGCGACGGGGCTGAAGATCCTCGCCATGCAGACACCGGCGCACTACCGGCACCGCATGGACAACCCGGAGCACAAGGCCATCTTCGACGTCGGCACTGCCACCCACTCCCTCGTCCTCGAGGATGACCACTCGAAGATCCAGCGCCTCGACTTCCCCGACTGGAAGACGAAGGCCGCCCGCGAGGAGAGGGACGCCGCATACGCGAAGGGCATGGTCCCACTGCTCGAGAAGGACTACCAGGTGGTCCTCGCGATGCGGGACAGTGTCGCAGGTCACCCCGTCGCCCGCCTCGCCCTCACCGGAGGGAAAGCCGAGCAGTCCCTCTTCTGGCAGCACGAGTCCGGGGCTGCGCTGCGGTGCCGGCCGGACAAGCTCGACCTCGAATCCCCGATCGGCCCCATCGTCAGCGACCTGAAGTCCACCGTGAACGCGGATCCAAGGAAGTTCGGGAAGACCGCCTTCGACCTCGGGTATTTCCAGCAGGACCCCCACTACCGGGACGGCGTCCACCAGGTCACCGGAGTCCGCCCAGACTTCCTGTTCATCCTCGTCGAGAAGGCGCCCCCCTACCTCGTTTCCGTCGTCGAACTCGACGCCGAAGCGATCGACCTCGGCCGGGCAGCCAACGCCCGCGCCATCAACACCTACAACCACTGCCGCGCCACCAACACGTGGCCCGGTTATCCACAAGCCGACCCCATCAGCCTGCCCACCTGGGCAACCCGAGAAGCATAGGAAACCGACCATGACCGAAGTAGCGAACCGCAATACCGCGGCGCTCGACCTCTCCCCCGCCAACGTCCTCGGTACACCCGGCGCCGGCACCATCCAGCTCGCCGAGTGGGCCATGGAACTCACCGCAGCCCACCAGCTCGGCACCGCGCTCTGCCAGACCGACTTCGTGCCCGCCGCATTCAAGGGCAAGCCCGAAGCCGCGGCCGCCGCGATCCTCGCAGGCAAGTCCCTCGGCCTCGACCCGATGAACGCCCTCGCGAACATCTTCGTCGTCCACGGCAAGCCCGCCCTCTACGCCCGCACCATGGCCGCCCTCATACTCCGCGAAGGCCACGAAGTAATCCGGACCGCGGCCACCAACGATTCGGTCACCGTCAAGGCCCGCCGCAAGGGGACCAGGGACTGGCAGGAGTTCACCTGGGACATCGCCCGGGCCACGCAGGCAAAGTACATGACCAACGAGAAGTACCGGACCAACCCGATCGAGATGCTCACGGCGAAGGCCCTCGCCGAAGCATGCAGGGTCATCGCGCCCGACGTCCTCACCGGCGTCGCTGCTTACTCCGTCGAGGAGGTCGAGCTCGAGGACATGGGCGAGCGGCAGCAGGCGCCAGCGAAGGAGCAGCCGCTCTCCGCCTCTGCACGCCTCGCGGCAGCGGCAGCCGAAGCGGCGCCGCCCGAGCCTGCCGAACCGACGGCCGAGCCGCTCTGCTCCCGCAAGCAGCAGACAGACCTCGGCAACGCCCTCAAGGCCCTCGGCCACACGACGAAGGACGAGATGCTCGGAGTCGTGTCGGCGTGGGTCGGCCGCGAGATCAGCGGGTCGAGGGACCTCACCGTCGGCGAAGCAAAGCAGCTCACCGAGGAACTCCTCGCCGAAGCGGCCGAGAAGAACCAGGCAGCAGAGGATGTTGTCGATGCGGACGGCGTGGTCACCGAACCCGCGGCCGTCGACGCCGAGGCTGACGCCGCATGGCTGGCAGGTACCAACTGATGGCAGGCGAGACGGTCATCACGATCATCGGGAACCTGACCAACGATCCCGAGCTGTGCTTCACCCCGTCCGGCTCCGCAGTAGCGAACTTCACGATCGCGTCCACGCCGCGGACCTTCGACCGGCAAACCAACGACTGGAAGGACGGCGACACATTGTTCCTCCGGACGTCCGTTTGGCGTGAGGCTGCGGAGAACGTCGCCGAGTCCCTCACCAAGGGCACACGGGTCATCGCCCAGGGGCGCCTCAAGTCCCGGTCCTATGACACCAAGGAAGGCGAGAAGCGCACCGTGATGGAACTTGAGGTAGACGAGATCGGTCCCAGCCTGAAGTCCGCGAGCGCGAAGATCACCCGCACCCAGCGAGCCGCCGGCGGGAACGGCGGAGGCACCTCAGGCAGCTGGGGGCAGCAGCCTGCAGCCGACGCTTGGGGCGCACCAGCAAGCAACGAACCCGCATTCTGACCCACCTCCCTTCGTGCTGCCGTCAGATACCCCCATCGGGCGGCAGCACTACCACCAGCAGAGGAAGCACCATGAACACCACCACCCCCGCACCCGAGATCTGCACCTCCTGCGGATCCCCCATCCGATCTACCGGCGAATGCAGGTGCTCAGATTGAGCCCTCAGATCCTCTCGCTGGGCGCCGGCGTTCAGTCGACCGCCCTACTTCTCCTGTCCGCGATGGGGCGCCTGCCTAAGCTCGATGGCGCCATCTTTTCGGACACCGGGTGGGAACCAGCCTCCGTGTACGCGCATCTCAACCGGATTGAGGAGGAGATTGCGCGGCCCGCCGGCATCCCGATCTATCGGGTCTCCTCCGGGAACATCCGGAACGATGCTCTCGACCCAGCCCACCGATTCGCGTCCATGCCGCTCTACATCAAGAACAGGGATGGTGGGGACGGCATGACCAGGCGCCAGTGCACCAGCGAGTACAAGCTCAAGCCGATCAAGGAGCAGGTACGGCGGATCCTTGGTGCCGAACCACGCGAGGACGGCAAGCCAGGGCGCGTATCCAGAGGACGCTCTGTCGACCAGTGGATCGGCATAAGCACCGATGAGCGGGACCGGGCGCTCGATCAGGACGGAAACCTCAAGACAGGGGACGTCTCCTACTCGAGGAACCGGTATCCACTGCTCGAGCTGGGCATGAGCCGGGAGCAGTGCATCATCCTCCTGACCTCGCAGGGCTTCGGCTCGACACCAAAGTCGGCGTGCATCGGGTGCCCATTCCACACGAACCGCCAATGGCGGGACCTCCGGGACAACAACCCAGTGGAATGGCAGGACGCTGTTGACTTCGACGCCTCGATCAGAGCCGGCTCAGCGAAAGCAAACGCTCAGGGCCAGCCACTGCTCGGGCAGGCATTTCTCCACCGGTCTCGCATGGCGCTCTCTGATGCCCCCATTGACCGTGTCAGCTACCACGAGTGGGCCAGCAGGCAGGGAAACCTCCTGCACGCCATTGCGGCCGCCGAGTTCGAGGAGTCCCTCGAGGATGACAGCTCTCTGGCTGGCTGCAGCCCATTCTCTTGCCGGTCGGGGGCTGATGACTGATGCCTACTTCGAATCAGGAACGGCGACGATCAGAAAGCCCGCGTCGACCCGGACTCGTGCAACTGGAAGGAGCTAGTATCCCCTACGCGCCACACGGCTGCGATGTCGTGCTCGGCGAGAAGCTCGAGCAGGTCGCCGTTGGGTGCGGCGGGGAGCAGCAGCCGGCAGGGTCGACCGTCTACGTATCGCCGGTAGTCGAGCAGTTGGCCAAGCCCGGCGCGCACACTGTTCCGGGTCGCGTCGGCCTTGGCTTCGTAGAGGATTCCTTCGGTTGCGTCATGGATGTCGGTGAAGAGCGGCATGGTGCTGCCCTTTGGGTAGACCTTGAATCGGTCGAGCTTGTGGCCCCTGCTCTCCAGGATCGTCTGGAAGACGTTGACAAGGTCCTGTTCGCGTTTCTTGCCGGTACCCGCTTCAGTGCCGGCGCGCTCAAACTCTTCAACGGCGTGGTTTTCGAGCGGTACCTGGCTTGCGCTGCCGGAGTCCGTCGGGGCTGCAGCCTTCGAGCTCAGATCCTCTTCGCGTCGGAGGATCTCCCCGACTGGGCGCAGGTGGAACACGAAGACCGTTCGCAAGACCCCGTCTACGCCGGGGGCATCCTCTGTGGAGTAAGGGTAGTCGTCGTCGATCGCAAACTCGCCCAAGTAGATGCGGTCCTGCCCGTTTCCGACGGCGGCCTTTCCGCTCACTCCAAAGAGGCGGACGGCTTTGCCGTTCAGCTTATGGTCACGCAGCGCGAGGTTGCCCTTGTGCATCTTCTGCGGCCCGACACGATCCATGCCGGTGTACGAAAACACCTCGCCGTCGGCGGACCAGCCGTCAAACTCGTAACCGTTCTCGCGGCCCACCTTCGGATCCGAGAACAGCAATACATTCGGCGAGGTGCTTGGCGTCTCCATCCCACCGAACCTCGTGCCGCCGTACATGGCAGCAATCTCTTTACGCGTGCCCGTCCAGCCGACAGGTATTCCCCACTCATTGGCCATGTCGTGAAGCCTATCGGCACTGCCGCTCCAACACATCGAGCGGTCGAACTGCTACTCAGCCGCCGTCGCGCTCTTCCCTATCGGTGGTTGAGGCAAGTCGTTCTTCTAATAGTTCCGCGACTAGTCGATCGCGATGCTTTCCTCGAGCTCCCGACCACTCGATCGCCATGCTCCTCAATACGACCACATTCAAGCTCAGCCGATCGAAAGCATCTTCAATCTCGTGCTCATCCTGGCGTGCATGCGCTTTCACGAGATCTAGGCCGAGGAAGCCGACGTGGTGAGGCCACCTCCTTATTTCTTCTGCAAGGCCTTTGTGAGTGGTGTCCATAGCCCATCGGAAAGCGGCCGCCTGTGCCTCCACCACAAGTTCGCGGACCTTGTGCTTGCCCTCGTCATACATCTTGAGGATGCCGTTGGTTGCCGCAAGTAGGTCAGCGGCGGCAGCACGCTCCCGGCCGACCGCAGCGATCTTGCTCTGGTGGCTATTCGTGAGTCGAACAACCAGGAGCGCGACGAGTCCGCCGACTATAGCCGCGATGAATGAACCGATGACTCCGCTCCACAGCTGTGCCCACGAATTTGTATCAATACCCCAAAGCATCCCCTCACTCTAAACGGAGGTAGCACCCATGGCATGGTTCAACGCGGACGACAAGATGCACTCCCACCCGAAGCCAAGGCAGGCAGGCCTCGAGGCGATGGGGCTGTGGTTGATGGCAGGAACCTACTGCTCTGACTACCTGACCGAGGGGTTGGTGCCTGGCTGGTATGTGGACTCGTGGCCCCGCGGCCACCGCCTCGCGCAGCAACTGGTCACCGCGAGGTTCTGGGAGCCCGCCGGTACGGACTGGCAGTTCCTGTCCTGGACGGAGTACCAGCGCACGAAGGAACAGGTCGAGGAGGACCGGGCGAAGGCCCGCGCACGACAGAAGGCGTGGCGCGACAAGAGACGTGACAAGCCCGACGGGTAACGCGTGACGTAACGCGTGACAGACGCCGTTACTAACGCTTCCCCAATACCAAGACCAATACCAAGTACTTAACTCACCTCCCAGCATGGATGGGTTTTCAAGATGAAGTCCAAGACAAGCAAGCAATCGTTCGGGACATTAGGCGCGAGGGAGAAGACACTTGCCTGCTGAAAATCCTCATCCCGTGACCCGCGAACAGGCCGTCATCCTCGCCAAGTTGCTGCACGAGATCCGGCCCCGCTGGTCAATCGAAGCCATCGTGTCCCTGGTCGGGAAGAACCTCGCCACGATCCCCAGCTTCCCCGCCCTCGCAGAAGCCGCCATCCGAGTAGCGAACGACCCCACCAAGAACACCCCGGCGATCATCTTCCTCGACGGCCGGCACTGGGAACGACCAGACCAACCACGCGAAGCACCACCACCCGGCCCACCCTGCGAAGACCACCCCACCGAACCCGCACACACCTGCCACTGCTGCAAAGCCGACATCCTCGTCGGAGACAGACCACCCACCCACCAAGGCAAACACTGGAACCCAGGAGACACACCATGAGTGAAGACCCGACCACCAAACTCGAGGAGATCCGAGAAGCGTGGAGCCAGCGGAAAGAGCACTTCAACCCGAGAGGCACACTCCGCCTCTGCTCCATCCCGACCGCCGCAGCGCACCGCATTACGGAGATCCACGACCTGACGACGGAGGCCACCCAATGACCACGATCAGCGGACCCTCCCGTAGGGCGACCACCCACGCTGGGCACCGGGGACTGTAAGAAAAACGGTGTGTGAGGGGCCGGCCTGATCCGGAAGGAGATGGCCGTGAACGACTTCACGACCGAAGTATCAGAGACGATGATCGATCCTGTGACGGGAGAATTCATCGATCAAAAGGACCTTGCCGAACGCCTGCTTGCCCAAGCGAAGGAGCAAGGCGTGAGCTTGGTCGGCCCTGGTGGGCTGTTGAACCAACTCACGAAGAACGTCCTCGAGACGGCGTTGGACGCCGAGTTGACGGAGCACCTCGGGCACGAGCACGGCGGGATGCCGATCGCAGCGAATATGCGCAACGGCACGAGGTCGAAGACCGTGTTGACCGAGATCGGCCCAGTCGAGATCGAGGTGCCCCGGGATCGCGACGGGTCGTTCGAACCGGTGATCGTGCCCAAGCGGAAACGGCGCTTGGACGGGATCGATCAGATTGTGCTCTCCCTCTCCGCCCGCGGGCTGACCACCGGGGAAATCGCGGCGCACTTCGAGGAGGTCTACGGGGCGAAGGTCTCCAAGGACACCATCAGCCGAATCACGGAGAAAGTCGCCGGGGAGCTGTCCGAGTGGTCCTCCCGTCCCCTGGATCCGCTCTACCCGGTGCTCTTCGTCGACGCGATCGTCGTAAAAGTCCGCGATGGACAAGTGCGGAACACTCCGTTCTATGTGGTCATGGGCGTCACCACAAACGGGGAACGCGAGATCCTGGGCATCTGGGCCGGCGACGGAGGTGAAGGCGCGAGGTTCTGGCTGCAGGTCTTCTCCGAGCTGAAGAACCGTGGCGTCACCGATGTGCTCATCGCCGTCTGTGACGGTCTCAAGGGCCTGCCGGAAGCGATCACGACCACCTGGGAGCGGACCGTGGTGCAGCAGTGCGTCGTGCACCTGATCCGCAACAGCTTCCGTTACGCCGGCCGCCAACACCGTGACGGCATCGTCAAAGCCCTCAAACCCGTCTATACGGCCCCGAGTGAGGCTGCGGCAAAGGACCGGTTCACGGAGTTCGCCGCCGAGTGGGGCTCACGGTATCCGGCGATCGTGAAGCTCTGGGAAAGCTCTTGGGCGGAGTTCGTACCCTTCCTTGAGTACGACGTGGAGATTCGTCGGGTGATCTGCACGACGAACGCGATCGAGTCGATCAACGCGCGCTACCGCCGAGCGGTGCGGGCCAGGGGTCATTTCCCGAACGAGGCCGCAGCCCTGAAGTGTCTCTACCTCGTCACCAGGTCCCTTGACCCGACCGGCGGCGGCAGAGCACGCTGGGTGATCAGGTGGAAACCCGCACTCAACGCGTTCGCGATCACCTTCGCGGGCCGATTCGAGAAAACCAACCACTAATGAAATGCCGGACCCACACACCGTTTATACGACAGTCCCGGGCACCGACCCACCGAGGTGGATGTGGCAGAGGCTCGTTTCGTCGAGGCGAAGGCCATCACGGACGCCCTGGTGGTCCGGTTGTCGCGTGAGCGTTCGGCGTTGGCTGGGGCTCCTGAGGAGGACCGGCTTTTGGTGGAGCGGCGGGTGCAGGTGACGAAGCTGGAACTAACTGATGCTCGGGCGTATGAGGATCGGGTGTTTGGGGTGTGGGAGCATGAGCGTTCGTTGGCGGCTGGGTGGCCGGTGGCGGGGCTCAGGAGCGATCAGAGCGCCCCGCATGGGTATTCGGGCGTCTCGGTCGTTCCTAGGGCTTCTGAGCGCCTGCCAGCACTCCCGGTAGGCGTGGAAGCTACGACCACCAGGTGGAGCGCGTGATCTCCCGCCTGACAGACCGGGACAAGTTGCTGCGCCTGGTCACCGAACGGCAGCTGCAGCGGCAGGTCGAAGGAATCCTCACGGCGTACGGTTGGCGCTGGTTCCACGCCCCGGACAACCGCCCGGCGAACGGCAGGGTGCAGAAAATCCGGCCCGGCTTTCCTGACCTGCTCGCCGTGCGCGGCCCGCGGCTCGTCGTCATCGAGCTGAAGACCGAGACGGGTCGGATCGCATCCGAGCAGGTTGAGTGGATGCAGAACTTCGAGGCGGCCGGCGCCGAAGCATACGTGTGGCGGCCCCGCGACACCGAAACAGCCCGGCGCGCCCTTGCGTAGAACTACCCCCACCGGTAGTAGAAGTACCGCCTGGTGAAAGGTAGATTGTTAGAGGGACACAAGAAACTCCGCACCGCGCTGTCGGCCGCGGCAAGACTCGAGGACATCGCCATGACGCATGGTCGGTTTGATCTACTCCTCCTCTACCTCTTGATACCATTCCGGATCAAAAGCGTTTCGGGCCGCTTTCATGCGTCTCGTAAGGGCCGCACCAATCTGCGGGTTTTTCGGGTAGGTCGCACAAGCCGCTCGCGCTATGCGCGCCAGCTCATCCCAATGGTGCTGGTCCTCCGCCGACGCATCCTCCTTGACGCTCTTGAGGTGTGCGACCTGAAGGAGATAGGGCCAGGTTTTGAGCTCCTCCATGAAGTTGCGATCTTCAACTTCGAAGCCCCAACGGATCCGAGCAGACTGCAACTGCTCGAACACAGGAACTCGGGTATCCCCCGCAAGCTCATTGTGAATCATGTGCTCCACTGCGGCAGCAAAGTCTGCGGCAGCAGCGTACTCCCGGGCCTTGCTTGCCTCCCGTCTTTGCTCCTGCAACTGTGTCCTCAAGGCAGATTCCTGGTCCGCTCGAAGAATCTCATCCCGTTGCCGCTGCGCTTCGACGGCATCAGCCGCTAGATGTCGCTGTTGTCTATTCGAGCGATTCAAGACGTATACGGCTACAAGCGCCGCGAGAATTGCTCCGGGTATGCCCCCAAGGAGACCCGACCAAAGCGCCTCCCAGCCGCTACTCCCCATTCGCGATCACCTCTTCGTACTCTCGGGCTCTATTCGTCAACTAGGACTCTTTCATGGTTGGACCGCAACCAATACTCGAAGTGGGGACGATTCGTGGCCCCCTCACAAGATCAGCCACGCCCGTTCATCGAAGGGTGCGGCTTCCCTGGGGAGGGTGAGCCCGTGGCGCCGACGCCGCGGGCCGCCGCCCACCTCATCGCCGCCAACTGCGCACACCACCATCATTGGACGATGGAGCTACTGCCGACCGAATATGCTCAGCGGATGGGGTACACAACTTCTGACTTCACCATCCTCGCTGCCCGCCGGAAGGCGAGAGCAGAGGCAGCGAATGATGAACAAGAACCGATCCATCTGTCCTACATATTTTTCTGGGGCTTTGCGTTCTCCGTGCTCGTCGTCCTAGGCCTAGTCTGGGTCGCCGCGGCATACGAAACGGGCGACGCCATGCCGTGGACCGCGGAACGACGAATGACTCCTGACGAGACGTTTGGAGTCATCCGCAATGGCGTTACCGCTGCGGCGGCTCTCGGCGTTGGCGTCACCCTGTTCTTCTCCTATCGGCGTCAGCAGACCTCAGAGAGGACTCTGAACTACACCGCGAAAACGCAGCGCTTGGCCGTAGAAGCACAATCCTTAGCCGAGGAGCGCCTCAGGATTGAAAGCTTGGACACGTTACGAAAGCGCTACCTTGACATCGCCACACTTTTGAATAGTGCGACGGATTTCAACCGCATCACAGCACTCCACGCTTTGGAAAGCCTCATCATTTCTTGGAGGCAGGCTGGGGATGACCGCGAAGCCAGCGCGTGCCTCGGGCTACTACTGTCTACGATGAGGCTATCGCGATCTGAGGCGTCCGCCGCCGCCACTGAATTCCTAAGAACCGCTCAAAGCATCGTCGAGCGTCACATGCAGATCGCAGCAGGGCAACTATCATGGGGCGAACTCAGCTTCGATGCTACCCGATGTATAAGCAAGACCGGTCTGCGTAATTGGGTGATCGATGGAGGGGACATCGTGGCATCGCCCCGAAATGAGGGGCCGGTGGGCGCTTCGGGCGTGACTTTATTAGCCGGCTCGGTTCGCTTATCCGACTACCTGCCCGACTCGCTAGAGAACGATAGCGTGAACACGCTGGAGAGAATTAGCGTGCAGGGTGGCCGCCTCAACATAGTATCCACATCAGAAAACCCGGTCACCGCTTTTGTGAAATGCAAGTTCACCGGCGGCACCGTGGTGGTGTCCTCAACTCGCCCCGGTGCGAATCGCAAGTTCTCTTTCGAATCGAGCGAGTTCAGTGGTGGTGTCATTCAGATTAGCCCTACGAAGCCCACTAGTGTTCTCTTCTTGAATTGTCACTTCACTGCTCCCCCGATGGGCGGTTTCGCGTTGAAGCGACGCGCCGATCGGAAATTCTCCTTCGTCAGGTGCACCGCCATCGACGGCGAGGGTAATGAAGTCACCGTCGACAGTGAATTGGATCTTTTTCGCATATTTTTCCCTGGCTCAACAGGACGCGAACCCGATGCTTAGGTAACCGTTCAGGTACCGCAGAATTAACTGAAGCGTTCGACAATAGAAGGTGTAGATGGCAAGGATCCCCAGAGATACGTTGACGTGCGAGCTTGCTCCAAATGCTGTGAAGAATGATGAGTTGTCCTGCTCAGTCCCACCACTCGAATACCTCGACCTGTGGTCAACTATCGGTGACGTCGCCACAGCACTCCTGACGCTCGCACTTGTGGTGTTGGCGGGATGGGCTGGTTGGACAGCAGTGAAGACGCTGAACCAGACCAGACAAAACAGCATCGACCAAACTCGCCCGTACGTCTTCGCCCAAGTCGTGCCGAGCATCGCTGGGTCGTCGATTTACGATCTGGTCATACAAAACACGGGCCAGTCGACTGCCCGCAACCTGACGATTGCCTGCCCTCAATTCCCATCCGAGCCTGATCGACTCGCCGTCGCCATAGGCAAGCTCTTCGACATCGAACACGTACTGCCACCCCAAGGCCGCATCAGGACGTATTGGCACTTCAGCGGAGATGATCGTAATTGGTCCGATGGCGAAGGGGACATGGGGCTTCCTCCTGTCGCGGACATCCAAGTCTCGTACGACGGACCGGATGGGCACTATGAGGACACGTTTCCCATCAACATCGGGGTGTACGCGATGACCCCAGTTGGGGCCAGCGGACACGAGGTTCCGACGGATCTCACCAAGCCCGAGAAGAACCTTCACAAGATGCTCGCGGTGATCGCTGGCAATATAAGTAACTTAGGGCGGTAACGAAATGGCTGAGCGTGGTGCGAAGAAGATAAGCGGCGACGATTTGCGTCCCCGTGACCACTGGAAAGAACAGTGCGCCAGCGCAGCCGAGCGTCAGATTGTCCTCTCGTCGTAATGACCGGTTCTCGTGTTGAACACACGCACTGTTGGCCGTTCGCAGTGCTCAGCAACCTGCAGGGAAAGATTCTTGGTGCGGTTCAACCGCGTGGGCGGTTCAGTCCAGACCAGTTCGAT
Source organism: Arthrobacter burdickii (assembly GCF_030433645.1). Taxonomy (NCBI): domain Bacteria; kingdom Bacillati; phylum Actinomycetota; class Actinomycetes; order Micrococcales; family Micrococcaceae; genus Arthrobacter; species Arthrobacter burdickii. The sequence continues at coordinate 2,919,225 of NZ_JAROCG010000001.1, forward strand.
CACTGCACGGTCCCAATCCTCGAGGTCACAGGACGCCGAAAACTGCGCGCTATCGCCGGACCGCATCAGCCCGACTCGGTTGTGAACGTCAGAGTCCTGGCGCCCGATTTCGACCTCGCAACTAGCGCCCACAAGATGGCAGTTGAAGGCGAGACCATCACCGGCATTTGCTATTCTGCCGCTCACAATCGCGCTGTCCGGCAGCCCGTACCTAGAATTTTCCGAGGCGGTCGCGGTCATGTGAAAGATCCACTCAGGATCCGGTCGATTTCTATGTCTGAAGTAAACGGCTACAGCCCACGATGTCAGAGCCCCAATGGAACCAGCGAGAGCCACAAGAGCGGCCGCTGCAGCCCAAATCCATTCCTCTGTGAAGACACTGTTCCCCATCCCTTTACCTTACGGAGTGAGAATGAAAACTGAGTGTGGAGCGAAGAAGCGTGACGGCGAGTCGTGCGGCGCCCCGCCGATGAAGGGGCAGAAGCGGTGCGCCAGGCATGGTGGCAAGTCCCCGCAGGCGCAGAAGGCGGCCGCGAAGCGAGTAGCGGAGCAGGAGGCGAAGGACACCATGGAAAAGGCGATCGTCACCCTTGGGCTCCCCCAGGACATCGACCCCGCGAAAGCCCTTCTCGACGAGATCAGCCGGACGTACGGGACGGTGCTGTGGTTGCAGGGGAAGGTGCGGGAGCTCGAGCCCGACCAGCTCGTGTGGGGTCAAGTGGAGACGCAGCAGGGCATCGGACCGCAGGGCCCCGTCGACACGACGATGGAGCGGGCCGAGTTCAACGCCTGGTACCAGCTGTACCTCGGGGAACGGAAGCACCTCGTGGCTGTCACCACCGCCGCGCTGAAGGCCGGCATCGAGGAACGCCGGGTCAGGTTGGCCGAGCAGCAGGGCGACCTCGTGGCGCAGGCCATCCGGTCCATCCTCGACGCCCTCAACCTGTCATCGGAACAGTGGGAACTCGTGCCCACCGTGGTGCCGACCGCACTCCGATCATTGGGCGAACTAGCGCCGTAGAAAACCCCCGATAAGCGGCAGAATAACCACCGGCAAGGGTAGAATTAGGGCATGGGACAAACCACACTGCAGCCAGGGGAAAGAGTCGCCACCGCGAACGTGGCGGCCCCGAAGTACGAGGCACTCCTCGAGCGGCTCAACACTCCCCGCCCGGACCAGTCCATGGGGCCGGACACGTTCGAGGAGCTCTGCCGGCGGGCATGGGAAGCACTCCCCGGCTCCACCCCCTGGGCTGACGTACCCGAGCAGGTTGGCCGCGCCGAGTACCGCGAAGAAGTCCGAGGCATCCTCACCGTCGCCGCGAACCTCATGCCAATCGACACCCTCCATGGCGCCGACGGGGCCAGCGTATGGCTCCGAGGCGAACGGTGAGCACGTTCGACTGGGTGATCCTCAGCCTCTGGGTGGCCCTCGCATGCGCCTGCATCCTCAACTGGACCGCGCAAGCCCGCTGGCATGCCCTGTACCGCGAAGACCTGCAGCGCGTGATCGAAGGCAAGGCGATGAACTACCAGCTGTTCAAGCTGGGTGAGCGGCACGCCGATGACTGAAACGCTGACCCCGGTAGCCGCGGCGACCCTCTGCGGTGACGGCCGGTGCGACGTCGCCCTGCACGACGGGTTCACCCTCTGCGCCACCCACACCAGCCAGCTCGCTCGTGATCTCGCTGCCGTGCGGGAGGTGTGGGCGAACCTGCAGGTCACCATCCGCCGACAGGACGCCACCAGCTCGGCGATCGGTGGTGGGTCGACAGGCTCGAGGCCGTGCATCAATCTCGACGCCCTCGACAAGGGCGAGACCTTGGCGTCCCTCCTCAACGGTTGGGCCGGATCCCTCGCCCTCGACTACCGGCAGCGTCCGGCAGCAGGCGCCGCGAAGTTCCTTTCCGACCACCTGCGCCTCATCGTGAAAGAGGACTGGGCGGGCGACCTCGCACAAGAACTCGCCGAGTCCCTTGCTGAGTGCCGGCGGACCACCGACAGGGCCCTCGAAATCCTCAGCCTCGGCGTCTGCGGCTTCGGGGATTGTCCCGGCGCAGTCACCGCCGTGGTCGGCGGACACACCGGCCGCTGCCGGGAATGCGGCGCAGTCTGGAACGTCGCCGAGCGGCAGCAGTGGGCAATCAGCCAGGCATGGCACGCCGAAGGGTCCCTCCGCCTCATCGTCTCCGCGCTCCGGGCGTCACAGCAAATCACCACCAGCTACGAGACCGTCAAAAAGTGGGCGCAGCGCGGGAAGCTGTACGGCACCTGCGACGTCGCCACCCGAGAACACAGGTACACAGCCGCCGGCATCCTCGAAAGCGTCCGCACCGCCACTACCAACAGGGCACGCTTAAACGCTTGACAGGCGGTACGTGTCCCCATACTCTTCTCATAGTGCGAGAACTGGCTTCAATGAGCTATACCCGCAATCACATCATCGGATTGGGACCCAATGCCAGGCCTCACCGGCCCCCGTGCCGGACGGTACTCCAAAAGACCCTCCAGCGGGCCCTCGCGTCCGAACGAATAGGTTCATCCGCTGATTCGTCGTGATCGTTTCATTTCCTGTGTATTGCATGACGTCGCGAAATTCTCCGTTTGCGTCTTTGTAGGTAGCCCTCGTCATATCGAGTTCGATGTCCGGGCCACGATTGTAGATCTGAACCGCAAACTCAATTTGATCTGAGGATGTGAAGAGCATTCCCCCGTTGAAGATTAGGTCGATGTTAGCGCCGCCATAATCGGTTTCGCGTGGAAGCATTGTGACGGATGAGACAGGAATATCATTGATGGTGAAGTCTTGTAATTGGTTGTTCTGATCGAAGCGGAAGTTATCAACCTCAAGACATCTATCGGTAGTAGCGGTGGAACAGAAGCGAAAACCCGAGCCGACGTCTTCTAAGGTCCCCGGCTCAGGTAGCTCCTCCACGATCTGCCAAGCAAGCCACTCGTTCTGCGCTACCCGTGCATATGATGCTGCAGGGGAATCAGGGGCCGCATAGGTGAGCGCCATACTAATGCTTTGACTGATTCGAGCGTCGTCACCCTCCGATTGTCGAGTGAGTGCTTTCCAATAGCCTTCGGCTGCTTCCTCCCTAGCCGCGGATGTTCCCGCGGAGGGCCACCCAAAGAAGGGCCACGCCCAAGCCAGTAGCGACACCATGAACGCGGCAATCGCCACTACTAACGATGTTTTGGAGTCGCGAATGACTACCTGCGGAGAAGCGCCAACCGCTGGTTTGGATCGTTGCTTGGTCTGACTGCCTGATGGTTTCCGACTGGTCATGGGCAATCGTATCCCCTCAGATCGTGCCGAGTGAGCAGAATGGTTCGCCTCCGATTCGGAAGGATGACTCGCGTGACCACCGACTTGTTTGAGCGTGCAGCAATGCATTTCGAGCCACGGAAACCGAAGTGGGCGTTCCCGGGCGCGATGGCGTTGGCGACAAACCCGAAGACGGTGCAGACGCCGGCGCTCGACCTGATCGACGCAGCCCTCGTGGAAGCGTTCAACACCCCGGACTCGCGGCTCATCATCTGCATGGCGCCGCAGGAGGGCAAGAGCGTCCGCGTCGCGAACGACTTCCCCATTTGGTGCCTCACCCAGAACCCGGATCTCCGCATCGTCACCGCCTCGTACGCGCAGAACCTCGCGAACAGGAACGGGCGGGTCATCCGCAACCGAATCACCACCAGCGACGACATCGACCTGAAAATCGCCTCCGACAACGGTGCCGTGCACGAATGGACCCTCGACGGCCACCAGGGCGGCGTCCTCAGCGTGGGCATCGGCGCCGGTGTGACCGGCCGGCCAGCGGACATGCTGATCATCGACGACCCCATCAAGGACCGCAAAGAAGCAGACTCCGAGACGTACCGGAACAACGTGTGGGACTGGTGGACCGACGCCGCGTCGGCTCGCCTCGCCCCCGGCGCCCCCGTCATCGTCATCCTCACCCGCTGGCACCAGGACGACCTCGCCGGCCGCCTGCTGGAGCAGGACAAAGAGGCGGGCTGGAAGGTCCTCAACATTCCCGCGCAGGCCGATCACCGGCCGGAGAAGGGCGAGACGGACCCCCTCGGGCGCAAGCCAGGCGAGTTCATGGTGTCCGCCCGCGGCCGCACCCTCAAGCAGTGGCTGCAACGCAGGGCCACCGCCGGCGCCCGAACCTGGGCCAGCCTCTACCAAGGCAGGCCCTCCCCCGACACGGGCGGCGTCTTCCCGCAGGAATGGGCCCGTTACTCCGAGAAGATGTGGATTGAGCACCCGGACGGGCGCCGCACCGTCCCCGGCGTGGGCCGCGAGGACACCGAGCTCGTCCAGTCGTGGGACCTCGCCTTCAAGGACACCAAGAGCAGCGACTACGTCGTCGGCCAGGTGTGGCTCCGCGTCGGAATGCAAGCGTTCCTGCTCGACATGGTGCGGGAACGCCTAAACTTCACCGCCACCTGCAAGGCCATCGAAGCCATGAGCGCGAAGTGGCCGCAAGCGGTCGCGAAGTTCGTCGAGGACAAAGCCAACGGGCCTGCCGTGATGAACGTGCTCGGCAAGACGGTCATGGGGCTCATCCCCATCGAGCCCGAGGGCTCCAAGTACGCCCGCGCCTCGGCCATCTCACCGCTGACCGAGGCGGGCAACGTCATCCTCCCCCAGGCCGAGCTGCTCCCCAACGTGGAGGAGCTCATCGAGGAAGCGAAGAACTTCCCGAACAGCGCCCACGACGACACGATCGACGCCCTGTCGCAGGCCATCAACCGGCTGCTGCTCATGCCCCTCGAAGCGGGCATGTTCGAACCGGTGGAACCACAGTTCGAGGAATGGTCGGGCATCAGCCCGTACTGATCCTGTACCCCTGACACGCACGCCCAAACAGAGGAGGCCCCGTGAGTAAGTTCCTGCAAGCCCTGGGCCTCCAAGAGGCCGCCGTGGCCGAGACCTCGGGCGACGTCGTGGAAGTCCCCGCCGGCCAGTGGGACACCGTCCTGTACCGCCTCGAGGAGTCCATGGCGCAGCTGCAGATGGCGGCCGAGGACTCCGGGTGGGCGAAGATCAACGCGGACCTCGTCAACGAGTTTTCCCGCGAGGGACTAAAGCGCATCGCGACGAATGGCCGGCTCATGGCGATCGCGAACCCGCTCATCAAGCGCGGCCTCGGCATCCGCCACGCCTACGTGTGGGGGCAGGGCGTGCAGATCAGCGCACGGGACGAGGGCGTCAACGCCGTTGTGCAGGCATTCCTCGACCGTGAGGACACGAAGGCCACGTTCACCGGCGCCCAAGCCCGGGAGCGCAGGACGAAGGCGCAGGGCACGGATGGGAACATCTTCCGCGCCCACTTCACCAACCCCCTCGACGGGACCGTCCGCGTCCGGAACCTGCCCTTCGACGAGATCACCGAGATCGTCACCGCCCCCGGGGATAAGACGGAGGCGTGGTACTACCTGCGTGTCTGGCAGGAAACCACCCCGACCGCCACGTTTGGAACGGGGCTCACGCGGGAGCAGAAGGCCTACTACCCGGCCCTCACCTACCAGCCCCTCACCAAACCCAAGCGGCTCGGCGACGTCGAGATCCGGTGGGACGCACCCGTCCTTCACGAGAAGGTCAACGACCTCGAAGGCTGGCTGTGGGGCATCGGCGACACCTACGCTGCACTGCCCTACGCGAGGGCGTACAAGGAGTTCATCGAGGACTGGGTCCTGCTGGTGAAGTCCCTGTCGAAGATCGCCTACCAGGCGGTGCCGAAGAAGGGCCTTGAGTCGCAGAAGATGCGGCAGGCCGTGCAGGTGGGGCAGGGTGCGCCCGCCGGGTCCTGGGCGGTGGGCTCTGAGGGCACGAAGATCGAAGCGGTCCCGAAGACCGGGGCGACCATCGACTCTGAGTCCGGGCGCCCTGTTGCGGCCCTCGTCGCCGCCGCCCTGGGCGTCAGCGTGATCGACCTTCTCGCGGATCCGGGTCAGGCAGGGAACAGGGCGACCGCGGTCACCATGGACCTCGTCAAGCGCCTCGAGATGCGGGGCCGGCAGGAATTGTGCGAGCAGACCGACCGCGCCACCCTCGACTACGTGATCGAGCAGGCCATCATCGCTCCCCGGGGCCCCCTCAAAGGGACCGTGGTTCGCGACGGCGACCGCCTGTACGCGACACCAGCCGGTGACGCCGAGAACACCATCGAGTTCGCGTGGCCCGCCCTCGACGAAGTCCCACTGGACATCATCATGAAGGCCATCGAGATCGCCGACGGCACCGGCACGGTCCCGAAGGTCGAGATCCTCAAGCTCATCCTCCACGCACTCGATGTGGACGAAGCCGACGAGATCATCGACCGGGTCACCGACGCCGACGGCAACCTCATCGACCCGCTGGTCACTGCCGGTGACGACGCGGCCCGCCGCTTCCGCGCCGGGCAAGACCCAAGCGAGGGGCTGCGGTGAGGCCACCATACGATCCCGCGTGGGAGCTGACGTTGGAACTTGGGCAGCATCACCGCCTCGATCCGATGGGCCCAAACGACAGGTGCACCTGCGGCTTCAAGACGGAGCTTGGCCGCCTGTTCCCTGAGCACATCGCCGACCGGCTCGTCGCTCAAGGGTGGCGCAAGTCGTGAGGGTGGTGCAGTTCGGGAAGCTCGGCCGCCTAGTCGAAGACGAGTACGACGTGCTGGAAGGTGACGATGAGTATCAACGCCCGCACACTCGCACTCCTCGCGGACCGGCGCGACGACCTGAACGCGACACTGGACGCGCAGACCCTCGCCCTGACGAAAGCGTGGGTCGAAGCATGGGACACCCTCGCACCTGACTTCGACGCCGCTCTCACCGAGCTACTCGCGTCGGCGAAGGACGGGCGCCTCACCGGATCGCAAGTGGCACGGAACATCCGGCTCCGGAAGGCACTCAGCCTCGCTGCGGAACGGTTGGATGAGCTCGCCGAACTGACGCAGGTCACGGTGCAGGCCGACGTCGCACGGGCCGCCCTGGCCGCCGCGCAGTCGCAGATCGACACCATCGCCTCCCAGCTCCCACCGGAGGGGCAGGTGGCCGTCCTGCCAACGTTCACGCAGGTCTCCACCCCGGCCATGGACGCGATCGTCACGAGGATCACCCAGCAGATCACCAAGGACACGCTGCCGCTCTCCGAGGACGCTCAGCTGGCCATGCGCCGCAACCTCGTCCGCGGCGTCGCCGTCGGCGACAACCCCCGGGTCACCGCACGGCGGATGATCCGGGAGACAGAGGGGCACTTCAACGGTGGGCTCAACCGGGCACTCACCATAGCGAGGACCGAAACACTCGACGCCCACCGAAGTGGCGGCCGCGCCGCGGACATCGCGAACCCCGACGTCGTGGCCGGCTGGTCATGGGGCTCACAACTGTCCGCCCGCACCTGCATCGCCTGCCTGTCCAAGCACGGCACCGAGTACCCGCCCGACGTCGAAGGCCCCAACGGGCACCAAAACTGCCGGTGCGACCGGATCCCGGTGACGAAGACGTGGAGGGAACTCGGCTTCGACATCGAGGAGCCGCCGTCGCTCACAAAGTCCAGCGAGGAATGGTTCGGGTCGCTCACCGACAAGACGCAGTTGCAGATCATGGGCCCCGGCCGCCTCGAGCTCTACAAGTCCGGCGCAGCGTCCTGGTCGGACCTCTCCCGCGTCCAGCAGAACGACGGGTGGCGAGACAGCGTCACCATCACCCCGGTCCGGGACCTGCGGGCGTCAGTCCTGGCGTGACGCCGTGTAGCTAAACGTCCCGCAGTAACGGCACACGGACTCCATGCGGGCGCCATTCGAGGCCAAGCTGATCCCCCGCAACACGAAGACGTGACCGCGGCACTCACCCGGCCCACCACCATCATTCGCATCGTCCATTCCCACACCACCAGCATAGGAGGCCGGTCAATGCCGACACTCATCACCGAGGCGGGCACCCTCGCCCCGACGAAGACCGGTCGACTCGAGATCACGCTCATCACTCCCGGCTGGGGGTCCTCCGGCTACTACTCGGCGGAGATGCTGGAGCAGGCAGCCGCCGATCGCGTGTTCCCCCGCGGGACGCAGCAGCACATCGACCACATGGGCGCCTCCGAGCGCATCGAGAACTCCGCGGGCTCGCTCCGCACCCTCGCTGCTGTGCTCACCGAGGACGCCGAGTGGGAGCCCGACTGGACGGACCCGAAGACAGGTGTGAAGGGTCGCCTCAAGTCCGAAGCGCTCCTCGGGTCCCAGTATCGGGAGACCATCACCGAGTTCGCCGAGTACATCGGCACCTCGATCAGCGCCGGCGCCGACGTCACCATCGGTGAGGCCGAGGGACGCAAGGGCCACATCGTCGAGAAGCTCCACCCGAACCCGCTGAACCGGGTGGACTTCGTGACAGTCGCGGGCAGGGGCGGGCGCATCAGCGACGTCCTCGAAGCCGCCGTGCACCGCATTGCCGAGGCCACAGCGAACGACACCCGCGACGCCCTCAGCGCCGCCGTGAAGGAAGCGTACGGCGCCGACGGCGTGTGGCTGTGGGTCCTCGACTACGACGAAGCGAACGTGTGGTTCACCCAGGAATCCGAGGACGAGTCCCACACCTGGCAGCAGGCCTACACGATGACCGACACGACAGCCACCCTGAGCGGCGACCTCATCGAAGTCCGCCGCGTCACGACCTACACCCCCATCACTCCCCCGGCCGACGACGCCGCACAGGAGTCCAAGAATTCCCCACCGATCCCGGCTGGGGTAACCGAAAGGAAGGAGTCAGCAATGACTACAACCCAGATTGAGGAAGCCGAACTGGCGACCCTCAAGCAGGACGCCGGCCGGGTCACCGCGCTGGAAGCCGACAACGCCGACCTCCGCAAGTCCGTAGCCGAGGCCGTGATCGCCGAGGCGTTCGCAGGCCTCGAGGCGCCCCGCACAAAGGCTCGAATCTTCGAGTCCTTCACCGCCAAGGGCTCGCCCATGACCACGGACGCCCTGCGCACCGAGGCCACCGAGTCCGCCGCGGAACTCAAGGTCCTTCAGGGCGCCGGCAAGGTCGACGGCGTCGGCGACACCACGCCCGTCGGCGAGTCCAAGACAATCACCGACGACGACATCGTCAACGCGCTCTAAGGAGGCACCCCATGGCAAAGAACCAGCGGTACACCAATGCCCTGCACATCAGCGTCCCCGTCCCCGCCGGGGTGAAGTCCGGCGAGCCGGTCAAGGTCGGCCAGATCTGCGGCGTCGCCCAGATCGACCGCGAGACCGACGGCAAAGCCACCCTGTGGCTCGACGGCTCCTACGACCTCCAGGTCACCGGCGCAGTGGCCAACGTCGGCGACCCGGTCTACATCAAGGCCGACCGCACCCTCACCGCCACGGCGACCGGCAACTACCTCTTCGGCACCGCGCTGGGGACCAAGGGAACCGGCACCGGCCCACTCGAAGTAGCCCCGATCGGCTACACCACCCAGACCGCCGCTGGCGTGTAAGGAGACCACCATGGACACACTCGTCAACGAAGGGTTCCGCAAGGCACCCACCCACCAGGAGCGCGTCTTCGAAGCCGCCCGCCTGTTCAAGGCCGGCAAGTCCGGTGCCGACTACTTCAAGCAGGCCACCCTGCTCGAAGCACTGAGCACCTCCGACTTCCCCGTCCTCCTCGGCCAGGCCTTCTCAAAGCAGGCCGTCACCGCGCAGAAGGACGCCGTCAAGGAGTTCGAGCCCCTCCTCGTCGACATCACCGTCGACGACTTCAACCGCCACAAGCTCGTCGACCTGTGGTCCGGCGACGCGTTCGAGACGGTGAAGCAGGGCGAGGAGTACAAGGGCGGCACGCTGTCCGAGACCGAGCTGACGCACGGCAACGGCAAACACGGCAAGTCCTACGGCCTCACGTGGGAGCTGCGCCGCAGCCGCGACTTCAGCGCCCTCGCGAACTTCCCGAAGTTCCTCGGCAACGGCTCCATCAAGGGCCAGAACAACAAGGTCGCTGACCTCCTGGTCAAGGACAACGGCTGGAACACGGCACTCTTCGGTGCCGTGAAGACGCTGGCGTTCACGCCGGAGAACCTCGACGCCGCGATCAAGGAACTCGCCGTCCGCGAGAACCACCGCGGCGAGCTCGTCGACGTGTCCGACCTCGTCCTCGTGCACGGCCCCGCGCTGCGCACCGAGGTCAACCGGGTCCTGCGCTCGACCGAGCTGGAGATGCAGGTCACCGACGGCAGCAAGGTCACGAAGACCCGCGTGCAGAACCCGTTCAGCAACGTCGTCACCCCGCTCGAGTCCCGCACCGTCGGCCAGCGCCTCGGCTCCGGCCAGAACACGGCGTGGGCGCTCGTGCAGGGCAAGTCCTCGGACCTGCCCTCGATCATCCGCACCCTCCTCTCGGGTGAGGAGACGGTCGACATCCGGGTCAAGCGCGACCAGGGCGCGAGCGTCGGCGGCGGTGACCTGCCCGTCGAGGCGGGCTCGTTCAACGACGACACGATCTGGTTCCGAGGACGCGACGTCTACGGCATCGACCCAGGCTTCACCACCGGCGTCTGGGCCTCGGCCGGCGCCTAGCACCACCAGCCCCCGGTGGGATGACCGCGACTGACTCGCTGGCATCAATCCCAGTACGCGCCCACCGGGGGCACCCCCACTCTTCCTAGGAGGCACTATGGCCGACCTCACCCCGACCGACGTCGTCCGTCTCCTCATCAGCGACACCAGCACCGGAGACGCCCAGCTGTTCACCGACGACCAGATCGGCGCGTTCCTCGGCCTCTACGCGGGGAACGTGCACCGGGCGGCAGCGAAGGCGCTCCGCACGATCGCCGCTTCCGAGGTCCTCGTCTCGAAGAAGATCCGCACGCAGGACCTGTCCACGGACGGGCCCGCCGTGGCGGCCGCTCTCCGGGCGCTGGCAGATGACTGCCTGGCGGAAGCCGACGCCGCCGACGCAGCGGAGGGTGCGTTCTTCGACATCGTCCCGTTCGCCTCACAGTTCAAGCCCGAGGGTGCGGAGTACCGGTACCCATGAGCCCGCTCCCGAACTCCCACGTCATTCCGCCCGGCTGGGCCGAACGGCACCGGCCGGCGGCTGCGGCTACCATGCAGTCCCCCGCCGTGTTCCGGCGCATCAGCGACGGCCCCGCCCCGTACCCGGTCCCCGAGGGCTGGGACGGCACGGAGATCCTGTGGGGTACCTCTGAGGCTCCGGTCCTCGTGCGGGTGCAGCAGCTCAACCGGCAAGCCGTCACAAGCGCTGGCGAGCAGCCGACCAGCATCCACCAGTACCTCGTCACCGCGCCCGTCGACGGGCCGCCGATCCGCTCCGGCGAGCAGGGCGACGTCATCGACGTCGAAGGCCGGCGCCTCCGCATCGTCAACGAGTCGTTCGGCACCTACCTGTGGGAGCGCGACTTCACCTGCATCGACAACCTCACCCAGCAGAACCCCGACTGATAGGCGGTGCGCGATGGACGGGCTCGAACTCCGGCGGTTGTCCGCCGACATCGGACGGGCCGCGAGGAACGCCGAGCCGAAGGCCAAGATCATCGTCGCGAAGACCGCGATCGACATCCAAAAGGACGCCAAGGTCATCGCCGACCAGAAGGGCGTCCGCGACACGGGCACCCTGATCAACGAGATCCACACCTACATCGACGGGCTGGGGGCGACGATCTCCCCCGACGCGAGCTACTCCATCTTCAACGAACTGGGCACGAGCAGGATGCCGGCACGCCCGTTTATGGGCCCCGCCACGGACCGCAACCAAGGCCCGTTCGAGGAAGCTATGGGCTCCCTTGGGGAGGCGGTGTTCGGTGGCTGACCCGGTACTCCTGAAACAGGCCGTCATCGACGCACTCACGGCCATCCCGGGCCTCGGCGGGCGGGTGCACGACGGCGCGCTCACGAAGGCCGCAGCGACCGACAGTGCCGGGTACGTCCTGCCCTACGTGGTCCTCTTCGCCGGGATCGGCGACAACCCGCAGGAAACCACAGCCCGCGGCGATACGCCCACCGGTGCGCTGGTCTTCGACTTCCAGACGACCTGCGTCGGCCCCGGCACCGGCCAGTCCGCCGGGGTCGCCCGCGACGTCCGGACAGCGCTGCTCAACCTGCGCATCGGCCGGGGCACCGTCCGGAAGAACCCCGACGGCTTCGACCAGCCCACGCCCGTCCGCGAGGAAGGCGTCACCCCTGTCCGGTACATGCTGCCCCAACAGTGGCGGCTCATCACCAACTAGGAGCACCCCATGGCAGATGACGGATTCGTCACAGCACGACCCCCCGGCGGCGGCAAGAAACGCCGCGTCCCCCTCCACTACCTGGAGGAACCGTTCAACTACAAGCTTCCCCCGAAAACCCGGGGAAGGGCCACTCCGGCCAGCACCACCACCGTCACCGAACCGGCCCGGCCGGAGAACGCAGAGGAGGTTAGCTGATGAAAGTAGCAGCTGACGGACGCAAGAAATTCACCCTACTCACCGAAGCCCCCGCGGCCCGGATCCCCACCGCCGCCGAGCTGAACGCCGGCCAGGACATCTCCTGCGCCGTCCTCGACTCCGACGCGAACTTCACCAACACGGCCTCGGACCGGTTCAACGAGAAGGCCGCCTGCCAGATGGGCAACTCCCAGGCACTTGGCGCCGCGAACTACGACACCGCGCTCACGTTCCTGCGCGAGTACCTCGAGGCCGGCGGCGCGGACAAGACGGGCGAGGACCTCGGCTACCAGGCGGTGAAGACCCGCGGCACGACCGTGTGGATCTACCTCCGCGAAACGGACAAGGCCTCCACCGAGGACTGGGCGTCCGGCGACGAGATCCACCTCGGCGGCGAGCTCGTGTCCGACGCCCCGATGCGAGTGAACAACGACGGCAACATCAAGCGCCGCATCGAGTTCCTCGCGCAGAACATGGTCAGCGAAGTCCCTGTCGCCGGGGCCTGACCTGCTTGACCGGCGGGCGCGTGTGTCTAAGCCTCCACGCGCCCGCTGTACCACCCACCTGAGGCTGCCCCGACCTATGGAGGCTGAACCCCATGACCACCCCCGAAGAGTTCGACTTCGCCGACTGGTTCGCCGACGCGAACCTGCCCGAGCAGTCCGCTGACATCTTCACGAACGCTGCCCTCCTCGGTGAGATGGCCGACCTGCAGCGCCGCATCGACGTCGAGGTCCGTGTTCAGGACGCCGAGCGCACCGCCGCGTCCCCTGCGAAGGACCGCCTCGAGGACCAGTGGGTCGCCCTCGCGAAGCAGTTCGAGGCTTCGAAGATCACCGTCTACGTGCGGGCCCTCACCGGTGCCGAGCGCAAGGCAATTCGGGAAGCACACGACCTCGCCCAGAAGAACGACGGCGAGGAAAACAGCGGCTTCGTCCTCCGCTGCCTCGCCGCGTCCATCGTCGGCATGAAGAAGCACGCCGGGGAACGCCAGCCCGTCACCCTCACCCTCGACCAGGTCACGCAGCTGCACGCCAGGATCGGCGATGCGCAGATCGGCGCCATCCACGACGCGCAGCTCACCGCCACCAACGGGGTCCCCACCGTGGACGCCGATTTTTTGCGCAAGCTCTCTGGACCCGCCGCTGGCCCGGAGTCGTAGCAGCACTGAAGACGGCGGCCCGCTACACGCGAGCCCCGTCCGAGTACCTCGGCTACCGAGACGAGGCCAAGGACCGGCTCCTCGAGTACGCGTACACCCTGTACGAGGACGGGCTGTGCGACTGCGGGTGGCCTCGGCACATCTGCCAGAACCCCGACAACGACGGCTGGTTCGACGCGAAACGGAAGACTTGCCACAGCAAGCAGGCCGTGGATCAGATCACGCAGGCGAAGGACTACAAGCCCTCGCCGGGCGAGCTGATTTACACCGAGTACACGCGTCCGGCGGACAAACCGCTCAAGCCGCTACCGGGCTTCGAGGGCAGCTAGGAGCCGCCGTCCGAAACCTGCGAAGGCGACGACCAAACCGATCGCGAACGCGCCGAGCGTGTAAATCGTCGGTGCGCCGCCGGATCCGTAGGCCGCAATGATCAGCACCAGCGCGACGACCGCGACCACGAGTCCGGTCGTCATCGTGCGTGTGCCTGACTTCCGTGTAATTCCCCCACCATCACTCATGCGGCAAGCATAACTACATACCGGAGGCACCATGGCCGAGCGTTCCGTCGTCGTCCGGCTGGCAGCACGAGTCTCCTCTTACGTGTCGTCGATGGGTCAGGCGAAGAAGGCCACGGACGACGTTGGGCGGGCCGCGGACAAAGCGGGCCAGCAGTCCAAGCAGGGCGCAAAGGAAGCCGCCGCAGCTGCAGCTCAGGTAGCCGCCGCGCTCGGCAAGGAAGCGCAGGCCTCGCAGGACGCCGCGAAGGCGCACGGCATGTACTACGACTCGGCGGGCAAGCTTGTCGACGCGAACGGCAAGTTCGTCTCCTCGGCTGGTGCCGCTGAGGCCGGGCTCGACCGGTACTCGAGGGCCGTCGTCGACGCCACGCAGGCATCTGAGAAAGCAGGGCAGGCGGCGGCCGCAGCAGCGGGACCGTTCAAGCGTGCAGGGCAAACCCTCGACGAGGTCGCCCAGTCCGCGAAGAACAACCGCGAGGCATGGGACCAGGCGGGCGCCTCCCTCACCGCGTTCGGTGCCGTGTCCGTCGGGGCTCTCGGCTTCGCGGCGAAGGCCGCCATGGACTGGGAGTCATCCTGGGCCGGCGTGACGAAGACCGTCAACGGCACACCCGAGCAGATGGCCGAACTGGAGCAGGGGATCCGCGGCCTCGCGAAGTCCCTGCCCCTCGCGCACACGGAGATCGCCGCCGTTGCTGAGGCGGCAGGCCAGCTCGGCGTCGCCCGTGAGGACGTCCTCGGCTTCACGAAGACCATGATCGACCTCGGCGAGTCGACGAACCTCACCGCGGACGAAGCAGCAACCCAGATCGCCCAGATCAGCAACGTCATGGGCACCCTCAAGCGCGAGGGAGCGGAAGGCGTCAGCCGCTTCGGAGCGACCCTCGTCGAGCTCGGCAACAACGGCGCCTCCACCGAGGCCGAGATCCTGTCCATGGCGCAGCGCATCGCCGGCGCCATGGCGACCGTCGGCGGGTCCGAGGTCGAAGTCCTCGCCCTGTCCAACGCCCTCGCGTCCATGGGCGTCAAAGCGGAGCTCGGCGGCGGCGTCGCCACCCGCGTCCTGCTCGGCATGTACACGTCGATCAAGGACGGCGGGCCGAAGCTCGAGGCATTCGCCAAGACCGCCGGGGTCAGCGCATCCGAGTTCGCGGCAGCGTTCGAGTCCTCCCCTGTGCAGGCGCTGTCCATGGTGGCTCAGGGCCTCGGCCGGGTGAAGGACGAAGGCGGGAACGTCGTCGCGTCCCTCGCCGACATGGGCATCAAGGGCACCGAGAGCACGCAGGTCATGCTCGCCCTCGCCAACTCCGGCACCCTCCTCGCCGACGGCCTGTCACAGGGCAACGCCGCATGGGCAGAGAACACCGCCCTCCTCGAGGAAGCGAACAAGCGGTACGCGACCACCGAGTCGCAGGTCAAGATCGCGTGGAACGGCATCAAGGACGCCGCGATCGATGCCGGCGCGGTCATGCTTCCTGTCATTCAGCAGGTCGCCGAGTCCGTCGCTGACATGGCGGAGATGTGGGGGAATCTCCCCGCCCCCGTGCAGGGCGCCATCGCCGGGCTGACCGGTGTCGTCGGCGTGGCCTCCCTGGTCGCGGGCGGGCTGCTCCTCGTCGTCCCGCGGGCACTGGAAACAGTCGATGCGTTCACGAAGCTCTCCACCAGCGCCCCAGGTGCGGCCTCTGGCCTCTCTAAGGTTGGCAAAGCAGCAGGCGCGGCAGGCGCCATCGCATCCTTCGGGTTCACCATCGCGAAAATCGCCGAAGCCTCCTACATGGACGACATCGACACCGGCATGGGCAAAGTCGCACTGGCCATCACCAAGGTCGCCAACAACAGCCCCGACGCTTCCGCAGCCCTCGACGACCTCTTCAAGGACCGGAACGGCGATGGAATCAGCAAGGAGGTCGACGGCCTCGAGTCGGCGATCGACCGGATGTTCAACCCGACCGCAACTCAAAAGTTCGACGACTGGGGTCAGCGCCTGGTCACGGCGACAACCGGAATCAAGGGGTCCCTCGCCGTCCAGGAGGAGGCATTCGACCGCGTCGACACAGCCCTCTCCGACCTTGTCTCATCCGGAGATATGGACGGGGCGGCTGCCGCGTTCAAGAAGCTCGAGGACCAGATGCTCTCGCAGGGGGCGATGACTGAGGAAGTCGCCGCCCTTTTCCCGCAGTACGCGGACGCCCTCGCATCAACTGCAGCACAGCAGGAGGGTGCGGCGGCCGGAGCTGAGGGCACGGCGGCTTCCCTCGACCTCGAGGCGGCAGCCGCCCAAGAGGCAGCCGCAGCGTCGGAGGAAATGGTCGACGCACTCGCCGAGATCGGGCTCTCCGCTGAGGGCACCATCATCGACCTGCAAAAG
This sequence comes from Arthrobacter burdickii, assembly GCF_030433645.1. Lineage (NCBI taxonomy): Bacteria > Bacillati > Actinomycetota > Actinomycetes > Micrococcales > Micrococcaceae > Arthrobacter > Arthrobacter burdickii. The sequence goes on from NZ_JAROCG010000001.1 coordinate 2,935,697, forward strand.
TTCACGGACATGCTGTTCTCGATGGGCCTCGCAACCATGTCCAGCCGGGAGGCCGTCTTCGGGTGGGAAGAGTCCCTCCGCGGCATGGGCACGGCTGTGCAGGATATCCTGAACTCGCAGGGCGAGCTCGGCGCCGTGCTCAACGCGACCGGCACCGACTTCAACGAGATGACGACCGCCGGCAAGAACGCGAACGACGTCCTGTCGGGCATCGTCACGGAGGGCCTGAACGTCGCATCGACGTTCTCCGGTGACTTGTCGAAGTCGGCTGCTGATGTGAATCAGCAGCTGCAGTCGACGTACGACGCTGGCGTGCAGACGGCCATGGGCCTCGGCCTCGGCAAGGACCAGGCAATCGCCCTGACCCGCGAACTGATGGGCATCCCACCCGGGGTATCCATCGAGACATGGATGTCGGAAGCCGCAGAAATGCGGGCCGACACAACGGGTGAGGCCATCGGTGAGATCCCGAAGAGCGTCTACGTCGAGTCTTCGATGGACGCGGCTGCGTTCGAGACCGCGGGGATGACGAAGCAGGCCGTCGACGACGTGCCCGACCAGGCAACGATCGACTCGTGGATGTCCGACGCGGCGTTTAAGGAGGCGCTGCGCACGCGTGCGGCGGCCCTAGGGATCCCTGAGTCCGAGGCGATCGACAGTTTCATGTCGTCCGCTGCCCGGAACGAGGCCGACAGCACGACGGCGCAGATCCTCAAGATCCCGCCCGGCGCTTCGGTGTCCTCGTTCATGGACGCCTACGCCCGCGACATGGCGAACCAGACGGCGGCAGCGGTCAACGGCATCCCCGGGTACAAGCAGGTCGACATCGTGACCGTGTACTCGGTTGTGGGCTCCCCATCCACGATCGACACGGACGCCGGCGGACGCGTCGGGCTGGGCCAGGTCGGCCTCAGCCGGGCCCACGGTGGCCGGATTCCCCGGCACGCCGGCGGCGGGAAGCTGCCGTCCACCGGGCCCGGCACGGAGCGCGAGGACGGCATTCTCGGCATCAGCTCGAAGACCGGGCAGCCGGTGTCGTGGCTGGACGGCGGCGAGTGGATCGTGAACGCGAAGTCCTCGGACAAGCACCACAACCTCATCGCCGCAGTGAATCGTGATGACCCGCGCCTCGCCAGCCTTCCCGCCCTAGTCGGCGGGGGCAGGACGTCAGGGCGGGAGTACGCCCCGTCGATGAGCTACGCGGGCCCGAGTACGGCAGACACGGCGGCAGCAGTCGCCGCGTCACTTCCCACCCACGCCGTCGTCCCTGTCCGGCTGACCATCGACGGCCGCAAGCTCCACGAAGCGACCGTCCGCGCCACCATCGAATACAGCTAGGAGCTGCCCTGTGACTGCTTACCTCGGGCCTGCGGGCAACCTCGTGGCGTTCAAGTGCCCCTCCGATGAGCAAATAACACGGGAAGACTCCGTGTCGCTGACTCGGACGCTAGCGGGCGTGCAGAAGGCCCAGCACGGGCGGCGGGCACCGCGGGCATGGCAGGTCGGCATCGGCACCGCCACACCCGCGGAGCTCGGGCAGCTCATGGGGCTGATGCATGGACTGTACGGACCGCCGCCGTGGGTGTACGTGGGCCCGTGGGCGCAGGTCACCAACCTGCTCCCACCCGCGGCGTCGATGCTCCTGCCCGGTTCCTGGTCCGGGGCCGGCGTGTCCGGCGGAACGGTGACGCTCGAGGGTGGGACCCGCCCGTCGTACTCGGTGCTTAGTGACACGGGCGCCGAACTGCGGCTCCCTGCGGTCCCTGTGGTGGCCGGCGTCCCGGTCACGGGCAGTGTCTGGGGTGCTGGCTCCTCCGGGTGCTCTATCCACCTCGACTTCCGCAACGCGACCGGCGCCACCCTCAGCACCGCGTCGGCCAGCCACGCTGCAGCTGTCGGCGGACCCTTGCCCCGCCGGTCCGTGACAGGCACCCCCCCGGCGGAATCGGTTGACGCCGTTCTTCGGGTCACTGGCGCACTGCGGGCCGCCCAGCCCGCAGTGACATGGACACCTGACATGGCCGCATGGGCTGCCGGAGGGGGCGCCCCAAAGGTCGTCGCCCGGGGGCTGTCCGAGGCCGTGCAGCTCGCGGTCCGCGACGAAGCCTACTTGCGCCGGTCCTCCGCATCATTCGTACTCGAAGAGGTAGGCAATGCGTAGCATCCCCGGCTGGCCCACGAACACTGATGTGCTCGAACCCGTGGTGCGCGTCGTGCACGGCGGGCTCGACCGGGAAGTCGAGTCCCTGTCCCTGAGCCGTGAGCTTCCCTCCTCGATGCACGCACAGGTCCGCGGTGTCGGTGGCATCACTCAGACGACCGGTTCCGTAACGTGGTCGGCGCGGTCCGACGTCGCCGAGGCGCAGCCCACAGCGTTCGGACGCATCGGGAACTGGCCACCGAAGGTCCGCGGCGCGGTCGGCGTGTACGCCGGGTACCGGACCGCGACCGGTGACCTGCTCGCGAAGCAGCTGACGGGGTTCATCTCGGGCAGCAGCGGAGACCCGCAGGAGCCGACGTCGTCGAAGCTCGTCGACCCGATCGCGAGGCTCTCGCGGACCGTCAACCTGCCGCCGTTGCTCAACAACATGCCGCCTCTCACCGAGGGTGGCCCATGGCGCGGCGTCGGGCTCTACCCCACGTTCTTCACCGACAAGGCAGCCCGGGCGGGCGGCTTCAACTCCACCCCTGGGATGACCAGCGGGTGCGTGTTCTCCGCGCCGCTCATGGGATCCGCGTGGCCCGAGCGCGGCACCCTGTTCACGGGACTGAGGTTCACCGACAGGAATAACGCCAACGCACGCTGGCACGAATCCCCATGGGGCATGGCAGTCTCGGACTGCCTGCTCACCTACACGCCGTGGAGCAACAGCGGGCTCGACGTGCCCATGGAAATCAGCGCCTTGGCCACGGCCCCGCCGTTCATCGGGCGCACATACGTGGCAGCCCGGTGGGGCGAAAGCGAAATCCGCCTCAACTACAACGGCAGCCGCGCCTACGGAATGGTCAACGGCTCTGTCGTCTGCGAAATAGCGGTGCTACCCGAGGGCGGCGTGCACACGCTCCGTGTGGTCCCCAGCGGCAGCTCCGTCACCCTCATCCTTCGGGACTCGACAGGCCGGGAGGTCAGCGCCACTACCGCCATGCCCGCGGGCGCCACCAGCCCGCTGGGCGAGGTGTGGGTCGTGTCCGAGGAACCCAACGCAATGATCGGCGGGGCGCAGGTCAGCTTCCCCTCCACGGCGTGGTCCGCGGTCAGCTACACCCGGTCCGCGTTCATTACCCCGCCAGCGCACTACGCCTCCCTGCGGGCCTCGCCGCCCATCCAGGACGTGCCCGCGAGGAAACTCCTCGACGAGCAGTCCACCGCCGAACTCGCAGCACTATGGATCGATGGCGACGGGTACCTGCACTGGGTGAACAGGAACAAGCTCCTCTCGGGCAGCCCTGCCACCACGCTCACCTCAAAGGATCACCTGAAGTCCCTGCCCTGGGAGGAGGACTTCGCGGCCGTAGCGTCGATGGTCGAGGTGACAAGCCGGCAGGCCGAAGCCATCAACCAGTTCAAGTACCCCCGTCAGGAAGTGTGGCGGAGCAACTACAGCAAGGCTGACGCCAACGGGACAGAGGTCTTCGAGGAACTCCTCCATCCGGACGCCGACGAGGACTGGATCATGGTCGACGCCTCGTTCAACAACGACTACGCCGATGCGCACGACATGCGCGGGTCCGACGTCGCCCTCTACTACTTCATGGAAAAGGGCGACCAGTCAGAAGGAACCTACTCTGCTGTTGAAGGGTACGATCGCGCCTGGGCTGGCGCCACACTCCAGTTCATCGACCACCGCACCTACAAGCTGACCACCACTGTGTACGCGGTCAGCGCTGCAGCGTGGGATCAGTACGAGTTCAGCTTGAAGATCCCGAGCGAACACCAAAGCCCCAGTGGTGGAGGGTGGGCGGCGAACCTGGGCGGCATGAACTTCCCCGTCATCAGGTCCTTCGCCAAAGTGATGTGGACCGACCGAACGTACAAGGCGACAGCCGGCGTGTGGGACGCTCCGGTACTCACGCACGACGTCGGCTGGTGGGTGCAGGACCCTGGCGCATGCCAAGCCATAGCGGACCTGCTCGCGTCGGAGACCACCACGCCCCGCCCGGTCCTGAACGGGGTGTCGATCGTTCCCGACGCACGGCTTGAGCGCGGCGACATCGTTACCCTTTCCGACCCGGACGTGACCGGAATCGAATTCCGGTGCCTCGTTGTCGGCATCGACGACACCTTCCGCTCCGGCCCGCTTCAGTGGGAACAGTCGTGCTCGTTCCGGGTCCTCGACTACACCCTCGTGTCGACGACGCTCGGCGATCTCGACACCGTCTGGGCCGGTCAACTCCTCTCCGCCCTTGATACTGCTCGAGCGAACGAAACGCTCGCCCAGTTCGACGCTCAACCCTTGAAGGGGGCACCACAATGACGCAACCGCTACCAGAAGTCACGGTTCCTGATGCGACGTCGCGTTTCAACGTCCCAGCTGGTGAGGGTTTCGCCCGATGGTTTGCGACGCTCAGAACGTCCATCAACGTTCTCGGCGTGGAGATCCTGAACCAGAGCGTTAAGAAAGCCGGCGACGCGATTGCGGCAGCGCCGCTGGCGCGGGTGTCCACTGCGGAGCCGTCGAAGGACGCCGTGGGCGGGATCGTGGACCAGGACAACCGGCTTACATGGCTGACGCACGACGAGTCTGGGGGCCCGACCCCCTACGCGAAGCAGAAACTCGGGCTCCCCACGATTGAGACGGAGACCGCAACAGGGGGCTTCCTCGACAAAGACAACCGGCTTACATGGCTGACGCACGACGAGTCTGGAGGCCCCACCCCCTACGCTCTTGACCGGCTCCAAAAGTCACTGGCGCTCCCTACTGGGTCACCCTCCACCCCGACGACCCCGACGGGCGCGCCGACGAACAGGCACGCCATGCTGGAAAACGAGCTGCGCCTCCTCCATGGCGGGACAATCCGGACCGCCGGCGCCGCCCCGGTGTGCATGATCTTCGATCACGGCCTCTACAACTTCAAGAACATCGTCCTACCCCTGCTGCGCGCCCGAGGGCTGGCTTCCACGCTGGCCATCAACTCGCGGATGTATGCGGCCGGAGCTGCGAACACGTTCGAGAACCGGGAGACGACGTTCGCGGAAATCGACGCTTGGACCGTGGCCGACAAGGTCGAAATCGCGAACCACGGCGCCACCCACCGGGCAGGAACGCTCACGGAGGCCGAAGCACAGGACGACATCGTCAACGGGCTCAAGGAGCTGCAGGCCGCGCTCCCGTCAAAACGGATCCTGACCTGGGTGCAGCCCGCCATCGAGTACCCCGGGTTCAACAACGGAGCCACCACGGCGAACTGGACTGACACCGAGTCGGGCAAGCTCATCTACCAGCACCACGCCGCCGCTACGGGAACGATGCGAGCCGTCAACCAGCCACAAATCCCCCGGGACGGAAACATTGTCCAAGGCGCCTACGGGGTCTGGCTCGACGCAGCCAGCTCAGTTGCCACGATCAAGACACAGATCACAGCAGCAGCGACCGCGCATCGGGGAATCATCCTCCGGCATCACCCGAAGTCCATTGACGGGGGCTCCACACTCATCACCACCGCTGAGCTCACAGACCTCCTGGACTTCCTCAAAGCAGAACAGGACGCCGGGCACATCCGCGTCCTCACCTTCGGGCAATGGTCCATTGCCGACACCGGGTACTAGGAGACAGTCCATTGGGAAACTTCATCAAGAGTGAGTTCAAGACAACCGACACCGCGGCGCCCGTAACAAGGCTCACCATCGCCAAAGCGCTGTTCAACGGTGCAGACTCCGCTACTCTCCCCAATACGGATATTGGAGGGTATGCGTGGAACTACCGTGCCGGCGCGTGGAACGTCAAAGGAGCAGCGTTGGACTCCGGAGACACCACCACCTTCAGCCCCGCGGACTGCACGATCGACCCCGGAAAGCTCAACGGTGTTGTCTCTGCGAAAGTGCTGGCGATCGGCGCCGCAAGCTTGGCCGGGCTCTACTTCCGTGGACTCGCTGACGGTACCGGCTACGTGTACTACGCCCGAGGCACCGACCACGTCCTAGCCAAGCGGGCCGGCAGCAACTACACCGTCATCGCTCAGACGGGCACGGCTCGGGCATTCACCTCGGGTGAAAAGTTGCGGGTCGAATTCACCGGGTCCCGCATCATTTGCTCAGTTGACGGGGTCGTGAGCCACGACGTCACGGACACGACGTACGCCACGGGGACAAGGGTCGGTGTGCACACCCGGCTCGCTACCCTTGCGAACCCTGCTCGGTGGGATGACTTCCTGCTGACGGAATAACTCGCCTTGCTCGGACGGCGACGATCGTCACGCGGCCAGGTGGAACCGATGCTTGCAGCCGCACGCCATGTCCGGGTACATGTCGTCGCGTTCGTTGCAGGACTTGCCTCGCTCTGGCACGTTTCCGTGGCAACACATGGGGCACGTGCCTGATTCGGCCTCGTCATAGAAGAACTCGCCATGCAGCTGTGCATCCTTGTCACGGCGTCGCACCCCAGCGTTGGCGGACACGAGCAGCGCTGCTAGCAGCAGTACGGCTCCGAGCATGCCCGCGCCCGTAACGGGACGGGGCACAACGCCTGCCCAGTCGACGGCCAGCGACAACACGGCGGAAGTTGCGACGAGCACTAACCCAGCAACGACTAGCGCTTTCACGCTGGCACTGCTGCGCATGAACACCCCTAGGTAGTGAGACCAAGACTGCCCCAAGCCTAACCGTCGAGAGAGAGCCACCATGAAGCAACCGCACCGGAGGCCCGTATGTCGCGAGCTGATCTGATCAACGAGCAGTTCATGTCGCGACGAGCGAGGTTCTACCTTCTCGTCGCAGCGGGGCGGCACATCATCATCGGCCTACTATGCGTCTTCGACCCCGCGTCGTTTTCATCCGGCTCCTACCAAGGGGTCATTGATGCCCTCGCAGGCATTCCCCTTGGCCCCGCGATCGTGTTGTGGGGATACCTCTTCCTGGTCACGGGTGCCGCCTGCCTCTTCGCAGCAATCGTCGGCAAGGAAACAGCCGCCAGGGCCGGTCTTCTGTTCTCCGTCGTCACAACGGCGTGCTGGGCTGGTGGGTTCTTCGCGTCCATTTACGGCGGCACCTCCGCCGGCTACACCGGAGCCGTCATCTGGACCGCGGTGTTCCTGAAGGACGCAACCATGCTTCGCCAGCCGCTCCGCAACCCATTCGAACCACTCATCCAGAAGGTGACGGCCGATCTGACACGGCGCGACAAATAGGGGACACACATGCAGATCGACATTGCCGCCCTCATCGTGTCCCTCACGGGTCTCGCCGCCTTGGTTTGGAGCATTATCCAAGCCAAGCGCGGCCGTAAGGACACCATCGCGCAGCAGAAGGCCGCCAACGAGCTCGCCACCCGCGAGCAAGATTGGGAAGAACTGACCGAGGGCAAGCGCATCGCCGAGGAAGATCTCCGGGCCGAGCGCATCACCACCCGCGAACTGCGGGACGAGAACAACGGTCTCCGCCGGGAAATCCGTACCCGCGACGACCTGATCGCCCGACACCGCACGTGGGACATCGACGCAGGGCACCGGTTGAAAGACACCGACATCGGCGAACCGCCACACCTGTACCCCTAAAGCCCCGCCAACCGCGGGGCTTTTCTTATGCCCGGAAGGGGCGCTCATGGAATTCGTAGACGGACCCAAGAGTCAGTTGTTCGGCGCGAACCCCCAGTTCGCCTGGCAACCGTGGGGCCACCTCGGCTATGACGTAGCCTGTGCCATCGGCACGACTGCTCGATTCATCGCGGACGGTGTGGTGCTTTTCGCTGACTGGGGTTCGAAGCTCGGCGGCAAGCTCGCCGACGAGATGATGATGATCCGCAACAGCCCCGCCAGCGGCATCGTCGTCATCGCTCAGCACGACGGCTGGCGCTCCATGATCGCCCATATGGATAGCACCCACCTCAACGCTGGGCAACGCATCAAACGCGGTGACGCTGCAGGTAAGACCGGCAGCACGGGCAACAGCACCGGCCCCCACGCCCACATCGAGACGTTCCTAGCGCCCTCCCCTGGTATCGCTCCGTTCGGTCGCTACAACCCGGCACTGCAGGTCGCGCACGAGGACAAGGTCGCGGCGATCGCGGCGGCCGCACTCGGGGCCCTCAAGCCGAACCAGCGTAAGGTCGGCCCCGCGAACGTCGTGCAGCGGGCTGACGCATTGACGTCGTCCAAGCAGGTCCGCCTAATCCAGGCGAACACCGTCGAGACGTTCACCGGCTACGTCATCGGGCAGGAGGTCAACCTCGGGGGCGTCCGCTCGAACATCTGGTACCTGGACGCCAAGGGCAAGGTGTGGGCCGGCGGCTTCACCAGCCAGGCGATCACTGGTTTGCCCAACCTCACACCACCCCCACCCGCTCCAGCGAAGCCCGCAGCTCCGGCGCTCAAGCCGAACCAGCGCCTCGCAGGGGCGGGCGGGGGCGCGCAGCGTGCCTCCGCGTCCCGGTCGGCGAAGGTCGTCCGCACCATCCCTGGGAACACGATCGAGAACTTCACCCACTGGGTGCGCGGCGAGAAACTCACCCTCGGCGGCATCACCACGGACGTGTGGTTCAAGGACAGCATCGGCGAAGCATGGGCGGGCATTTTCACCTCCCAGTCCACCGCGGGGCTCGTCGAACACAAGGCACTTGCGCCCACACCGAAGCCGGCGCCAGTTCCTAGCCCGGCTCCCGCGCCATCCACCACGGAGGCATACACGTTTCCGAAGCAGATCCCCTCCATGACCGGGATCTACCCGGCGGCCCCGAACAAGTTCGAGCGTGGCAACCTCGACCCGATCATCGACTCCCTGTTCATCCACCAGTTCCGCGCCAACGAGCCCTCCGATGATCCGGTCACCAACCGATTCACCGTGCACCAGGAGTCGCTCCGGAACACATTCGGGCAGGAAGACGACCGAGTCGCCTCCGTGCAGATAAGCGTGGAGAAGCGGTCCGTGGACGGGTACGTGGCTCTCACGGACCGGGCGTACCACAGCGGCCCTAAAGCGAACGGCCAGTGGGGCGTCGAGGTGTACGGGGCGATGGACCCCGAAACCCTCGCCACCCTCGCCCAGGTCATCGTGGAACTCGAAGCCGTGGCCGGCCGCCAGCTGCGGCTCCGCCGACACAGCGAGGTCATGAGCACCGCCTGCGGCACGCACGTGGACCTCGACCTTATTGGCCGCATGGTCGCCGCAACTCGAGGAGCAGCGTCCCTACCCATCGATGAGACTCGCGCTGTCCTCGAAGACTTCGCCACCTTCACCCTCCAGCAGATCCCCACCTACCTCGCAATAAGGAAGTAGACCCATGGCAGCATCCGCAGACCCCAGACAGCTCTCCCCAAAGTTCACGTGGCCGCTCATCATCGGCTTCGTGGTGTTCGCCGCCGCGGGCGCGCTAAGCCTGGTCACGGTCGAGCATTTCGACTGGGCTGGCCAGTGGGCGGGTATCCTCCACGCCTTCGTCACGCTGATCGCGATGGCCGTCACCGCCTACTACAAGATGGACCCGCTCCGACAGAACTTCGCCGAGCAGGTCCGGGCCCAACAGGCAGTTCAGGACGCCAAGCTCGAGCAAGCCTCAGCCGCAGAGCAGGCGGCAGTTGCGGCCGGGCCCACGCAGCAGGACCCCGAGGGCAAGCACCGAGCCCAGCCTGTCCTCTACGACCCGCCCAGCGACCTCGTCGGATAACGCCAATCAGCGCCCTTTAGCCCTGGTGGTTACGCAGACTGGGTGACGCCAGATCGATTCTTGAGGCGTGCTCGGAGTTGCTTTTCGACCGGCCGTTCGAAGTAGTTGTAGAGTCCACCCGCGATAAGGATGGACAGTGCGACCGCCGCGATTGCAAGCAGCACGGTGGGGACCGCCGACAAGGTGTCCGCCAGCGGCTCAGTGGCACGGAGGACGAGTTCGTGTATGAGGTACAGGGCGAATGACCAACTCCCGAGTTTGAGCATCAGCGGGGAGCGCACGAGTCCGCCATTCCCGCGAAGATCCCCGGCCGCGCCAGCGGTAATGATCATGGCAAACGGCACACCCATCACGAGGTTGCCGACGAAGTTGGGGAGCTCCAGTGGGTTGCCCGAGTGCAGGCCGGTCGTGACCGCGAGGAGGGCATAGACGGTGATGGCGGCTGCAACCGCGTGGTGTAGCCCGAATCGTGGTCGCCAGCCTCGCTGCATGGCGAGGGCAAGACAGATGCCCATAATGAACTCGGCTAGGCGGAAGGCGGGCATTGTGTAGAGGGCGAAACCAATGTTCCCGGGTGAGTAGCGCAGGATGACCCCCATGGCGGCGAGGCCAACCAGTGCCGTCGCCGTGAACGTCACGCCAGCCCAGACGAGGGGCTTACCCTGTTTCGCCAGCAGCAGGAAGATCAGGGGGAACAAGGCGTAGAAGAACATCTCGTTGGACAGGGACCACGATGGCCCGTTGAAGGCGAAGCGGTCCTCTCCTGGCAGCCATGCGTGGGTGAGGGTGAGGACGAAAGGCAGGGACTTCCACGACAGTGTCGTGCCGGCTGCTAGTCCCAGGATGATGGCGAACAGCGTGGTGAGTGCGTGCAGCGGCCACACACGGGCAAACCGGTGCCAGTAGAACGCGCCAGTAGTGATGCCTGGTTTATGGGACCAGCACAGGACGAAGCCCGAGAGGATGAAGAAGAACGTAACGCCGGTGTACCCGTAGCCGGCGAGCGGCCCGATCCACGCTGCACCGTCGTAGATTCGCCATACGTGGTAGATCACGACGATAAAAGCCGCGTAGAAACGTAAGCCCGTCAGGCTTCTGAGATTGACCGGCTTCGCCGTCGTGCTATCCACTTGTTGTTCCCCCATGGTTGAGACCTGCAATGACTTTAGCCCGACCTCCCTGCACCGTAAGAGTTGGGCTCGTCATCGATCCCGCTCCGTGCGAAAGCGCCCCCGCCATTTACGTGGCGGGGGTGCTTTTGTCGTTGACGGATCTTATTGCTGGTTTTGCCAGCCGTCTTCTCCCGTGGCGCGAGGAACGGACAGCAACAGCAGGAGCCCTGTCTTGTGATCGAGTTCGTCTCGCTCCGAGGACGCGAGGCGTGCCTGAGCGAGGGCGGCAAATTCCTTCATAGTGAGACCAATCAATGGGAGCGGGAGACCGAAGCCGGCCGATTGCGTCAGCCGGTGATGGAAGCATAGAGCCACCGTAAGGGCATGCGAGCAAGGGTCCTGCGTATCGCCACCCCAGCTGCCACGCCCGGCCCAGTTGTCGTCGCCGCCCGCTACGGTGGCGGGCATGGAGAGAGCGCCGCGCCCTGGCTGGCATGGGATACCCCCGTCGCGGGACCGCTTCGTTTCGCCGGAGTCCCTGCCGGAGCCCACGGAGGGTGTGCACTGGACGACGGAGAAGGCTCCACCCGTGTGGGCGGAGCTCGCCTACCCCGAGAGCGTCGTGCAGACCGTCAAGGGCTTCGCCATGGCGTGGACTCGCGAGCTCGTGCAGGTGCAATGGGTTGAGTACTCGATGGCACGTGAAGCGTGGGTGGCATCGGACAAGGTCCGCCGGCGGAAGCTCGAGGACCGGCGGCCTCACGAATGAAGGCGTCTATTTTGGGGCGGAGGCTTTGGTTGCGAGGGAGAGCAACTGTTCGACCACAGTCGAGGGGATTGCATCCCCCTCTTCCTTTCCTCCCGATGGCACTGCCCCGAAAACGCGTGACGCGAACGAACGCCGCACCTCGTCGGCGGAATCTTCATTCGTAATCGGACCAAGGAATGCATCGAAAGTCAGCAGTTGCACCTGAATTGTTTTAGCCCAGAGAGCTACATTCCTATGACTTGCTGATTGCCGACCTAAATACCCCGCTAAGGCGAAAACGGCGGCGACAAGACCGAGGTTGTATATCGCCGATGGAAGATCAGAAATTCCGACTGCGAAGTGAACTATTCCACCAACGACAATACCGACGCCGATGGCACAGATCGTCGCTACGCGGTATTTTCCGGCTGCAGCAAACTCTTCAGTAGCCAAGCTTGCAAAATGTCCGGACAGGGACGCCTCTGAGGCGACGCTAGCGGCCTTTTGCGCGTCCAACTTTGATGCATTCGTCTCCGCATTCGCAGACTTCGCTTCCTCCGCTGACCGCCTCGCTTCGGCCAGCAACACCGCTAGTTGGTCGGAACCTCGCAGGTTCGCGAGGCGCCCTCGTTGGAGGGCGATGCTCGAATACAAGTCTTCTCTCGCCTCTATGTCCTTAATTGAGAGTCCTCGTATGGGGATGGAGTCAAGACTGTCACTCAAGCGAGTTAGGTATTCGTCGAGGAGAGAATCGAGGTTTTGGTAGGCGTGGGTAGGGCTATTTTCGCTCGGATTTTTAGCGAAGTTAACTAGTGTTTCATAACTCTTTTCAAAGGAGACTCTGTCAGAATCATCCCAAAAGATGGGAACCGAGTTATCGTCGGACCATGGGTGTCCAATGTGAAGCGATGCCGTCCACACCTGCGCCGTCTCCTCGATCCGAGCGAAGCGGTCGCGAAGCTGCGGATACTCCTTCGAGCGAACACGAAGAACCGAGCCAAGACGCTGCATCAGATCTTTGGCGCGCTCTACATCGGCTGTAACTGGTGTCATGGGTCATGTCTACAGCATGCCTTGGCGGTAGTGCGTGAGGCCGTTGCGATCAGAGCCAGTTATCGGCTACTAGGATCAACTCATGCCCGATCAACCCCGTTTCATGACCCTGCCCGATGTCGCCGCAGAGCTCGCTGTGAGCCAGTCGCAGATGTACGCGCTGGTGAAGTCCGGTGACCTGCCTGCGATTTAGGTGAGCGGCCGCGGACAGTGGATTGTCGAGCGCGTGAAGCTTGAGGAGTACATCGCCCGTATGTACGAGCAGGCGGAGAAGCAGCGCGGGAAGCTGAACATGGAGGACCTCCCCGCGGAGTAGTCCCTCATCCGAGTCAGCCGCTCCGGGGCTACATGCGGGCGTCTACACGCCCGCAATTGCTCGTTGAGCGCTCACGGCTGTGGACTCCAGCGCCTCTGGTAGCAGATGGCTGTATAGATCCGTGGTGGTCGTGGTCGACTCGTGCCCCAGCCGCCGTGACAGCTTGAAAATATCGGTGCCCGCGTTCAGCATCCACGACGCGTGGGTGTGCCGGAGGTCATGGAGGCGGGGCTGCTTCTCGAGCCCGTGAGCCTGCGCGGCAATGATCGCGGGGTGCCAGGCCCGGCGGTACACGGTACCGGAACGCATCGTCTTTCCCATCGGGGACGTGAACACCTCTCCCTTCGTCAGCTGGGCGCGTTTCACCAACGGCGACACCACGGCGACAGTGTCCGGGGCAAGGGCGACGGTTCGCCTCGAGCGACGGGTCTTCGGCGGCCCGACGTAATACCCGCCAGCTCCGTCCTGCTTCCAAGCCTTCGACACACGCACTGATGGCGTCGAGCCGATCAGGTCGAAGTCTGAGGCGACAAGCGCGGTCGCCTCGCCCATACGCAGCCCTGTACCGACGAGGAACTGGAACAGCGGCACGTAATGCGGATGCGCGAAGCGCATGAGCAGCCTGAACTCCTCGTGCGTCAGGAACGTCACGGGTTCAACAATGTGGTCCGCCTTCGGGAGAATGATGCTCTTGCACGGGTTCTCCGGACGCAGCTTCAACCGGACTGCAGTACTCATGGCCGCCGACAAGAGCCCGTGAACGTTCGCGATGGTCTTCGCGGATTTCCCCTCCCACTGCATCCACTTGATCCAGGCGACGACGTCATCGTACTCGATGCTGTCCACGGGTCGGCCACCTAGCTTGGCGTCGAGGTAGAGCCGCAGGTAGGTCCGGTACTTGTTCTCTGTGCCGACACTGATGTTCGTGAGCAGGCCGACGTGGCGTTCGATGACAGACGTCAGGGTGGGCGCGAGTGAGCTCTGCTCGAGGAGGATCCGGTGGGCAGTGTCGAAGGACTGCCCGTTGGCGTCGAGAAGCCGCTTCAAAGTATTTGCGTGGCTCTTGTCGGTAGTCGTCGTGGAGTCCTGCTTGCGTGTGATTGGGTCCCGCCACCGGACGGTGTAGGTGATCTCGCCGCTCTTGCGCGGGCGTTCGACGATGCTGGCCATGCGGTCAACGATAGGAGTTCACGCTGACCTTCCGGCCCGCTTTTGTGAACAGCTCCTGGCGCTTTGTGAACAGGAAACAGAAAAGGCCCGGTTTCCCGGGCCTTACACTGTGGAGCTAAGGGGATTCGAACCCCTGACCCCCTGCATGCCATGCAGGTGCGCTACCAGCTGCGCCATAGCCCCGTACTTCGTAGCTTCCCGGGCTCTTCACCCCGCCGAAGCAACTTGATCAGTGTAGTAAATTCTGGGAGCTTCGCCAAATCGGGCGCCCGGTCCCCTCACCCTTCCAGCGGCTCCACCGGCAGCGAGCCCAGACCGACGTTGTGCTCGGTCAGTTGCCAGGAGAAGAGAGCCTCGGCCCTGCCCACCACCTCGTGCACTTCCGACCAGTGGCAGTTCGAGAGGCCGGCGAGGGCACCCCAGCGCTGCGGGGGCAACCCCATGAGGGCCGCCAGGGCCGCCCTGATCGATCCACCGTGACTGACGACCACGAGGGTCTCCGACGGCTCGATACGGGCGACGGCGTCGGTCACGGCCGCAAGCATGCGCTCACCGACCTCCAGCCGGTTCTCGGCACCGCCCGCCCGCACCTCGGGGTCTCCCCCGCGCCAGGCCGCGTTGTCGTCGGCGTACTTCTCGTCGATGTCGGCGAAGGACAGGCCCTGCCACGCACCCGCATCGGTCTCGCGCAGCCGTGCGTCGAAGGACACCTCGACGCCGCTGAGGTCACCCAGCGCCGCCGCCGTATCAGCGGCACGGCGCAGGTCGGAGGAGACGATGATCGACGGCTGCTTCGTCGCCAGCACCTCCGCTGCCCGCACCGCCTGCTCGCGGCCCGTCTCATCGAGGTCGATGTCCTCCTGGCCCTGGAACAGCCCGGAGCGGTTCCACTCCGTGCGGCCGTGGCGCCAGAAGATGATGCGGCGGGCAGCGGGGTCGGCGTGGGGGTACCGCGTCACTCCGCGACGTCGTCGGACGCTGCGGTCCGAGGTGAGGTCTGCAGCGCGCCCTCGAGCTGGAGGTCCACGGACGGGCAGTCCTTCCAGAGTCGGTCGAGGGCGTAGAACACGCGGTCTTCTTCGTGCTGGACGTGGACGATCACTTCGGCGTAGTCGAGGAGGACCCAGCGGCCCTCACTGCGACCTTCGCGCCGCACGGGCTTCAGGCCCTGCTTCGACAGTTCCTCCTCGATGCCGTCGACGATCGCGTTGACCTGCCGCTCGCTCGGTGCGGACGCGATCACGAAGATGTCCGTGATGGCGAGGCGGTCACTCACGTCGATGGCGACGATGTCCTGGGCGATCTTGTCCACTGCGGCGTGCGCCGCGGTGCGGGCAATTCCAATGGACTGTTCGGTAGCGCTCACTGATCTCCTTGTGTGGTGCCAGCATTTTCACCCATTGAGGGAGCTGACTGTCATTATTATCCCGGTTACGAGCGCGGCCGCGCCCACACCGAGCAACGAATACTGGATGTAGCGCAGGCGGCGGAGCCGTCCGAGCCCAGCCGTCATGGCGTCGAGCGGTTCCAGGCCGAACGCATCCCGTGCCCCCAGAGGCGTGCCCTCGGTCTCACTCCCCGGCGAACTCTGCTGGGCCTGCGGCAGGACGACGGGTATGAGCGAGGTCGACGGCGCCCGCAGCACGGCATACATCGCACCCGGAGGCTGGACGAACTCCGGCGGCGCGACGATCGACAGGTTGTCCGGCGCAGCCGGGTTGTGCGGCGCCGGCGTCCGCTCCTGGTGCTGCTCCGACACTTCCTGTGTACGCCGTGCGCGGGCGGTGAGCGCAGCAGCCCGCTCGGCCAGCGCCTTTTGCTGCGCCAGCACTGCCGGATCCACAGCGAAGGCACCATCTCTGGGCGTGCCGTCGGCCTGTTCGCCTGCATCCCCCACGAGCGCCGTGCGTGCCGCGAGGGCCTCTTCGATGCTCATGTCATGGGCTGTACGCGCTGCGTTCGTCTCGGCCGTCGCGCCTGCGTTCGTCTCGGCCGTCGCGCCTGCGTTCGTCGCGATTGCGGCGCCTGCGTTCGTCTCGGCTACGGCGCCTGCGTTCGTCTCGGCTACGGCGCCTGCGTTCGTCTCGGCTACGGCGCCTGTGGATGGCGTCGCTGCCGCTCCGACAGCTGCCAGCTGCGTCGTCAGCTGGCGCCGACGGTCCCTGCGCCCGCCGGGCAGCGGCTCGCCGAGCGAACCGGCCGGTGGTGCGGCTGCCCGGCCCTGCGGCTGCTGCAGCCGCAACTGGCGGCGGGTAGGGGTCTCCACGCGGACCGCCCCTTCGACCGGACCCGTTCGATCCCGGTCGCCGCGGTCCGAAGGCACGGGAGTCCGTGCGTTGTCGTCTGCCTTGCCCATTGCTGATTCACCCAGTTGGTTGTTGTACGGAGCTGGGGTTTCCCCCGTGCTCCCCTTCCGTCGACAGGACGTTCCCGTCCTCGACGCGCGAGGACAGATCGTCCTCCGGCCGCACCCGGTACAGCCGGTGCTTGGCGATGTACTGGACGACCCCGTCCGGCACGAGGTACCAGACGGGCTTGCCCTCACCCACGCGGCGCCGGCAGTCGGTGCTGGAGATGGCCATTGCCGGTACCTCCAGCAGGCTGACGTCCCGCCCGCGGCCGTTCAGTTCGTGCCCCGGCCGCGTCACCCCGATGAAGTGCGCCAGGGACCAGAGTTCCTCCGCGTTCTTCCACGTCAGGATCTGCGCCATGGCGTCCGCACCGGTGATGAAGAACAGCTGGGCGTCGGGCCGCTGCACCTTCAGGTCGCGCAGGGTGTCGATCGTGAACGTCGGGCCCGGGCGCTCGATGTCCACCCGGCTGACCGTGAAGCTCGGGTTCGACGCCGTCGCGATGACCGTCATCAGGTACCGGTGCTCGGCCGCCGTGACGTCCTTGTCCGCCTTCTGCCAGGGCTGGCCCGTCGGGACGAAGACGACCTCGTCGAGATCGAACACCGACGCGACCTCACTCGCTGCCACGAGGTGGCCGTGGTGGATCGGGTCGAAGGTACCGCCCATGACCCCGAGGCGCCACGGCGATCCGTCACGATGCCGCAGGCCACCCATTACGTCCCGCTCGATCCTGTCCGCCACCAGTACTGCTAGTGTCGGTTCGCTTCGCCGTGGTCGTGGTTGTTGACGTGCTGCTTGTGCGGGTCGATGTGCTCTTCGACGGCCTCGTGGCGGTTGCGCACGTTGGAGAACGACAGGGTCACGATCATGAGCGTGAGCAGGGCTCCCATGGCGATGAGCGCGTACGCGATGGCCGGCATGGGCAGCTCGGTGTGTTCCAGGGCTTCGTTCGCCAGCAGCGCGCTGCCGAGGGAGTAGAGCATCGTGGTTCCTCTGTCAGGTCAGGTTCCGCCGGTCCGTCTCGGCCCGGCGCGGGCATTTCTTCCAATGGTACGCGCAAAGGGACGCGCGCTTCCCAGCCTGCCGGCCGGGGTCAGCGGCGGATCTGCCCCTCACCCTGCACGATCCATTTGGTCGTCGTGAGCTCCGCCAGCCCCATCGGTCCCCGCGCGTGCATCTTCTGCGTGGAGATCCCGACCTCGGCACCGAGACCGAGTTCGCCGCCGTCGACGAACCGGGTGGAGGCGTTCACCAGGACGGCGGCGGAGTCGACTCCTGCCACGAACTCCTCCGACGACGCCAGGCTGTTCGTGATGATGGCCTCGCTGTGGCCGGTGCTCCACCGGCGGATGTGCCGAAGCGCCTCCTCGACGCTGTCGACGGTCCGCACCGCGAGGTCGAGCTGCATGTACTCGCGGCCCCAGTCGTCGTCGGTGGCGGGCAGCGCGTCCGCGCCCTCGGGCAGGAGGGCGCGCGACCGGTCGTCGACGTGGAGTGTCACACCGGCCCTGACGAGCGCCGCGAGGACACCGCGGGCAGCCTGGGAGTCGGCATGCACGAGGAGCGTCTCCACCGTGTTGCAGACGCTCGGACGCTGGGTCTTGGCGTTGAGGAGGATGTCGATGGCCATCTCCTCGTCGGCGCTCTCGTCGAGGAGGATGTGCACGTTCCCCTCCCCCGTCTCGATCACGGGAACCCGTGCGGTGGTCACGACGGACTGGATGAGGTCACGCCCGCCGCGCGGGATCAGGACGTCGATCCGCCCACGGGCCGCCATGAGCACCTGGGCACCCTCCCGGCCGAACTCGTCGATGGTGAGGACGGCGTCGTCGGGCAGTCCGTGCGCGTCCAGCGTGTCGCGGATGATGCCTACGAGGGCGGCGTTCGTGGCGGCTGCCGCACTGCCTCCCCGGAGGATGACGGCGTTGCCGCTCTTGAGTGCGAGGCCGGCGATATCGACCGTGACGTTCGGGCGCGCCTCGTAGATCGCCGCGACGACGCCGAGGGGCACACGGACCTGCCGCATCCGGAGTCCGTTGGGAAGCGTCTCGGCACGCACGGCGGTGCCGACGGGATCAGGGAGCGCGGCCAGTTGCGCCAGTGCTTCCGCGAGCCGGTCGACGCGCTCCGAGTCGAGGCTCAGGCGGTCCAGCAGGTAGTCGGAGGTCCCGGCGGCGCGGCCGCGGTCGACGTCGGTCCGGTTGGCGGCGAGGACGACGTCGCGCCGGGCCACCAGTGCGTCGGCGATGGCGAGGAGCAGGCGGTCCTTGCGGGCGCGGTTGGCCCTGCCGAGGATGCGGGACGCGGCGCGCGCCCTGTCCGTGATCGCGTGGACGGCCTCCGTGAGCTGCTCCGGGGACAACGCCGGAGCAGCGCCGTTCCGGGCAGGAGTCGTCTCGGTGGTCGTCTCAGCCTTGAGGTCGGTCATCCCAGCATTCTAGCGAGATGCTGGGCGCCGGGCCTCAGGCGCGGTCCTTCATGACGCTGCGGCGGCCTGCAGCACCACGAGGTCGTTCACATGCACCACCGAGCGCTCGTACTCGGCGCCCAGTTCCTCCGCGAGGTCATGCGTGGAGCGTCCGAGCATCCGGGGAAGCTCCGCGGAGCTGTAGTTGACGAGACCCCGCGCCACGACGGTTCCGTCACCGCTCACGAGCTGCACCGGATCGCCCGCCTCGAAGACGCCCGACAGTCCGACGACTCCCGCCGGCAACAGGGAACGCCGCCGCTCTCCCACGGCGTGCACGGCGCCGTCGTCGAGCACGAGGGTACCGAGGACCCGGGCGAGGTGCGCAAGCCAGAGCAGGCGGATGGGCTGCCGCTTGCCGGTCGCGGTGAACCAGGTGCCGACATCCTCCCCGCGCAGCGCGGCGGCGGCGTTCGCCGTCGACGTGACGAGGGCCGGGATTCCGGAGGACGCCGCGATGGTGGCGGCCTCGACCTTCGTGACCATGCCACCCGTGCCGACACCCGCCTTGCCCGCCCGCCCGATCGTGACCCCTTCGAGGTCCGCGGGTGAGGTGACGAGCGGTATCCGGCTCGCCCCCGCGCTCGGCGGTCCGTCGTAGAGGGCGTCGACGTCGGACAGGAGCACGAGTGCCTCCGCCTTGACGAGGTGGGCGACGAGGGCGGCCAGCCGGTCGTTGTCGCCGAAGCGGATCTCATGGCTGGCGACCGTGTCGTTCTCGTTGACGATGGGCACGACGCCGAAGTTCAGGAGCCGTTCCATCGCGCGGTGGGCGTTGGCGTAGTGGGATCGCCGGACGAGGTCCTCCGCGGTCAGCAGGATCTGGCTCACCGTGACACCGTGGGCGGCGAAGGCCTGCGAGTACTGGGCCATGAGCAGGCCCTGCCCCACGCTCGCGGCCGCCTGCTGCGTGGACAGCTGCGCAGGCCGCCGTGCAAGGCCCAGGGGCGCGAGCCCCGCGGCGATCGCGCCGGAGGACACCAGGATCACCTCCGTCCCGGCCAGCCGCCGCTCCGCGAGGACATCGGCGAGTCCGACGAGGGCCTCACTCGAGATCCCCCCGGAGACCGACGTCAGGGACGACGAACCGACCTTGACGACGATCCTTCCCGCGGCGGGCAGGCCGGCACGGGACGCCAGCGGATGCTGCGACTGTTCCTGGGCCACGCGCGCCTAGTCCCGGGACTCGGCGTCTGCTTCCTGCTGGGCAGGAGCGGGCTGCTTGCGGTTCTGCACGGACTCGGTCCAGACGCCGGCCTTGCGGTCGGCCTCGAGGTCGGCCCGGGCCGCAGCCTTCGCGTCCTTGCGCTCCTGGTACTCCTCGCGCTTCTGCTCGCGCGTGGGCCGGACGTACTCCGCCAGGCGCAGGTCGGAGCCTCGCGGCCCGGCGAGCAGCTCCGCGCCGCCCATCATCGTCGGTTCCCAGTCGAACACGACGCCGTCGCCCTCGCCGATCACCACGGTGTCCCCGGGCTTGGCGCCGACCTTGAAGAGTTCCTCCTCGACACCGACCTTGGCCAGGCGGTCCGCGAGGTACCCGACGGCCTCGTCGTTCGTGAAGTCGGTCTGCTTGACCCAGCGCTCCGGCTTCTCGCCGAGCACGCGGAAGAGGGGCAGGGCGTCCTTCTCCTCGAGGCGGATCCGGAACGGTGCGGCGTTGACGCCGCGGGGGCGCAGCACCGGCGGAGCGACCTTCGGGGGCGCGCTGGCGACGGCCTTGCGCGCGTTCTCGACGATCTCCGCCATGGCGAAGCCCAGCTGGCGCAGCCCCTCGTGGCTGGAGGCCGACACCTCGAACACACGGTAGCCGCGCGCTTCGAGTTCGGGACGGACGAAGTCCGCCATGTCCCGTCCGTCCGGCACGTCCACCTTGTTGAGGGCGACGAGGCGGGGGCGCTCGTTCAGGGGGACGACGTCGCCGTCGGGTCCGGCGTAGCTCATGTCGACCGAGTACTTCTCGAGCTCGCGCTCGATGATGCCGAGGTCCTTCAACGGATCGCGGTCGGTCTCGAGGGCAGCGCAGTCCAGCACGTGCACGAGGGCGGCACAGCGCTCCACGTGGCGCAGGAAGTGGTGGCCGAGGCCCTTGCCCTCGCTCGCACCCTCGATGAGGCCGGGAACGTCCGCGATGGTGAACCGCGTGGAACCCGCTTCGACGACGCCCAGGTTCGGCACGAGGGTGGTGAAGGGGTAGTCGGCGATCTTCGGGCGGGCAGCCGACATCGCGGCGATGAGGCTGGACTTGCCGGCGGAGGGGAACCCCACGAGGGCGATGTCCGCGATGGACTTGAGTTCGAGGACGACATCCCGCTCGTCGCCCGGGATGCCGAGCAGGGCGAAGCCCGGAGCCTTGCGCTTCTGGGAGGACAGTGCGGCGTTGCCGAGGCCGCCCTGGCCACCGGCGGCCGCGACGAATTCGGTTCCCTCGCCGACGAGGTCGGCGAGGACCTCGCCGTCCTTCGTCTTGACGACGGTGCCGTCCGGGACGGGAAGGATCAGGGTCTCCCCGCTCTTGCCGCCGCGCCAGTCACCCATGCCGTTGCCGCCGTTCGTGGCATGCCGGTGGGGGGCGTGGTGGTAGTCGAGGAGGGTGGTGGTCTGGTGGTCGACGCGGAGGATGACGTTGCCGCCGTCGCCGCCGTTGCCGCCGTCGGGCCCGCCGAGGGGCTTGAACTTCTCGCGGTGGACGGAGACGCAGCCGTGGCCACCGGTGCCTCCGGATACGTGCAGGACTACGCGGTCAACGAAGCTCGCCACGTTGGTCTCCTTCTACAAATGCTTCACTGTGCCGAGTCTAACCGGCTTAAAAGAAGGTGGGGCGAGCCGTAGAGGCTCACCCCACCCGAATGCTTGTGCATCGTGTGCAGGCAGATTTACTCTGCTGCCGCACCTACGATGTTGACGACCTTGCGTCCGCGACGGGTGCCGAATTCAACGGCTCCTGCCTCGAGTGCGAACAGGGTGTCGTCGCCGCCGCGGCCGACATTGGCGCCCGGGTGGAAGTGGGTGCCGCGCTGGCGGACGATGATCTCGCCGGCCTTGACGACCTGGCCGCCGAAGCGCTTGACGCCGAGGAACTGTGCGTTCGAGTCGCGGCCGTTGCGAGTGGAGCTTGCGCCCTTCTTATGTGCCATGAGTTATGCCTGCCTTCGCTGAAGTTTCGTACGTGACCGATCGATAGCCCGAAGGGACTACGCGATGCCTGTGATTTTGACGCGGGTCAGTTCCGAACGGTGACCCTGGCGCTTCTTGTAGCCGGTCTTGTTCTTGAACTTCTGGATGACAATCTTCGGTCCACGAAGATTCTCGACGATCTCGGCAGTGACGGTGACCTTCGCGAGGTCCTCCGCTGCAGAGGTGATCTTGGCGCCGTCTACCAGAAGGAGGGCGGGAAGCTTGAACGTGCTTCCTGCCTGACCGGTGACGCGGTCAAGGGTAACGAGGTCTCCTACAGAAACCTTTTCTTGGCGGCCGCCTGCGCGGACAATCGCGTACACCACTTGGGAACTCACTTCTCTCGACAATCTTGACTTCTGATGAAAAAACCTGGGTGCACCTCGGCAGCAAACCTGGAGGTTGCTCTTCGTGCCGGAAATCCCGCACCGTTGCTGCCGGACATGCCGGTTAACAGGCGAGTGCACCGAGGGTCTAGATTACGCCAGAACAGCATCTTCCTGCAAATCAGCGGGCCTGTGCCGCCCAGCGCCGTGGACACGCGGAGCGTCGAAGAAGTCCCGTTCGTACGTGGTGGACCACCTGAACGCCGTGAGCATCGCGTTCCGCTCCGCGGACGAGGCACGCCGGTGCGCATCGTCTGCGATCTGCTGCGCACGCGCGGTGGCTGCGGCGAAGCCAGGATCGGCGTAGGTGGCGATCCAGTCCGCGTAGGGGTGGGAGCCGGACGGGACGCCATCGCCCACCTGCTCCTGCACGTAGTCCCCGACGGTGGCGTAGAGCCAGAAGCACGGCAGCGCGGCGGCCACGAGTTCCGCGTACGAGCCGCGTCCGGCGGCCGCCGCGAGGTGGTCGCAGTACGCCCGCGTGACGGGGCCCGCCTCGCCCTCCCCGAAGCGCTTCCCGGCTTCCCTCGCCAGCCAGGTGCGGTGCAGTTCCGCTTCGGTCTGCAGGCACGACGTCGCCGCCGACAGCCAGAACAGCTGCTCGTCCTCGGAAGGAGCCAGGGCGGCGGCGCGGGCGAGCACGCCGGAGTACTCGCGGAGGTAGAGCGCGTCCTGCTGCAGGTAGTACGCGAAATCATCCGCGGGCAGGGTCCCCTCAGTCAGACCGGCGACGAAGGGAAGCGCGAGGATCTCGTTCCGGACCGCCGTGGTGTCCCGCCAGGCGAAGTCGGTGAAGCGCTGGTGCATGCGCGGGTCGACTGCGGAGTGGAAGTGGTGGACGGGCCCCCTGCCTGCTCCCACGTCCAGGAGATCCGCGGCCTCGAGCGCCCCCTCGAGCCAGGATTTCGCTTCGCGGACGGCGGTGGGCCAGTCGGCGGTGGCGGCGTACCGGCTGGCGATCGCCGATGACAGCGAGCAGCCCGTGCCGTGCGTGTTCACCGTCGCCACGCGCCGCCCGTCGAGGATCAGTGCGCCCTCGGGACCTCCCTGCGGGGAGATGAGGGCGTCGGGACACCGCTCCCCCGGCAGGTGCCCGCCCTTCACCAGGACACGCGTACCGAGTTGTGCTGCAAGGGCGCTCCCCTGGGCGAGGGCCTCCGCCCAGGAGGTCGCCGGCTCGGCTCCGATGAGTACGGCGAGTTCCGCGATATTGGGAGTGACGAGCGATGCGCGACGGGCGACGTCGATGACGGCGCGGACTGCGTCGTCGTCGAGAAGCCGGGCCCCACTCGTGGCCACCATGACCGGGTCGAGCACCACGACGGGCGGGCGGACGTCGTCGAGCCATCGGGCGACGCAGCGCGCCATGTCGGCGGAGCCGAGCATCCCGATCTTCACGGCACTGATGGACACGTCCTCGGCGACGGCGTCGAGCTGCTGCAGGAGGAACTCCGCAGGTGGGGTGTGCACGCCGGTGACGCCCCGGGTGTTCTGCGCCGTCAGGGCCGTCACGACGGCCATCGCGTAGCCGCCATTGGCGCTGATGCTCTTGATGTCAGCCTGGATCCCGGCTCCACCGCTCGGATCCGAGCCGGCGATGCTGAGGATGTTGGGAATTCCGGACGTGGGTGTGGTGACCGCAGTACGCATGGGTGACATCCCTCCGCTAGGCCTCGGGCGCAGGCGCCCACTAGATCAGGTTCGACGGGTTTGATCTCAGCCCTGCATCCGGCAGGGCACCCCGTGTCGCGGTCAAGCCTATCGCAGCCGGTAGGTCCGGACAGGGGCGGACGCAGGCAGCCGGTCGTCCCCGGGAACACGGAAGGCCGGAGTCCGCTGGGACTCCGGCCTTCCGTGCGCCGGACGGACCGGCCACCTCGCTGCTACAGCTCCGAGGCGGGTACCCCTACGCCGAAGATGAGCGGCTCGGACGCCGAGGCCTCCGGCCTCCGTACGGGCGCCTGCGCCTTGGCGACGTGCCGCGTGCCGGAGGGCTGCGCGGCGGACTCGGCGGACTGCGTCTCGATCGTGGTGTCCGCTGCGCCCTGCGCGCTGCGGGCGACACGACGGCGCGGGCGGGTGCGCCGGGCCGGTGCCTCCGCGACGGGGACCTCGGTGTGAACGGGTGTCTCCGGCGCACTGTCTGCGCTGTCTGCGCTGCCGCCCTCACTGCCGCCCTCGGGCGCCTGCGATCCGTCGGCTCCCCCGACTGCAGCATCGTCACCCGCGGGCCTCCTGTTGAAGGCCTCGCTCAGGCTGTCGAGCGTCAGGCGGGTTGCCGGTGCCTCCGGGCTCTCCTGGACGGCCGGGCGGCGGTTGTCCGCGCGAGGCAGCGTCACCGTCTCACCGTTGATCGTCAGGACCGCCTCCGTCACCTGGATGTCGGCGACCGCTGCCGGGTGCTCCTCCTCGTGGTGGTGCGTGGCGGCAGCGATGCTGGCAAGGGCGGCGCGCGCGGCCTCCGCCTTCGCCGCGCGATCAGGGCTGTCCGCGACAGGAGCCACCGGCTGGACCACGTTCTCGTCCTGCTGCTGGCCGCGGCCCCGGTTCCGCTTGCGCTCGCTCCGGGACACCTTGTCCTGGCGCGCCGGCTGCTGGGTGTCCGGCGCGGCCGTGTGGCTGCGGTGCTCCACGGGCTCCATGTGGGTGACCACGCCGCGGCCCGCGCAGTGCTCGCAGTCCTCTCCGAAGACCTCGAGCAGACCCGTGCCCATGCGCTTGCGGGTCATCTGGACGAGCCCCAGCGAGGTCACCTCGGCGACCTGGTGCTTGGTCCTGTCACGGCCGAGGCATTCGACGAGACGGCGCAGCACGAGGTCGCGGTTCGCCTCGAGCACCATGTCGATGAAGTCGATCACGATGATCCCGCCGATGTCGCGGAGCCTCAGCTGGCGCACGACCTCCTCGGCCGCCTCGAGGTTGTTCTTCGTGACGGTCTCCTCGAGGTTGCCGCCGCTGCCGGTGAACTTGCCCGTGTTGACGTCGACCACGGTCATGGCCTCGGTGCGGTCGATCACGAGCGAGCCGCCCGACGGCAGGAACACCTTGCGCTCCAGGGCCTTCGAGATCTGCTCGTCGATGCGTGAGGCGGCGAAGATGTCCTCCTCGCTCGTCCACTTCTCGAGCCTGCCGACGAGGTCCGGTGCCACGTACATGACGTACGCCTCGATGGTGTCCCAGGCCTCCTCGCCCGAGACGACGAGCTTCGAGAAGTCCTCGTTGAACACGTCACGCACCACCTTGATGGTGAGGTCGGGCTCGCCGTACAGCAGCTCGGGTGCGAGGGTCTTCGTGGAGCCGGCCTTGCGCTCGATCTCCTCCCACTGGGCACGCAGGCGGTTGATGTCGTGCGTCAGCTCTTCCTCGCTGGCGCCTTCGGCCGCTGTCCGTACGATCACGCCGGCGTTCTCCGGGAGCCTGTCCTTGAGGATGCGCTTGAGGCGGTTGCGCTCGACGTCGGGCAGTTTGCGTGAGATGCCGGTCATGGATCCGCCCGGGACGTACACGAGGTAGCGGCCGGGCAGGGAGATCTGGCTCGTGAGCCGCGCACCCTTGTGGCCCACGGGATCCTTGGTGACCTGGACCAGGACGGGATCACCGGACTGCAGGGCGAGTTCGATGCGGCGCGGCTGGCCGTCCAGGCCGGCGGCGTCCCAGTTGACCTCGCCTGCGTAGAGGACGGCGTTGCGGCCGCGTCCGATGTCGACGAAGGCGGCTTCCATGCTCGGCAGCACGTTCTGGACCTTGCCGATGTACACGTTGCCGATCAGCGAGTCCTGCTGCGTCTTGGAGACGAAGTGCTCGGCCAGGATGCCGTCCTCGAGCACGCCGATCTGGATCCTGTCGTCGCGCTGTCGCACGATCATCTGGCGGTCCACGGATTCGCGGCGTGCAAGGAACTCGGCCTCGGTGATGACCTGGCGGCGACGGCCCGTGTCGCGGGACTCACGACGGCGCTGCTTCTTGGCCTCGAGGCGCGTGGATCCGCGGACGCTGGTCACGCGGTCGGAGACGGGCTCGCTGGCCTGCCGGGGAGCCCGGACCCGCGTGACGGTGTTGGGCGGATCGTCGTCCTCGCCGCCGGTCAGCTCGAGGTCCTGGTCGCCACGGCGACGACGGCGACGACGGCGCGAGGTGACACCTGCGCCCTCCTCGGGTCCGTTGGAGCTGGACCGGTCGTCGGAGTCCTCCGTCCCGGCGTCGTCCGTGTCGGCCTCGGCCGGGGCGGCGTCACTCCGGGTGCGGTTCCGGCTGCGGCGGCTGCGGCGTGAACGGCGGCCGGACTCCTCGGAATCCTCGTCTTCGCTGTCCTCCTCGCTGGGCGGGGTGATCTTGACGGACGGCACGGAGACGGTGCTGAGGTCCGGGGCGTGGAAGAGCAGGGACAGCGGTGATTCGGGGATGGCGAAGGGGTCGAACCGGTTCTCGGCCGCCGGCTCGTCCTCCTGCGCCGAGTCCTCGGGCGTGGCGCCGGGCGATTCCTGGGGCTCCTTGGCCGCAGCTGAGGTGGAACCTGCGGCGGGGGTCGTCGCTGCGACCGCGTCTGCTGCTTCCGCGTCGTCTGCCTGTACGGGCTCGTCGACCTGCACGGGCTCGTCGACCTGCACGGGCTCGGAGGCCCGGCGGCTGCGGGTCCTGGTGGTACGGCGTGCGCGGGCCGGCTTCTCCTCGGCGGGCGAGTCGGCCTCGGTGCCGGCCGCAGTCCCGGCGCCGTCTGCTGGTGCTGCCTGTGCTTCGGCGGGGGCCGTCCCGGACGCCGCCTCGTCCGGAGCGGATGCGGTAGCGGGGGCGAGCGCATCGGTGGCGGTGGTCTCCGTGGGGGCTGGCTGCTCCACCGGGCGGGCGGGGCCCGCTTCGGCCGTCGCGGCACGACGGCGGGTGCGGGGAGCGCGGGCGGGCGCGGCGGGCGCGGCGTCGGACGCGGTCGGCGAACCGGCCGTGCTGTCCTTCGGCAGGTCGTCGGACCCGGATGGGGTGGGAGCCTCGGCGGCGGTCTCGTCGGTGACGACGACCGGCTTACGGACCCGGGTGGCCCTCTTGCGGACGGGCTCGGCGGCCGCTGCCGCCTCGGGTGACGGCTCCGGCACCTTGGGAGGCGCCCCGGCCGGTGCGCTGGCGGTGCGGCGCTTCCTCGGCGCCTTCACCGGTGCGGCCTGCTCCGGGGCGTCCTGCCCGGCAGCTGATGCTTCCGTTACGTTCTGTTCGTTCCCCAGCTGTTCTGACTGATCCATAGGTGCCTGCTCCAAGCCCCTGCGGCACCGGCCACATTCCAGCGCCCTCCAGGGCGGTATGTCGGACCGCCGCGGGCCCTTCGCCCGGCGGCTGACCGGAAGTCGTTGTCATGTCGTCCGGGGTCACACCGTCATTGGGGTGCGGAATCACTCGGAGACCAGTGGCGCTTTTCCAACTCAGCCGCCCTTGTCGACGGTGGGTCCCGCCAGCGGATTCCGCCTACTTCCGCCGACGGGGCGGACTCGGTAGGACGGAAGCATCGCTCTCGGAACGGAAGCCTGTCACTGGACCGGCGTGGGAATGTGGTTCCCCCGCCAGCCTTCGCCATTGTCTCACACCACCCTTCGAAAGGGGCCCCCGACCCGCACCTGACCCGCCCGGGAGAGGCCCCCGGACGCGCCCGGACCCGAGCCTCCGCCGGGTACGGAGGCTCGGGACCAGGGCCCGGGACGGCAGCTCGGGACCACGGCCCGGGACGGCAGCTCGGGACTAGAGCTTGGGGAGCTGACCGGTCGCGGGCGCCTGGTCGCCGGCGAGGGGCCGTGCGACGGGCACCTTCGTTCCGAGGACCTGTGCAACGACGTCGTGCGTGATCTTCTGGGCGGTCAGGCCGACCCGCTCGAGGACCTGGCTCCGTGAGCCGTGGTCGAGGAACTCGACGGGGAGACCCACCTCGTTGAGGGCGGTGTCCACACCCGCCGAACGCATCTCCTGCCGGATCCTCGACCCGACGCCACCGGCGCGCACCCCGTCCTCGATGACGATCACGATGCGGTGCTCGGAGGCGAGGTCGATCACCGAGCGGCGGACCGGCAGGAGCCAGCGGGGATCGATGACCGTGGAGCTGATGCCCTGCGCGCCGAGCCGGTTGGACACGTCGAGTGCCAGCTCGCTCATGGCGCCTACGCTGATGATCAGGACGTCGTTGGAGCGTGAGCCGGCGGGCCTGCGGGAGAGGACGTCGACCCCGTCCTGCAGGCGTTCGACGGCCTCGACCTCCGCCCCGACGGAGCCCTTGGAGTAGCGCACGACGCTCGGCGCGTCCGAGATGGCGACGGCTTCCCGCAGTTCCTCCCGCAGCCGGGTGGCGTCGCGCGGCGCAGCGAGATGGAGCCCCGGAACGGCCTGCAGCATCGCGAGGTCCCACATACCGTGGTGGCTCGCGCCGTCGGGCCCGGTGACCCCTGACCGGTCGAGGACGATCGTCACGCCGGCCTTGTGCAGGGCGACGTCCATCAGGAGCTGATCGAACGCGCGGTTCAGGAAGGTCGCGTAGAGGGCGACGACGGGGTGCAGCCCGCCGTACGCCATGCCGGCGGCGCTCGTGAGGGCGTGCTGCTCGGCGATGCCGACGTCGAACACGCGCTCCGGATGCCGTGCGGCGAAGCGGTGCAGCCCGACGGGGATCAGCATGGCCCCGGTGATGCCGACGATGTCCGGCCGCTCGTCCGCGATGTCCGCGATCTCGTTGGCGAACACGGACGTCCAGGACTGCTGGCCCGCGGCGTCCACCGGCTCGCCCGTCTCCGGGTCGATGATGCCGACGGCGTGGAACTGGTCGGCCTCGTGCGCACGGGCGGGCGCGTAGCCGTGGCCCTTCTCCGTGATCGCGTGCACGATCACGGGGCCCTCGTAGTTCTTGGCGAGGTGGAGCGCCTGTTCGACGGCGGACTGGTCGTGGCCGTCCACGGGGCCGACGTACTTCATGCCGAGGTCCTCGAAGAGACCCTGGGGTGCCCACCAGTCCTTGATGCCCTTCTTCATGGCATGGAGGCTCTTGTAGCTGAACTCGCCCACGGGGCCACCGGTCTGCATGCGCTGCTTGAACCAGTCGAGGGTGCGCTCGTAGACGCGATGGGTGCGCACGGAGTCGAGGGTGGGACGCAGCGAGGCGAGGTAGTCGGCGACGCCGCCGATGGTGGGCGCGTACGAGCGGCCGTTGTCGTTGACCACGATCACGACCCTGCGCCGCTTGTCCGCGGCGATGTTGTTCAGCGCCTCCCAGGCCATGCCCCCGGTGAGCGCACCGTCGCCCACCAGGACGACGGTGTAGCGGTCACCTTCGCCGCCCAGCACGCGCGCCCGGGAGATGCCGTCCGCCCAGGAGAGCGAGGACGAGGCGTGGGAACTCTCGACGACGTCGTGCACGGACTCCGCCCGCGACGGGTAGCCGGACAGCCCGCCCTGCTGGCGCAGCGTGCTGAAGTCCTGCCGTCCGGTGACGAGCTTGTGGACGTAGGACTGGTGGCCGGTGTCGAAGATGATGCTGTCGCGCGGGGAGTCGAAGACGCGATGGATGCCGAGGGTCAGCTCGACCACCCCGAGATTGGGACCCAGGTGCCCGCCCGTGCGTGAGACGTTACTGACCAGGAAGGCGCGGATCTCCTTCGCGAGTGATGTCAGCTGCGCATGGCTGAGCTTGCTCAGGTCCTGTGGGCCGTGGATCGTCTCCAAGAGTCCCATCGGCGCCTCCTCGGTTCGTTCGGTGTGGCGGGTCGTCGCCCTCGATCCCGTTAACTCTAACGTCGGGGATTCGGAGCGGTGCCATCGACAGCTTGCTCCCGCGGAGTCCGAACCCGTTGCGCGCTCAGGCCGGAGGCGGCAGGAGCCGCGCGAAGGACTCCATATGGTGCGTGTGCGGGTACAGGTCGAAGACGCGCAGCGCGTCGAGCGACCACCCGGCGCCGAGGAAG
The DNA here is from genome assembly GCF_030433645.1 of Arthrobacter burdickii. Classification (NCBI taxonomy): domain Bacteria; kingdom Bacillati; phylum Actinomycetota; class Actinomycetes; order Micrococcales; family Micrococcaceae; genus Arthrobacter; species Arthrobacter burdickii. Next base: position 2,966,217 of record NZ_JAROCG010000001.1, read on the forward strand.
TAGCCGAGGTCGCGGGCGAACGACGCCGGATCGCAGGACACGTAGCCGACGGCGCGGGGACGGGCCTGCACGATCTGCCGGACGACCTTCCTGCCTGCGCCCGCCCGCGGCGGATCGAGCAGGACGACGTCGAGCGGTTCGGTCCATCGGCCGAGCACGGCGTCCACCCGGCCCTGCACGATGGACACGTGGTCCTGCCCGTGGAGGTTGCGCCGGGCGTCCCGGCTGGTCCCGGGTGAACCCTCCACCGACAGCACCGCGCCGTCCGGTCCGACGGCGCGTGCGAGCGGCACGGTGAACAGGCCCACTCCGGCATAGAGGTCCGCGATGCGCTCCCCCGCCGCGGGCTGCACCCCGTCGAGCACGGCCGTGACCAGGGCCTCCGGCGCGCCCCGGTGGATCTGCCAGAAGCCTGCTCCGGTCACGCGGTAGTCGATGCCGAGAACGCTCTCCTGGAGCCATGTCCGGCCCTTCAGCCGCTGGACCTGGCCGGACTCCGCATCGAGCACGCCCACCGAGGCGCTGTCGATGGAGGACGCGACGGATGCGACGCGGCGCGGCGTCGTGCCCGCGGCCGGGACGAGCAGCACGAGGGGCTCTCCTCCGCCCGAGGGCACGGCGACGTCGACCCGTTCGATGCCGGTGAGTTCCAGCGTCCACAGTCGGAGGTCGTTGATCGCCGCGACGGCCAGCGGCATGTCCCGGACCGGGACGACCTCGTGCGAGCGGTGCAGGTGCATCGCGAGGCGCCCGGCGGCGTCGACGGCGAAGGCCGCCCGGGTGCGCCAGGCCAGCCCGTCCGCCGCCTCACCGGGCGCGGCTTCGACGGTCACCGCCCGGTCGGTCTTCGCCAGGCGGGACAGCTGCTCCTCGAAGATCTGCGCCTTGAGCCTGCGCTGCTCGGCAAGGTCGATGTGCCCGAACTCGGCTCCACCGACTGTCGCGCGGCCCCTGGCCGCGGCCTTGAGGGCGTCGGCGACGGGCCACGGGTGGGTTACGCGGTGCGGCGAGGCCTGCAGCACCTCGACGGCGTCGGCCCGCCAGAAGCTCGCGTCGTCGTCCGTCTCGGTGAAGCGCACCCGGACCACCTCGCCCGGCAGTGCGTGCCGGACGAAGACCACGCGCCCCTCGTGCCGGGCGACGAAGTGGCCGCCGTGCGCCGGCCGTCCGATGGTCAGCTCGGCCGTGCTGCCGGGGCCGGGTGCTGCAGGCCCGTCCGCCCCTGTGGTCGAGGGGGCGGCGGCTGGTACGGCGTCGGTCATGGGTGTCTTCCTACTTCAGGTCCTGGTAGATCTGGGCCGCGTCGGAGGACGCGAGCTGCCACGGCACGCTGGCGACCATCACCCCGGGCACGAAGTGCAGGCGTGTCTTGATGCGGAGGGCGGTCTGGTTGTGGACCAGTTGCTCCCACCATTTTCCCACCACGTACTCGGGGATGTAGACCACGATGAGGTCCCGGGGAGCGTCCCTGCGGATCGTCCGGATGTATTCGAGGATCGGGGTGATCGTGTCGCGGTAGGGAGAGGCGAGGACGGTGATCGGCACCGGGATCTCGTGCTTCTCCCAGTCCGCGAGCGTCTGGCGGGTCTGCTCCGGGTCGACGTCGACCGTGATGGCATCCAGGCGCGACGGGCGCGAGGCGCGCGCGAAGGCCAGTGCCCTCAGGACCGGCTTCCGGACATGTGAGACGAGGATCACGGCGTGCACGCGTGAGGGGAGGGCACGCAGCCGGACGGCGTCGTCGATCGCGAGTTCCTCGGCCACCGTGTCGTAGTGCTTCTTGATGCTGCGCATGACGGCGAACAGGATCGCCATCGCGAGGACCGCGATCCAGGCGCCGTGCCCGAACTTCGTGACAAGGATGACGACGAGGACCGCGGCGGTGAGGCCGAAGCCGAGCGAGTTGATGGCCCGGGACTTGTGGATCCTCCAGCGGTCCTGCTTGCCGACCGTGCTGTGGAGGATCCGGTTCCAGTGCCGGATCAGCCCGAGCTGGCCGCCGGTGAAGGACACGAAGACCCCCACGATGTACAGCTGCACGAGCGCGGTGACGTCCGCGCGGAACACTAGGATGAGCACGACGGCTCCGAGGCCGAGGGCGAGGATCCCGTTGCTGAAGGTCAGCCGGTCTCCGCGGGTGCGGAGCTGGCGCGGCAGGTAGCCGTCGGTGGCGAGGATGGATGCGAGCACGGGGAACGCGTTGAAGGCGGCGTGACCGGCGAGCATCAGCATGAGCGCCGTCGCCGCGACCACGAGGTAGAACGCGGGAGAGCCGACGTCGAAGACGGTCCTCGCCAGCTGGCTGACCACGGGCGCCTGGATGTAGTCGTCGGGGACGGGGCGACCATCGAGCAGCAGCTGCGCGGCGGGGTCCTGCACCACGTGCACACGGGTCGCGTTCGCGAGGTAGAGAACGCCAGCGAGCATGGCCGAGGAGACGACGCCGAGGATCAGGAGCGTCGTCGCGGCGTTCCGGCCCTGCGGTGCCTCGAAGCGCGGCACATTGGACGCCGGCCCCTCCAGGCCGGTCAGCGCCGCGGCGCCCGCCGAGAACGCCCGGAGGATGAGGAGTGCGCCGGCCAACCCGACCAGCCCGGCATCGAGGGCCGCGTCCGGGACGATCTCGAACTGCGCACTCGGCGCCTGCGCGAGCGTCCCCGTGAGGGCCTGGACGGTCCCGGTGGCACACAGGACGAGGATCCCGGCGAGGAAGGCGTAGGTGACGACGGCGCGGGCCCGGACGCCACGCGTGATGCCGCGCAGGTTCAGCAGCACGAGCACTACGACACCCACGACGGCGAGGGCGATGCGCACGTCCTCCAGCGCCGGCGCGAGCGAGACGAGATACTGCGCAGCGGCGGAGACCGAGACGGCCACGGTGAGAAGGTAGTCGATCATGAGCGCCGAGGCCACGGTGGTGCCTGCGATCGGGCCGATGTTCCGCTTGGCGATCTCGTAGTCGCCGCCGCCGGACGGGTACGCGTGCACGGCCTGCCGGTAGGACGCGACGACGACGAGGAGCACGGCGATGACGGCGAGTCCGACCCAGGGCGAGATCGCGACGGACGCCACTCCCGCCAGGGCGAGGGTCAGCAGGATCTCGTCCGGGGCGTACGCCACCGAGGAGAGCGCGCTCGCGGAGAGGACGGGCAGGGCGAGGCGCTTCTGCAGGCTCCTGTTCCTCAGCCTGTCGCTGGCGAAGGGCTTGCCCACCAGCACCCGCTTGACGGCCTCGAGAAAAGTCAGCACAGCCCTCAGACTAGCGCGTCCACGCCTCCCGCCAGCCACTAGGCTTGATGCTGGTACGGCTCGGGACAGCAGGATCTACAGCAGGAATCAGGGGTGCCCTCGGTGGCTCATTTTGTGATCATGGGATGCGGCAGGGTGGGGGTCAGCCTTGCGCACACGCTCGACGATTCCGGCCACTCGGTGGCGATCATCGACCAGGACGACCGCGCCTTCCGCCGCCTGCGCTCCTCCTTCGGCGGACGCAAGGTCACCGGTGTGGGCTTCGACCGCGAGACGCTCAAATACGCGGAGATCGGGAACGCCTACGCCTTCGCCGCCGTCTCGAGCGGGGACAACTCCAACATCCTCGCGACCCGCGTCGCTCGTGAGACCTTCCACGTGCCCCACGTCGTCGCCCGCATCTACGACCCGGGACGCGCCGAGATCTACCAGCGACTCGGCATCCCCACCGTCGCAGCCGTGCGCTGGAGCGCCGACCAGGTGCTGCGCAGGATCCTGCCCGAGCAGGCCATCAACGGCGACTTCCGCGAGACCTCCGGGCGGCTCATCCTCGGCGAACTGGCCTTGAGCGACGCCTGGCTCGGCAGGTCCCTTCGAAGCATCGAGGCCGCGAGCGGCGTCCGGATCGCGTACCTCACCCGCTTCGGCGAAGGCATCCTGCCGACGGCGGAGACGAGCTACCAGCAGGGGGATATCCTGCACGCCATGATGAAGACGACGGCGACCGACGAGATCGGGCGCATCCTCGCCGCCGCACCGAAAGAGGAAGTCCAATGAGGGTTGTCATCGCAGGTGCCGGGAGCGTGGGCTCCTCGATCGCGCGGGAACTGCTCGGCAACAAGCACGAGATCCTGCTCATCGACGAGAAGCCCGAGGTCATCGGGCGCAGCGGGCTCAAGGGAGCCAAATGGCTGATCGGCGATGCGTGCGAGCTGACGACGCTCAAGGACGCGCGCCTGGACGAGGCCGACGTCGTGGTGTCGGCGACGGGCGACGACAAGGTCAACCTCGTGGTCTCGCTGCTCGCCAAGAGCGAGTTCGGCGTGGGCCGCACCGTCGGTCGCGTGAACAATCCGAAGAACGACTGGATGTTCGACGACTCCTGGGGCGTGGACGTCGCCGTCAATACGCCGCGGCTCATGACGGCCCTCGTGGAGGAGGCCGTGGAGATCGGCGACCTGGTGCGCCTGCTGACGCTGCAGACGGGAGTCTCCTCGATCGTCGAGTTCACCGTGCCCCAGGACTCACCGCTCGTCGGCGGGACAATCGGGGCGATCCGTCTGCCCGAGGACTGCGCGGTGGTGGCCGTGCTCCGGGACGACTCCCCCATCACGCCGAGTCCCGACGACGTCGTCGAAGGCGGCGACGAGATGTTCTTCCTCGCGGCGATCGCGGCCGAGGACGAGCTGCGGGTCGCGCTGTCGGCCCGCAACGACGGCACCGACGGCTAGCCGCGCGGGCGCGAGACGATCCACGCGAGCCACATGCCGAGCGCGTAGAGCGGCAGCCCCATGGCCACGCGCGTCGAGCCGAGGGCCGCGACGTTCTCCATGAGGTAGAGGGGTACCTGCACCACGAGTCGCAGGGCCAGCACCGAGACGATGATCCAGGTGGCGATCGAGTACGCGCGGACGCGGGCGGCGTCCCGGCGCCATTCGATGCCCTCGTTCCGGAGGAAGCCGAAGAGCAGCCCGGCGAAGGGCCAGCGGAAGACCACTGATGCGGTCATCGCGATGATGTAGCCGCCGTTGATGAAGAAGCCGGGGAGGAAGAAGTCCTCCGCGTTTCCCGTCCGCAGCGCGACGAAGGCGCAGAAGGCGACGCCCACGAGCCCGGCGAGGGCCTGGGTGACCGGCGTCCGGGAGACGAGCCGGATGACGGTGAAGACTGCGGACACCGCCAGCGCCGCCACGAGCGACACCTGAAGGTCCGTGGTGATGGTGAAGAGGATCGTGAAGACGAGCCCGGGCGCGATGCTCTCCGCCAGCCCCTGGACGCCGCCGATCGAGGACAGGACGTCGATCTGGCCGGCGTCGTTGCGCCGCACACCGGACTTCGCAGCGTACTGCGTCGCCAGGTCCGCCGCCGTCGGGGCCGCCTTGCCGGCGGCCGGGCGGCCGACGCCGTCGTCCTCGGGCTCGGGGCGGGCACCGGGGTCGTTCGCCGGGTGGCTCATGTGGGGTTCCTCATTAGTACTCCTCGGGACGGCCGATGATCTCGTAGCGGGGGTTGTAGACGGTGGGTGTGCCATCGACCCGGCTCAGCATGCCCTCGAACCGTAGGGAAACGCCGGCTTCGATGCCGGGGACGCGGCGCTGACCCATCCAGACGATGCGTACGCTCTCCTTCGCACCGTTCCAGTCGATCCTCGCGAGGACCGTGAAGGACGGCGAGGACGTCACGGGCGCGATGGTGATCCTGTCGATGACGCCGCGTGCCTTGATCCTGCCGCGCTCGGGCAGTGCGGCAGGACTGCCGGCGGGCAGGCCGGCCGGCAGTCCTGCGGCTGCCGCGGGTACGGACCGGCCTGCCGGCCCCGAGGGGTCGGCAGAACCTGGTGCGTGCTGCCGGGCGGGCATGGCGGACTAGCGGGTCTCGGTGATCTCGGGACCGCGCTCCAGCGGGTTCAGGTCCGGACGGACGGGAGCGGGAGCGGAGGGCGTGCCTGCGGTCGCATCCTTCGGCAACCGGAGCGGCAGCAGTTCGCGCGGCGGGAGGGGGTGGTCTCCGCGGACGACGACGACGCTGCGGAAGAGCTTCTCGACGGCCGCCGCAGCGCCCTGCTCCAGGGCGGCCGGGCCGCCGAAGACGCCGCGGAGGAACCACCGCGGTCCGTTGACCCCCACGAAGCGGGCCACCCGGAACCCGGCCTGGCCGTCGGGCGTCTGTGCGGGCAGCTTGGCGAGGAGTTCGGTGCCGAGGCGACCCGGGCGTTCCTCGACCGTTCCGCCCTGCGACCCCACGGAGGCGCCGATCTGCTCCCTGATCTCGTCCCAGAGTCCTTCGGTCTTCGGCGCAGCGAAAGCCTGGAGCTGCAGCGTGGAACCGCCGAGATCCAGGGTCACGGCGATGACGCGCTTGGTGCGTTCCTCGACCTCGAGGCGCAGCTGCAGTCCTTCGGCGGCGTGGATGCGGAGGGCTCCGAGGTCGATGTAGCCGGTGTCGGTGTCCTTCTCCGACACGTCGAACGGTCCCAGCCCGGCCCGGTCGTAGTCGGTGCTGGACACGTGGCCGGACGGTACGGCCGGGGCCTCTCCGGCGCTGTCCGTTGCAGGGCCGCCGGCCACCGCTTCGGCGGGAGCCGGCGTCTCCGGGGATTCAGTCTCCGGGGATTCGACGGCTCCGTCGACCGGTCCTGCCGCTTCCTCCGGTTCCTGCTGCACCGACGCGTCGGCGTCGTCCTGCTTCTTCTTCCTGAGGCGCCCAAAAGCCATGGCGGGTCCCTTTCCTTCTGGCGTGTCCGAGGTGTCTGACGTTTCTGCGATCCCTGAGGGGGAAAGTCGTGTGGCGCCGTGCAGCGCCGGGCGGGTCAGCCGCCGGCTGCGGTGGCCGCGGGCGTGGCATCGAGTGGGCCGAACCCGCCGGTCGAGCCGAAACCGCCCGTACCCCTGACGCTCTCCGGCAGGTGGTCCACCACGGCGAATGCGGCGCGCTCCACGCGCTGGATGACCAGCTGCGCGATCCGGTCGCCCCGCGCGAACGTGGCGGCCTCGTGCCGGTCCGTGTTGAGGAGGCATACCTTGATCTCGCCCCGGTAGCCGGCGTCGACGGTGCCCGGCGCGTTGACGATCGTCACGCCGTGGCGCGCGGCGAGCCCCGACCGCGGATGGACGAGGCCCACATAGCCGTGCGGCAGGGCCATCGCCACTCCCGTGGGGACGAGTGCCCGCTCGCCGGGCCCGAGGACGAGGTCGACGGCGGTCCGCAGGTCCGCACCGGCGTCACCCTCGGTGGCGTAGGCGGGCGGCTCGAGACCGTCGTCGAGCATCAAGATCTGGACCGGGAGGTCCTGCTGTGTACCCATTGACCGCATCTCCCACGCAAGCTATCCGGTTACCAGCCCCCCACTTTAGCGCCTTTGCCCGTGCCCTACCTGACAGTCCCACCCGGCCTCGACCGGCCTCGACCGGCCCGTTCCGGCCTCCTCCGGGATGAGACGGTCCGCAAATGGTGGAATGCTGGTTCCATGTCCAGCGCTCCAGGGGAAGCCCCCCAGAACACACCCGACCAGGCCGTCCTATACGAGGAGCGCCTCTGGCCGTCGTTCTGGGTCTGGCTCATTGCGGCGGGATTCTCCTCCGCGGTGATCGTGATGTTCGCGCCGATCTCGATGGCCGTCGGGTACGGGGCAGCCGCCGTCGTCGCGGTGATCGTCTTCACGCTGCTGGTCCTGTCCACGCCACGCATCGCGGTGACCGCGACAACCCTGACCGTGGGCCGCGCGACGATCGAACGCGCGTACCTGGGGTCCGTCGAATGGTTCACCGGGGAGGATGCCACCCAGCAGCGCGGCCCCGGACTGAACGGCCTCGCCTACCTCTGCATCCGCGGCTGGATCTCGCCCGTGGTCCGCGTCGAGGTCACGGACCCCGAAGACCGCACGCCCTACTGGCTGGTCTCGTCACGGCACCCTGAGCGGCTCGCCGCAGCACTCGCGGCCTGACGCCGCGCGGACGGCCGCCCCGGCGCCCCGGATCGGACGGCACCCGGCGTTTCGGCCCTCAGCCCTCGCAGTCCATGCAGTACAGCTGCCCGCCCCTGTCGAGGGCGATCTGCGAGCGGTGGCGTACGAGGAAGCACGAGGCGCAGGTGAACTCATCCGCCTGGGCCGCCAGGATCTCCACCGAGATCTCCTCGCTGGAGAGATCCGCCCCCGGCAGGTCGAACGAGTCGGCCGCTGCCAGTTCGTCCTCGTCGATCAGTGCCGTCTGGAGGACCGGAAGGTGCCTCTTGAACTCGTCGACCTGGGTGTCGCCCTCGTCACCCGCCGCCGTGCGCGGCGCGTCGTAGTCTGTCGCCATACCTGTTCTCTTCCACTCCCTGATCTCCGGCCATCTATTCGGCCACATGTGCGGGCATCCTGCAAGGTGCCTCCACGGCTCCCATAACGCCGGGAGCCCGGAATTTGTGCCCGCTGCCACGGCGACGGCCGCCACACCTTCCCTCGTAGTAGGAATGGGTGCCATTCAGTGGCAGAGTTTCACCTAGGAATCATTGTCGGCTGGAGGAATAGATGCAGGAGTTACGCCTGGTGGGTGTGGATGGCGAGCATCTGCTGTTGAGCGGCGAGCAGGGCACGTCCTACCGGCTGCCCATCGACGACGAACTGCGGGCCGCGAGCACCACGGCCGGCCCGGAAGCGCCGGCCCCCGCAGTCCCGGAGGAACCTCGCCGGAAACCCCCGAAACCTCCGGTCCACCTGACGCCCCGGGATATCCAGGCACGCATCCGCTCCGGTGCGACGGCGGAACAGGTCGCTGCCGAATCCGGCCTCGACCTGGCGCACGTGCAGCGCTACGAGGGTCCCGTCCGCGCCGAGCGCGACTACGTGGCCTACCTCGCGCAGCGCGTCGAGGTGGCGTCGCCCCTGCCGAGCCACGACGGCTACCGATCCGCCTTCGGTGACAGCCCCGCACTGCTCGGGGACATGGTCGCGTTCCGGGTGCAGAGCTACGGGGTGGACCTCGGATCCCTCGAGTGGGACTCGTGGCGCCGTCCCGACGGCTCATGGCACGTCGAGGCGTCCTTCGACCTGCCGGAAGGCTCCAAGGTGGATCTGGGCGAGCAGCCGCCCGCCCAGTGGACCTACAACCCGACCCGCAAGACCGTCACCAACGGCAACCGGTGGGCGCAGGTGCTCAGCGAACTCGAGCCGCTCGACACCCCCCTGCCGTCCCGCCGGCTCAGCGCGGTCGCCGACCGCGTCTTCGATTTCGAGGCGGAGAAGGCGGCCGAGGCGCCGGACGGGACTCCTGCCGACCAGGACGGCCTGCTGGACGTCCTCCGGTCGCGGCGCGGACAGCGCCTCGGCGCCGACGAGGAAGGCGACGACGCCCTTGCGGCGCTGTTGTCGCGGGGCGGGATTCCTGCCGCGCACCCCCGGGACGAGGACGCCACGGGCCAGGACGGAGCGGAGGACCAGGACGACCCGGTCCATGGTTTGGCGCTCGCCCCTTCCTCGGCAATCGGAAGCGCCGGCAGGGACGACGACAGCGGCAACGACGACAGCGACGGCGGGCTCGACGCTGGAGCCGATGGTGACGTGCTCGAGGGCGCCGCCCCTGATGAGACCCACCACGACGACGGAACGCCGAGGCTGTACGACGGCGTCAGCACGGAGACGCGCGAGATCAGCATCTTCGCGCAGCCCACCCGCAGGCTGCAGCCCCCCGCGGCAGCACGGCAAGGAGCCGACGCCGGGGTATCCGGCGGCGGGAGCCGCCCAGCGGGCAGGAACTCCGGCAAGGACACGAGCGGTAGTTCCAGCAGGGACACGGGTGCTGATTCCGGCACCGAGACCGGCAAGGGCGCTGAGGCCAGCCCGGAGCGCCGCGTCAAGCCGAAGCGGTCCAGCGTCCCGAGCTGGGACGACATCGTCTTCGGACGCAAGGGCGAATAGCGGGCTACGGACCTGCCCGGCAGGCGGCGGAACCGTCTGGCGGACGCGGCGCTGCCTCACGCCTGCCGGTGCCTCACGCCCGCGCTAACGGACGCTGGCTGATGCCCGCGCCACCGGACCGCGCCCCCTGACAACCGCGTCGCCTGACTGGTGGGCTGAGCTCAGGAGCGGACGCCGGGCTCCGCGTCCTGCAGTTGGTTTCCCCTGGTCCCGAGCTGCCCGGCCGGACTCGCGTCGAAGGGCAGCGGCGCCTCGTTGGAGAAGAGCGACGGCGACGTCCGTGACGTCTGCCGGCGCATGTGGTGCCGCCGGCAGAGGGTCTCGTAGCCGACGGTCGGTGCCGGGCCCGCACCCGCTTGGTGTCCGGTCGCAGGACCGGCATCCAGGTCGAAGGGTCGGTCGAGGGTCTGGTCGAGGGGCTGGTCGACGTCCCCCACGACCATCTGGTCGCCCTCGACCACCATGACGCCGTCGACCGTGCGCGCGTTGTGCGTGGCGCGCTTGCCGCACCAGCACAGCGCCTCGACCTGCAGGACCTGGACACGGTCCGCGAGCTCGATGAGCCGCTGCGACCCGGGGAAGAGGCGCGTACGGAAATCCGAGGTAATGCCGAAGCTGAAGACGTCGATGTCCATCTCGTCGACGACGCGCGCGAGCTGGTCGATCTGGTCCACCGTGTAGAACTGGGCCTCGTCGCAGATCACGTAGTCGATCCGCGCCCCCATGGTCTGCCGCAGGGTCAGCTCGACCCAGAAGTCGGTCTCCGGGAAGACCTCCACGGCCGGCACCTGCAGGCCGAGGCGGCTCGAGATCATCGATTCGCCGGCACGGTCATGGGAACTGAACAACACTCCCCGGCGACCGCGCGCCTTGTGGTTGTGGTCCATCTGGAGCGCGAGCGTGGATTTCCCGCAGTCCATGGTGCCCGAGAAGAACAACAGCTCAGCCACGGCCGGCCCCCTTGCTACTCCCCCGGCGCGAACCGCCGCCGGCAGGTTTATTGAGTGTCAACAGCGGGATCTCGCGCTCCGCCCGCGTCAGCGAGCCGTGCTGCCCCACCATCTCGAACGCGCCGGGCTGCACGCGCCGCCCGTCGATGAGGGCGATGCCCTCGCGTGCCAGGACGAGGAGGTCCCCGATGCGCGGCACCACGGAATCCGCCACGGCGCCGAAGTATCCCCCTGCGATGGCCTCGTCCCGGGTCAGCACCCACGCGCGGGACCCGAAAGCCTCGTGCCAGCGCAGCGCCAGCGCGTCGCGGTTCCTGCTGGTGAGCGCCGGGTCGAGGTAGAGGTGGAGCATGCGGGCTTCGCCGCCCGTGTGGGCCACGCCCTCGACGAGCTCCGGGCGCTCCGAATAGTCGATGCGCTGGGAGGGAGGGACGTCCACCATCCCGTGGTCGGCGGTCAGCAGCAGCAGCGTGTCGGGCGGCACCCGGCGGGCGAGGAGCTTCAGCGCGGCGTCCAGGTCCTCCAGCCTCCGCAGCCACTCCCGGGAGTCGACGCCGTGCCGGTGGCCCGCCTTGTCCAGGTCGTTGAGGTAGAAGTACATGAGCGTGCGCGGCGCCTTCGCCAGGTGTTCCGCGGCCGCCTCGATCTGTGCGTGGATGGTGTCCGCTCCGACGAACGTCCCTCCACGCAGCGCCGCCCGCGTCATGGGTGAGTCGGCGAAGCGGGGCTGGCTGACCGTCACGACCGGCAGGTGCGCCGCCACCCGTTCGAAGACGGTGGCGTGGGGTTGCCAGGCACGGGGGTCGACGCCGTCGTCCCAGCCCCCCAGCATGTTGACCACCCTCCCCTGCGCGGGGTCAAGGACGTCGTACCCCACCAGGCCGTGCTGCCCCGGGGGGAGGCCCGTGCCCAGGCTGGCGAGCGACGCCGCCGTGGTGGACGGGAACGCGGAGGAGAGCACGCGCGCGGAGTCCAGGCTCTCGCGCAGGAAGGGCGCGTGGGCTGCGTACTTCCTGAGCAGCGCCATGCCGAGACCGTCCACCATGACGACGGCGATCCGCTTCGAGGAGGGCAGCGCGAGCGCGTTGCGAAAACCGTCGACGCCGAGTGCCGCGGCGGCACTGGTCATGACCTCGGCCAGGGTGGAGGCGCCGTAGGCAGGGGGCGAGGGCAGGGGCTCTCGATGCGGGAGGGGCATCAACCGCTACCGCTGGTGGGCCCGGTTGAACCGGCCGCCGAAGCCGGGCTGGCGCCGCACGGCGTCGGGCGCCGCGATGTACCCGCCGGCGACCGGGCTCGCCGTGTTGACCTTCCGCAGCGCACGCGCGAACCCCTTGGCGTTCTGCACCGCCTGGACGCCGTCGGCTTCGGCGCTGACGCGCAGGACGATGTCCTCCTGCGCGACCGTGCCCGTGAATCCGTGGTCGGCGTCGCACTGGGGGTCGCCGCAGCTGGCAGGACCGATGTCGAGGCGTTGCCCGCCCGACCAGGCGATGGCGAGCGTCATCTCGCGGACCTGGTCGCTGGGCTTGTAGTCCTGCGGCTGTGCGTACAGGTAGCTGAGCACGACCGAGCGGATCTGGCTGACGGGAACGGATTCGGTCGAGACCTGCGCCATGACCTGCTCGCCCGCGTCGTCGAGCTGCTGGTCGTCCACGTGCGTGATGACCAGCATGTCCTCGGTGAGGACGAGCACGGTGATGTGCCGGTGCACCTCGGTGCGTTCGAAGTGCGTCTCCAGGTGGGCGACGTGGGACAGCGGCTCGCGCCCGTCGAGGGCGTCGTGGACGACGTCGGCGACGAGCCGTGGGTAGAAGCCTGCCCGCTCGAGCGATGCATCGAGGTCACGCCACGGGGCGGAAAGCGATGGGGTCATGCCCCCAGTTTCCCCCACCGAGCCGTGTTGTGCCTAACCCGCGGGCGTCAGTCGCGCATGGCGCGGCGTGCGCTGTCGGTGCGCCGCTGGGGGTTGCCGACGTCGATGGCGGCGCTCAGTACCGAGAGGCCCGTCGTCGCGACGAGGACCGGGTTGAGGTCGAGCAGGGCGATCTCGGGGTGGTTGTCCTTCATGAGGGCGACGCGCGCCACGAGGTCCTCGATCGCGGCGACGTCGGCGGGCGGCAGTCCCTGGTAGCCGAAGAGCTTGCGGGACGCCCGGGGCGCCCGGACGAGATCCGCGATGTCCCCCGTGCTGAGCGGAGGCACGGCGTGGGCCCAGTCGTCCAGCAGGTTGACGGCGTCGCCGGCGAGCCCGAAGGACACCACCGGACCCATGAGCGGGTCCTCGATGGCGCGGAGGCTGCACGCCTGGCCGGAGGGCGCCATCGACTGCACCTCCATGCCGAAGCTGCCGAAGGGCGCGAGGGCGCTCTCCATCTGGGTGATGGTGCGCCGCAGGGACTCGGCGTCGTCGATGGCCAGCCGCACCCCGCCGAGGTCGAGTCGATGCCTGAGGTGCTCGTCCATCGTCTTGAGTGCCACCGGCCAGCCGAGGCGGTCCGCTGCCTCCACCGCTTCGTCGGCGGATGCGAACCGCGCCGACGGCAGCAGCCCGATGCCGTAGGCACCCAGGAGGGCCGCGCACTCGTCCGGGGAGAGGCGCGTGAGTTCGACGTCGGCGACCCGTGCCCGGACGCCGGCCAGGACGCGCGTGGCCTCGTCGACGTCGACGCCGTCCGGGTCCAGGAACTCGCCGTGGTCACGGGAACGCCATAGCGAGTACCGCACGACGGCGCCGAGGGCGGCCAGCGCGGCCCCGGGGCTGGGGAAGCACGGCAGTCCGCGCTGCAGGGGCAGCGGAGCGGCCTCGACCGCAGCGGCGGCGCCGGGACCCTGCGCGGGCGGGGACGCAGCGCCCGCGCCCTCGAGGGGCACCCGGACCGGATCGGCTCCGTCGTCCGCTGCCCGGTCCGCGGGTGCCCGCGAGGCCGACGGTGCCGCTGTGACCAGCCCGTCGAGCTGCAGGCGCACATCGAGGATGCCGGTGAACGAGGCGATGACCGGTTTTCCGGCGTCCTCGGCGCACTGCTGCAGACGGGCCGCGACGGCCTCTGCCGTGAGGCCGCGGGCGGGAAGCGTGGTGACGATCGCCGCGTGGACGGACTCGTCGCGCAGGGCGTCGGCCACCGCCGAGGCCAGGGCGGGCAGCGCGACGGACTGCCCGGTGTCGAGCTGCAGTCTTGTCTCCAGCCGCGCGACCGTCATCCCCTGCGACACGACGCCGTCCGCGACCACCTTGCCGAGGGCCGAGGAGTTGCTGAAGACGGCCACGCCGGATCCCCGGGGCAGCGGCTGGCTCGCGACGATCTGCGCGATGTCCATCAGCTGTTCCGTCGTCTCGACCCGCATCACGCCGGACTGCCGCAGCATCGAGTCGAGCGCCCCCGCCGGGGCCTGGGAGGTCCGCACGGCGTGTCCCGGCGGAAGCTGCAGCCCCGTGACGTCGGACTTCGCCACGATGACGGGCTTGGTCCTCGCGAGGCGGCGGGCGATGCGGGAGAACTTCCTCGGGTTGCCGATCGACTCGAAGTACAGGCCCACAGCGCGCGTGCTCGGATCGTCCTCCCAGAACTGCATGGCGTCGTTGCCGGACACGTCGGCGCGGTTCCCCGCGGAGATCACCGAGGACACCCCGAGCCCCCGCCGCCGCGCGCTGGCGTACAGGAGCACGCCGAGGCCCGCGGACTGGCTGAACAGCGAGAGGGCGCCGCGCTGCGGGAGGTCGGGGGCCATCGAGGCGTTGAGCCGGACCTCGGGATCGGTGTTGACGAGCCCCAGGGAGGCCGGGCCGACCACCCGCATGCCGTGGGCCCGAGCCTTGTGCACGAGGGCGCGCTGGCGGGTGAGCCCCTCGTCGTCGTCCGCGTAACCGGCCGTCGCCACGAGCAGGCCACGGACTCCGGCGCGGGCGCACTCGTCCACGACGGCGTCCACCTGCTCGTGCGGTACGGCGATGACCGCCAGGTCCACGGGCTCCGGCACCTCGGCGACCGAGGCGTGGGAGACCATGCCGTGCAGCTCGAAGGCTTCGGGATTGACCGCGTAGACCCTTCCGGTGAACCCGCCGTCGATCACGTGTTCGAGCAGGGCATACCCGACAGCGCCCTCCTCGCGGCTCGCACCGATCACCGCGACCGACGACGGCGTCAGGAGCTCGGCCATGCTCCTCGCCTCGGCGCGGTGCTCGCGGGCCTCCATGACGGCCTGGGACTTCCGGGTGGGGTCGATGTCGAAGCTCAGCATGACGACGCCGTCGTCGAAATGCCGCTGCACCTCGTACCCCGCTTCGGCGAAGACGGTGATCATCTTACGGTTCTCGGGGAGGACCTCCGCCGCGAAGCGCCGGATGCCGTTCTCGCGGGCGGCGGCGGCGAGGTGCTCGAGCAGGATGGAACCGACCCCGCGGCCCTGGTGGTAGTCCGAGACGTTGAAGGCCACCTCGGCCTCGAGCGGATCGTCGAGGCGGTCGTAGCGGCCGATGCCGATGATGTCGGCACCGCGGGTGATGACGAAGGCGACGCGGTCCCGGTGGTCCACCTCGGTGAAGCGCTTGAGCTCCTTGTCGCTCAGGGATGCCTTGTAGGTGAAGAACCGGAGGTAGATCGAATTCTTGGACTGGCGGACGTGGAACGCCTGCACCGCGTCCGCGTCGGACGGCGAGATGGGCCTCAGGTGCGCCGTCCCGCCGTCGCGCAGGACGACATCAGCTTCCCAATATTCCGGGTATTGTCCGTCGGCCACCATAGACTCAGGGTAGTCGGCATCCCCCGGGCGTGGGCCGGACCGCTGCCGGAACAGCCCCCGCGGACCACGGATGCCCGCCGACCACCGATTTCGCACACCCGAGTTGTTGAGGAACCGCCACGCATATGGCCAGGCGCCAGAGCTCCGCTCCGCCGGAGGATTTCACCGAGAAGATCATCGACATCGATGTCGAAGCCGAGATGGAGGAGTCCTTCCTGGAGTACGCGTACTCCGTGATCTACTCTCGTGCGCTGCCCGACGCACGCGACGGGCTGAAACCCGTCCAGCGCCGCATCCTGTACATGATGACGGACATGGGCCTGCGCCCCGACCGCGGCCACGTGAAGTCGGCGCGCGTCGTCGGCGAGGTCATGGGCAAGCTGCACCCGCACGGGGACAGCGCCATCTACGACGCCATGGTGCGCATGGCCCAGGACTTCTCCCTGCGGCTCCCCCTGATCGACGGCCACGGCAACTTCGGTTCGCTCGACGACGGACCGGCGGCCGCACGCTACACCGAGGCCCGCCTGGCCGCGGCCGCCCTGACGATGACGAACCACCTCGACGAGGACGTCGTCGACTTCGTCCCGAACTACGACAACCAGCTCACGCAGCCGGAAGTGCTGCCGGCCGCCTTCCCGAACCTGCTGGTCAACGGTGCCAGCGGGATCGCCGTCGGCATGGCGACGAACATGGCCCCGCACAACCTGGGCGAGGTCGTCGCCGCCGCGCGGCATCTGATCGCGCACCCCGATGCGTCGCTCGAGGACCTGATGCGCTTCGTTCCCGGGCCGGACCTTCCCAGCGGCGGCAAGATCGTGGGGCTCGAGGGCGTCCGTGATGCCTACGCCACGGGCCGCGGGTCCTTCAAGACCCGCGCCACCGTGACCGTCGAGCAGCTGTCGGCGCGGCGCACGGGGCTCGTGGTCACCGAACTGCCCTACACCGTGGGGCCCGAGAAGGTCATCGAGCGGATCAAGGACGCCGTCACCTCCAAGAAGCTGCAGGGCATCTCCGACATCGTCGACCTGACCGACCGCACGCACGGCCTGCGGCTCGTGATCGAGCTGAAGAACGGCTTCAACCCCAACGCGGTCCTCGCGCAGCTGTACCGCTTCACGCCGATGGAGGACTCCTTCGGCATCAACAACGTGGCCCTCGTCGACGGACAGCCCCGGACACTCGGGCTCGTGGAGCTGCTGCAGGTCTACATCACTCACCGCATCCTGGTGGTGCGCCGCCGCACCTCCTTCCGGCTGCAGCGCAAGCGGGACCGCCTGCACCTCGTGGAGGGCCTGCTCATCGCGATCGTCGACATCGACGAGGTCATCCAGATCATCCGCTCCTCGGACGAGGCGTCCGCGGCACGCGAGCGCCTCATGTCCATCTACGACCTGTCCGAGATCCAGGCCAACTACATCCTCGAACTGAGGCTGCGCCAGCTGACCCGGTACTCGCGGATCGAGCTGGAGAAGGAGCAGGAGCAGCTCCGTCTCGACATCGCGGAGCTCGAGGCGATCCTCGGGTCCGAGGAGCGACTCCGCACCCTCGTGTCCGACGAGCTCGCCGAACTGTCCGAGCAGTTCGCCACGCCCCGGCGCACGGTGCTGCTCGAGTCGGAGGCCGCGGCGCCGCTCAAGGGTTCCGTACTTCCCGCTCCGGCCGGCAAGGGCGCCAAGGCGATCGTGCCGCTCGAGATCGCCGACGACCCCTGCTGGGTGCTGCTCTCCGCGTCCGGACAGCTCGCGCGTACCTCGGACCGCCAACCGCTCGGCGACGGGCAGCGCATCAAGCACGACGCGTTCCGCTCCGTGCTGCCCTCGACGGCGCGCGGCGAGGTCGGGGCAGTGACCTCCGCAGGCCGGATGATCCGCCTCCAGGTGATGGACATGCCCGCACTCCCGCCCACCGCCGGTGTGCCGAACCTCGCGGGTGGGGTGCCGTCGTCGGAGTTCATCACGCTCGAACGCGGCGAATCCCTCGTGGGGCTGGCGCCGCTCAACGGCGTGGTCGCGGTAGGGACCGCGCAGGGCGTGGTCAAGCGCGTCCAGCCGGACTATCCGCTGAACCGGGACGACTGGGAGGTCATCTCGCTCAAGCCGAAGGACTCGGTGGTGGGCATCGCCTCCGCTGCGGACGACGACGACCTCGTCTTCATCACGCGCCTCGCACAGCTGCTGCGCTTCCCGGCCTCGGCGGTACGGCCCCAGGGGCGCACCGCGGGCGGCATGGCCGGCATCAAGCTCGCCGCCGGGGATGCCGTGCTGCACTTCGGTGCCGTCGCACGGAACGACGACCAGGGCGTGGTGGTGACGGTGGCCGCAGCCGGAGACGCACTCCCCGGAACGACGGCGGGATCGGCGAAGGTCACGGAATTCTCCGAGTACCCGGTGAAGGGACGCGCCACGGCGGGAGTGCGGGCGCACCGCTTCCTCCGCGGGGAGGAGGCGCTCTCGCTGGCGTGGGCCGGCCATGGTCCCGCGCGTGCCGCTTCCGCGAACGGGGTCGCCCGGGCGTTGCCCACGGAGCACGGTCGGCGCGACGGCTCCGGTGTTGCCCTGACGCAGCAGATCGACGCCGTGGGGCCCAGCCTGCTCGGCCTCATCGAGGCGTCCCGCCCGTCGGTTCCCGCGGCGGGCGGTCCGCTGCCCGATGGTCAGGGCCCTGACGCGCCGATCTCGGGTCAGGCGCAGGGCGCCGGGGACGACGACGCGCAGGGGACGCTGCTCTAGGCGGACCGAGCATACCGGGCCCCCAGACAGATCGGGTCCGGGTGGAGCGGGTTCCTTGTCGAGCGCGAGGCCGATCGTGCGGGGCCGGCCGGCGTGGCCACTGCAGCGGTGCGTGATATCCGGCTACGGTCGCGGCAGGGTGAGGATCTCGGCTCCCTCGTCGGTGATGGCGATGGTGTGCTCGCTGTGCGCCGACCGGCTGCCTGTCGCGCTGCGCAGCGTCCACCCGTCGGCGTCGGTGACCAGTTTCGCCGTGTCCGCCATGATCCACGGCTCCAGTGCGAGCAGCAGCCCGGGGCGCAGGATGTAGCCCCGGCCGGGCCGTCCGGTATTGGGGATGTGCGGGTCCTGGTGCATCGTCGATCCGATGCCATGACCCCCGAAGTCGGTGTTGATCGGGTACCCCGCCTCGCTGAGGACCGCGCCGATGGCGGAGGAGAGATCGCCGATGCGGGCTCCGGGTCGTGCAGCGGCTATTCCTGCGGCCAGCGCCCGTTCGGTCGCGCCGATCATCGCCATGCTCTCCGCGGGCTTCGATGCACCGACCACGAAGCTGATGGCGGAGTCCGCAGCGATCCCGCGGAGCGAGACGGCGAGGTCGAGCGTCAGCAGGTCGCCGTCGGCGAGCGAATAGTCGTGTGGCAGGCCGTGGAGCACCGCGTCGTTGACGGACGTGCAGATGTAGTGGCCGAACGGCCCGCGTCCGAAGGACGGCTCGTAGTCGACATAGCAGGACTGCGCTCCGGCCTCCACGATCAGGGTCCCGGCCCATGCGTCGATGTCCAGGAGACTCGTACCGACCGTGGTGCGGCTCTTCAGGGTCTGCAGGATGTGGGCAACCAGGGCGCCCGCATCCCGAGCCCGGGCCAGCTCGGAGGAGTTCAGGATCTCGATCATGTGCGGCGCCCTTCGTACGCGACCAATAACTATACCGGCCATATTATCCCGGTACTAGAATCGGAGCCATGGTCAGATTGCCGCTCACTCCGGACGAGGTCGAGCGCGGACAGCGCCTCGGCGCCCTGCTGCGGCGAGCCCGCGGGGAGCGCTCGATGCTCGGGACAGCGCTCGACGCCCAGGTCTCACCGGAGACCCTCCGGAAGATCGAGTCGGGGCGCGTGGCGACCCCCGCCTTCCCGACCATCGCCGCGATCGCCGACGTGCTCGGACTCTCCCTCGATGCGGTGTGGGCCGAGATCAACCAGCCCCGCCGGGAAACCGTGCCGGTGACATCGAACCCCGGCGCACCCGAGCGGCTGGCCTCGTAGGTCCCGTTTCGGCGGCTGGATCAGCCCGCGAGCGGGAGGTCGTTCGAGGTTCAGGCCCCCTGCTCCAGGTCGGGCGCGTGGTACCACCACCGGGAGTCGGTCCCTTGACACGATGGGACTTTCGTCTGAGCATTAGACAGAAGATGCAATGACGCACTCTTGATCGGAGACACCCGTGAAAAACACACCTCCTCTCCTCTCGCAGCGCTCCGTCTCGCGGCGCAGCGCCCTCCTGGGAGGACTGGGTGCCGCGCTTTCCGTTCCCTTCCTCTCTTCCTGCGCGGGGTTCGATACCAGCGGCGCCGCGGCAGGTAAAGGAACGGTGGGATTCCTCTCAACCCAATTCACCCCGGTCGAAGAGAAGCAACGCTATGAAGGCGTCCTGAAAAAGACCCTGAGTGTTCCTGTGGCCTACAACTCAGTCGACCCCGGCGTCTTCACCTCGACCGTCCAGACTCAGACCGAGGCCGGCAGCGTGAAGACAGCCTTGCTGGGCGGACTCCACGGGGAACTGGCTCCCCTCGCCGACTCCCTTGAAGACGTCGACCAGATCCTGCGGGACCTTTCCGGCAGCGGCTTCACGCAGGACATCCTCGACCTCACCAAGGTCGGCGGCACCACCTCGAAGTACGTCCCCTGGATGCAGGCGACATACGTCGTGGCGGTCAACAAGAAGGCCCTGGAATGGCTTCCCAGCGGCGTCGACGTCAATGACCTCACCTACGAGGGCTTCCTGGCATGGGCACAGGCGGCCAAGACGGGCGCCGGGCGTCCCGTCTTCGGGATGCCCGCCGGCCCCAAGGGGCTTCACCACCGCTTCTACCAGGGGTTCCTCCTGCCGAGCTTCACCGGCGGCCAGATCACCACGTTCCGCAATCAGGACGCGGTGATGGCCTGGGAGTACATGAAGGACCTGTGGGACGCCACGGCTCCGGCCTCCACCAACTTCGATGCGATGCAGGAGCCTCTGGCACGCGGAGAGGTACTTGTGGCCTGGGACCACGTCGCCCGCCTCATCGGAGCCCCCGCCGACAATCCGGACGAGTGGCTGATGGTTCCCGCGCCGCGCGGGCCCAAGGGTCGTGGATACATGCTGATCGTCGCCGGTGTCGCGCTTCCGAAGAACGGACTGGAGCGCGAGCGGGCGGAACAGGCCATTCGGGGGCTCGCCGAACCGACGACCCAGATCGAGACGCTGCGCAGCAATGCCTTCTTCCCCGTTGTCCAGACGGAACTTCCGACGGACCTCGCGGGCGCAATCGCGCTCGAAGCCGCAGCGGTCCGGCTCCAGCAGCGGTCCGCCGACGCGCTCCTTGCTCTTCCGCCGGTGGGCCTCGGCCCCAAGGAGGGCGAGGTGTCACAGATATTCAAGAACTGCTTCCAGGAGATCTGCCTCAACGGCTCGGCAGTCCAGTCAACGCTGGATGACCAGGCCAGCCAGCTCAACACCATCCTGCAGGAACTCAATGTCCCGTGCTGGGCCCCCGATCCCGTCTCACCCGGCGAAAAGTGCGAGGTAGCGTAATGACCGTCGATTTACCTCCGGCTCCAGCTCAGCTGGACACACCCGTCCGACCCCGCCGCATTCCCCCGGCGGTCCTGCTCATCGCCCCGTCGATCGTCTTCATGGCGCTTCTCCTGGGCTGGCCCGTCATCCAGGGGGTGCTCCAGGCCTTTCGCAGTGATGACGGGTTCACGCTCGAATTCGTCACCCGCATGGTCCAGGATCCCTATTTCTGGCCCGCCGTCCGCAACACGCTCCTGCTGATCGCGGTGATGATCCCGCTTCAGTTCGCCTTCGCCATCACAATGGCGCTACTCCTGCGGTCGAGCCCACGCCTGGACAAGGTCCACTTCTTCGTGTGGGCCATCCCCCTGGCCCTGAGCGACCTGGCTGCAGGCCTCGTCTGGCTTTCCATCTTCAATGACCGCGGCTACCTCAACTCGGTCCTCGCCTCCCTCGGGATCGACACCATCCCCTGGCTGGCCTACGACAACCCCACTACCCTGTTCCTCTGCGTCCTCGTCGCCGAGGTATGGAGGTCGACGTCGCTGGTGCTCGTCATCGTCGTCTCCGGGCTCCAGGGAATCCCCAAGGACTACGACGAAGCCGCCCAGGTCTTCGGAGCCGGGTTCTGGCAGCGCCTGCGCCACGTCACCCTCCCCCTGCTCAAGCCCAGCCTCCAGGTCGCCCTGATCCTGAGGACGATCCTCGCGTTCCAGACATTCGCCGTCGCTCAGGCACTGACTGGGCAGAACTTCCCCCTCGTCGTGGGCGAGACCTACCGCTGGTACACGGGGCTGCAAAACCCCAACGTAGCGGCGGCACTGGCACTGGTCATCCTCGTAGCGTCGATGCTCATCTCCATTTTTTACCTGCGGGCTCTCCGCGACAAAGGGCAGGAAGGCACCCGATGACAACGACACGCATACTCGACACGCCCCCGGCACAACCTGCGGTCGACGAAGCACCGCTGAAACGGCAGCGCCGGAACCGGGCCCTGCTCCAGGTGGCCTGTATCCTCATCTCGCTGTTCATGCTGGTTCCGATCTACCTGATCTCCCTCGCCGCACTCTCCACGCGGGAATCGCTCAACGAATTCCCGCTGAGCCTGCTTCCCACGAACCTGTCCTTCGAAACCCTCGGCGCGTTCCTCGGCTCGACCGGAATCATCGGAGCCTTCGGCAACTCGCTGCTCGTCGGCCTCGGGACGCTGCTGATCTCGGCCCTGATAGGAGTTCCGGCAGGGTACGCCCTGGCACGGTTCGCCTTCCCCGCCAAGGAGCCGTACCAACTGTTCCTGCTGTTCACCCGCGCACTGCCCATCGTGGTGCTCTCGGTCCCCCTGGCCCGGCTCTTCCTCACAGTCGACCTGTACGACACGACGTACGCCGTGATCCTGCTCCACACGGCGCTGGCGCTGCCGACGACGATCCTCATCTCCGCGAGCGTCTTCCTCAGCGTCCCCCTCGACGTCGAAGAGGCAGCCCGCGTCTTCGGCTGCACCCCGGCGGGAGCTTTCTTGAAGGTGGTCATGCCGATGGCCCTTCCGGGTCTCGCCGCGGCCTCCATCTTCACCTTCGTCATGTCCTGGAACGAGGTGCTCGGCGCGTCGATCCTCACGCTCGACCACCGCACCCTCCCTGCCCAGGTCCTCACCTCCTTGTCCGACTCCCCCCTTGCCTACCGGTTCGCGGGCGGTTTCGCACTGGTGATCCCGTCGATCCTCTTCATCGCGTTCATGCGCCGCTACCTCACCAACATGTGGGGCTCGACGATCCGCTAGGCCCGGCACCCCCCTCTCCAGCTTTCCCACACCCTTCGAAGGAGCCGATCATGGCGGACATCACCATCTCCCACCTCGTCAAGACCTATCCCGGCGGCACCGAGCGGGCGACCGACGATGTGTCGCTCGACATCAAGGACGGCGACTTCACCGTCCTGCTCGGCCCCTCGGGCTGCGGCAAAACCACCCTCCTGCGCATGCTGGCAGGTCTCGAACTGCCCGACGGCGGATCGGTCGCCGTCGGCGGCAGGGACGTGACCTACCTCCCACCGAACAAGCGGAACATGTCGATGGTGTTCCAGTCCTACGCCGTCTTCCCGCACCGCAAGGTCCGCTACAACATAGGCTTCGGCCTTGCGATGGCCAAGAAACCCAAGGAGGAGATCGACCGCAAGGTCGAATGGGCCGCCGACCTGCTGCAGCTCGGCCCCTATCTGGACCGGCTACCCGCCCAGCTCTCCGGCGGCCAACGCCAGCGTGTCGCCGTCGCCCGCGCCATCGTGATGGACGCCGACGTCCTACTGATGGACGAACCGCTCTCCAACCTCGATGCGCTGCTGCGCCTGAACTTCCGATCCGAGCTGAAGAAGATCGTCAAGGACCTCGGCACCACCACCGTGTACGTGACCCACGACCAGAGCGAGGCACTCTCCCTCGGCGACCGCGTCGCCGTCATGCGGAAGGGACGGATCGCCCAACTCGGCGATCCGCTGGACGTATATGACGCTCCCGCAGATCGGTTCGTAGGAGGTTTCATCGGCTCTCCGCCCATGAACTTCATCAACGCCGCGGTCTCCGGGGACGGCGACGTGCTGTTGGTGGGCGACCAGCGACTTCGCGCGCCATCCCTGCTGAGGTCCTTCTCGAGCGCCGATGTCGTCCTGGGGGTCCGGGCGGAGAACGTCGCTGTTGATACCCAGCGCTCCTCGGGCGACGTCCCGGGAACGGTGCTCGTCGTGGAACCCATGGGGTCCTCGATCCTGCTGACGGTGGAGGTGGAAGGTCAGACCATCAAGGTCCAGGCGCCGCCCACCTTCCGCGCCACTCCCGACTCGCGAATCTGGCTGACATTCTCGCCCAACAGCATGCGCTTCTACGACCGCGAGACTGCGATGGCGCTGGTCGCTCGATGAGCCCGGAGACACTCAGCACAGAGCAGCTGCGTGCCTCGGCCATCGAGGTCCTTCGCCTCAACGATCTGGGCACCATGACAACAGCTGCGCCCAATCTGTATCCCCACATGTGGAGCTGGGACGCCGCATTCGTCGCCATCGGTCTGGCGCGGTTCGATGTCCCCCGGGCTATCACCGAACTGCGAACCCTCCTAGCTGCCCAATGGACCACGGGGATGATCCCGCATATCGTCTTCACGGATGACGACACGGGCTACTTCCCCGGCTTCGAGCGCTGGGGTACCGCCGGCGCAGCGGCCCTGCCTGCCGGTATCAAGAGCAGCGGGATCTGCCAGCCGCCAGTCCACGCGATCGCCCTGCTCCACATCCTCGACCGTGCCCGCGAAAACGGGGGCAGCGACAGGGAGGCTGCCGAGTCCTTCCTCGCCGAGTCCTTCGACGGCTGGCTCGCCTGGCACCGGTGGTTGGCTACGGTGCGTGACCCGGACCGCGTGGGTCTTGTGGAGATCCACCACGGGTGGGAGTCCGGTTTCGACAACTCACCGCGCTGGGACGGGCCTTACTCCCGCGTCGTCCCGGGAGCGGTTGAGCCCTTCACCCGCCGGGACACCCAGCATGTGACGGACGCCAGCGAACGCCCGGATGATGAGGAATACACGAAGTACCTCTGGCTGGTGCAACAGATGGCCTCGGTCGGCTTCGAGGACAGGGCGGTCCAGGAGGTCATCGGGTTCCGCGTCCGCGACGTGTTCTTCTCCGGAATCCTTGCTGCCTCCAGTGACGTGCTCGCCGGGCTCGGCGAAGAACTCGGCCGCCATGACGAGGCTGCCGAACTCCGGCAGCTCGCAGTGCGTTTCCGGGACGGTGTCGCCTCGACGGTCGACCCGGGCACAGGTCTGGCACGGGACTACGACGTGCTGGCAGAAGAATGGATTTCGACAGACACGGTTTCAGGCTTCGCTCCGCTGGTGGCCGGCGGGGATCGTATCCTCCTGGATCGGCAGCGGCAGCTCCTTCGGGGGCCGCAGTGGATGGGACATCCCGATCTGCGTTTCCCCCTGCCGCCGTCCACCTCACCCACCAGCCCAGCGTTCCGTCCGCGTACCTACTGGCGAGGGCCTGTCTGGCCCTTCCTCAACCTGCTGTTCGGGTGGGCCAGTATGCGCGACGGGCAGGAGGCCCTGTCCAGTGAGCTGCGGTCTGCCTCGCTGGAGCAGCTCTCCGACCTGAAGTTCGCCGAATACTACGACCCGCTCACCGGTCGGCCGCTCGGCAGCTTTGCGCAAGCATGGACCGCTGCCGCGGCGCTCGAATGGATCGGTGCGGCGGACGGGACCGACGGGAGAACCCGGATCTGAGGACCGTCCCTATCCCCGCAAGTGGGCACCGGGCGCTCGGGGCACTGGGGTAGGGTTGACGACCGTACCGGCACGGGAGGATCGAATGGCAAGTGAGCGGGTGCCCGCAGGGCTCAGTGGAGTTGCTTCCCACGGAAGCCTCCTTGACCTGATCCGATCCACGGGCGGCCTCTCACGCCAGCAGCTGCTGACCGAGACCGGGATGTCCCGGGCTACGTTGTACGAGCGGTTGGAGGCCCTGGTGCGGCACCGGTTCGTCTACGAAGCCGAAGCCCTGGAGGCGACCGGAGGCCGGCGCTCACGCAAGATCCGGTTCGATGATCGAGGACGGGTCGTCCTCGCCTTCGCCCTCGGGCAGACCCATGCCACTGTCAGCGTGACTAACACCGAAGGGTGCCAGCTGCGCAGCCGGACGATCTCGCACCGGATTACGGAGCCGGCCAGCACCGTCCTTGCACCTCTCCTGGCACTCGGCACCGAACTGCTGGGTCAGGAGCCGGACGAGGTGCTGACGGGCGTCGGGGTGAGCCTCCCCTCCTCGGTCGAGGCAGCTACCGGCCATGTCGTCCACTCCACGACCATCCCCGATTGGCCTCCGGACGCGGTCGTCGCGGCCATGTCCGGGCGTTGGCCCGTGCCCCTCGTCGTGGAGAACGACGCGCGTGCCGCCGCGCTGGGCGAACGCCGGACGGACAACGAAACAATCGTCTATATCAAGATCGCGACCGGCATCGGGTGCGGCATCGTCGTTGACGGTTCGATCCTTCACGGCGCCCACGGGGCAGCGGGGGACATCGGGCATATCCGCGTCGCCTCCGATGGACCGGTGTGCAGCTGCGGTCGGCACGGGTGTCTTGCGACGTTCAGCTCGGGGCGCTCGCTGGTCGGTCAGCTTGCCGCCTCCGGATATTCGACCCTTCAGGGCATCAGCGAGGCCGCCAGCAGGAATGTGCCCGAGGTGGCCCAGGCCCTGACGGTGGCCGCCCTCGTCCTCGGCCGGGCCCTGGCAACGACCGTCACAACGATCAATCCCGACCGCCTCGTGCTGGGCGGGACGATCGGCGTCCTTCCCTCGTTCGTCGAGCAGGTCCGCGACCAGGTGCTCGCCGATGTCGTCGACAGGATTGCCCGCGGACTGACCGTCGAAGGCGGAGCAGGAGGCGACGATGCCGCGTTGCAGGGACTGACCACCTTGGTGATGCGCAAGGTCTTCGCCCCGGACGCAGTCGACGGCCTCCTGCTTGACTACGCGGTCTCCTAGCAGGTTCCGGAGGAGTCCGTTTCAGGGCCCGCGAGCGGGAGGTCCGGCTGGATCAGCCCGGAAGCGGGAGGTCGAAGACGATGGAACGCTGGGTGGGCACGTAGCCCATCCGCTCGTAGAGCCCGAGGGCACCGGAAGGATTCTCGGTGTCGACGCCGAGCCCCGCGTTGTCCATGCCCGCGGCCCGGTAGCGCCTCATCGCCTCGGCGAGGAGGGCCGGTGCGAGTCCGCGACCGCGCCACGCCCTCCGGACTCCCAGCAGGTCCGTGTATCCCTCGGAGTGGCCGAGGAGTTCCTTCGAGTCGGGGTCGTAACTCGCCAGCTGGTACGCCGCGACCTCGCCCTTCGCCGGGTCGACGAGCGCCAGGCTCCAGTCCGGCCGGAACTCGGGGTGGCTGACGGTGAACTGCCACGACTCCTGGTCACGGGGTTCGCTGCCCCAGTGGTCCTGGAAGGCGTCGTTGTGCGCGAGCCGGACGAGTTCGGCGATGTTCCGGCCTGCGCCTTCCGCGAAGCTCACGAGTTCCAGTTCCGCAGGGAACGGCAGGTCGGGGATCGGCTGGTCGAGCGGCCTGGTCATCTCGGTGAAGTACCGGACGATCGTGCTGCCGCTCGCCCGGAGCAGTGCCAGGTGCGAGCTGTTGCGTTCCTCGACGTAGTTCCGGAAGACTCCCGTCGCCTGGCCCGTCTCCCGCAGGCGCATGCCGGCGCGCCAGGTCTGCCAGGCGAGGACGGCCCGGCCGACGCCACGGCCTCGCCACGCCGGGTCGACACCGCCGGCTCCATGCACGAGCGAGGAGCCGGGGTTCATGGAGAGACGCCCGAAGGCCCGTGGCACGCCGTCACCGTCGAAGCCGGCGATGGTGTCGCGGCGGGGGTCGTTTTTCGACGCCCTCAGGGCCTGCTCGAGGTCGGCTCGCTGCTCCACCCAGTCCGGCTCGTCCACCGCGGCGATGCGCCGGATCAGCGCCAGCCAGGATTCGATGTCCG
The DNA here is from genome assembly GCF_030433645.1 of Arthrobacter burdickii. Classification (NCBI taxonomy): domain Bacteria; kingdom Bacillati; phylum Actinomycetota; class Actinomycetes; order Micrococcales; family Micrococcaceae; genus Arthrobacter; species Arthrobacter burdickii. The sequence goes on from NZ_JAROCG010000001.1 coordinate 2,993,807, forward strand.
CGTAACCCAGCGGCCGCCACTGCAGGATCTCGGGAAGGGCTGGCGCCGCGGGCGGCTGCATGCCGGCGTCGGCGTCCTGTCCGGGGATCTCGCGCGTACTCATGACGCCAGCGTAGGGCAGGGCGGGCGCAGGGGCGTGAATCCGTCCGCGGGTCGGACGGCGTGCCCTCAGGGCCGCTGCACTGCTTCGATCGGCAGGGACGCGGAAGTCCGGGCACCCAGCGCCACCACCTCGTCGCACAGAGCCGCCTCGTTGCGGTCGTGGGTCACGAGGAGGACCGCCGTGCCGGGGAGTCCACTCCGGAGGTCGGCCAGCAGCGAGCGGGCGCCGTCGGCATCGAGGTGGGCCGTCGGCTCATCGAGGAGGACGACGCCGGACCGGGTCAGCAGGGCCCGAGCCACCGCGAGCCGCTGGCGCTGGCCGCCGGACAGACGCGAGCCGCCTGCTCCCGCCTGTGCGTCCAGCCCCTCCGCGAGGCCCGCCACCATGTCCGCCAGCCCGACGGCGCGGATCGCCGCGTGCAGTTCCTCGTCCGTCGCAGGGTTCCCGGACGGGCGCGCGAGCTGCAGGTTCGAGCGCAGGCTGGAATTGAAGAGATGGCTTTCCTGGGGGCACCAGGCGATGCGCGGCGCCTCGCCGGGGGTGGCAGGCTGTCCGTCCACGACGAGCCTGCCGCTGTCAAGCGGAAGGAACCCCAGCAGGGCCCCGATCAGGGTCGACTTGCCACTGCCCGAGGGTCCGGTGAGTCCGGTCCAGCGTCCTGGGCGGAGTTCGAGGGCGACGTCGCTCACCACGGGGCGGCCCGGCTCGTAGCCGACGCTGGCGTCCTCGAGGGAGACCGTCCGCACCGGCGGTGCGGTGTGCGCCGCACCACTCCTGCCGCCCGCCTGCCCGCCCGCCTGCCCGTCGTCGGACGCGCCGAGCCAGGGCGTGATGCGACGGGCCACGGCCGACAGCGGACCCCAGTGCTGGACAGCCGACGTCCCCGCGACGAACGGTTCGATCAGGGCGAGCTGCATGAGCACCAGCACGGCCGTGAGATCGGCGGGCAGGCCCGTGGCACCGAGAAGGATCCCGAGCGACGCGGCGCAGCAGACAGCGACGATGACCGCGGTCGAGGCGCCGGCAGCGGCCGCCGAACGGCGGGAAGCCGCTGCGGCGCGGCCGTCCAGGCGCCGCGTCGCGTCGAGTGCTGTGCGGTGGGCGCCGTTCACCCTCAGGTCGGGCGCTGCCCTCAGGAGGCTGGTGACCCGTTCGAGGGCCTCCGCGCGCACCTGCACGCCGGCAGCCCCGGCGGCCTGCTCACGCGCCACGGCCAAAGCCGGGGCCAGCACGAGCGCACCGCCGACGGACACGAGCTGCCATCCGAGGGACGCGGGGTGCAGCACGGCGGTGGTGGCCAGCGCCGCCACTCCCGTGAGGACGGCCGTGACGACCGGCAGGACGGCGCGTGACGACAGGTCGCGCAGTTCGTCGACATCTCCGACGAGCCGCTCGATCCCGCCGGATCCGCGGGCGATCGTGCGCCAGGAGCGGCCAGCCTGGAGGAGCCCGGTCCAGAGCCTCAGCCGGGTGTCGTCGGCCCGGGAGAACACGGCCCGATGCAGCCAGAGGCGCTCCTCGTACCGCAGGAGGGAACGCCCGATGCCGAAGAAGCGCACCCCGACGATGGCGGTGAGGAGGTACAGGATCGGCGGCTGCTCGGCGGCCCGGACGATCAGCCACCCGCTCAGTGCGGTGAGCGCGACGGCGAACACCGAGGCACCGAGGCCCAGGGCGGCCGCCGCGAGGAATCGCCGGTCCCAGGGTCGGACGAGGGCCAGCACCTCCCTGGCCGAGCAGAGCCATGAGGTCGTGTCGCGGGAGCGCCGGTGCGGCGCGGGCTGGTCGGGCGACACCGGCTGTGCCGCGACGATGGACGGGGAAGCCTGCGGGGCAGGAAGGCGCGGGGCCGCCTGTCCGGCGGAACCGTTCCCAAGGCGGATCTCGGCGGACGCGACGCCCGCCGTCCCGTCGTCGTGCGCGATCAGGAGGACGGTGAGGCCGGGCCGGCGCGAGAGGATGGCCTCGCGGATGGCACGGGATGCCTCGGCGTCCACGTGCGCCGTCGGCTCGTCCATCAGCAGGAGCCGGACCGACGGGTCCTGGGCGCTGAGCAGTGCGCGCGCGACGGCGACCCGCCGCAACTCACCAGGGCTCAACTCCGCGCTGCGCCGGAATGCTAGGGCCGCACCGCCGACGGCGGCCAGGTGTTCCTCGATGGCCGGGGAATCCGCGGGCAGCCCGCCGTACAGGGCGAGCTCGTCGCGGACCGTCCCCATCAGGAGCTGCGGGTGCTGCGGGACCCAGGCGATGCCGTCATCGAGCCCGGTGACGCGTCCCTCCAGTCGGAGCCCTGCCGGGACGGCCGCTCCCCCGGCGAGCGCCCGCACGAGGGTGGACTTGCCGGAGCCGCTCGGGCCCCGGAGGGCGGTGACGGAGCCGGGTTCGAGCACGAAGGAGACGTCCTCGAAGACGGGCGCGAGCACGCCGTCGTAGCGGGCCGAGAGCCGCTCGATGCGGATGCTGCCCGGGACGGCCGGGAGCTGTTCAGCGGGGAGTGCCGCCGGGCGGGCAGGGGCGTCGATGACGGCGTGGACCCGGGCGCCGGCCTCCTCGCCGTCCTCGCTGGCGTGGTGGGCGGCGCCGACGTCGCGCAGAGGCCCATAGCACTCGGGTGCCAGGATCAGCGCGACAAGAGCCGTCTCCAGGCCGAGATCCCCGTGGATGAGGCGCACGCCCGCGAACACCGCGACGACGGCGACCGAGATCGTGCTGATGAGTTCGAGCGCGAGCGAGGAGAGGAAGACCGTGCGGAGCGTCGTCATCGTGCGCGATGTGTAGGTGCCGGCGATGTCGCGCAGTGCGCGAGTCTGCTCGGCGGCGCGGCCCAGTCCCACGAGGACGGGCAGACCCTTCGCGAGTTCGAGCAGGTGGTCGGACAGGCGCCCCAGGGCGGCTGCGGCCTCCTGCGTGCGTTCCTGGGTGTGCAGGCCGATCAGTGCCATGAAGACGGGCACGAGTGGCACCGTGAGGACGATGATGAGGGCGCTGATCCAGTCGGCTGCCAGGATCCGCGCACCGACGAGGAGCGGGACCACCGCGCAGGTGATGAGCGCAGGGAGGTACTGCGTGTAGTACTTGTCGAGGCCGTCGATCCCCCGGGTGAGGAGCACGGCGAGGGAACCCTGCCCGCTGCCGGCCGGCGCTGCCTGCGTGGTGCCGCCGTCATCGAGCACACGGAGCAGGGCGGCCTCGCGCAGCCGCTCCTTGACTCCGAGCGCGAGGCGGGCGGCGGTGGCGTCCTGGCCCCACGCCGCGACGGTCCGCAACGCGGCACCGAGGACTCCCTGCAGCAGGACGGCGCGGACGTCCAGGGTTCCGGCGGCGACGGACGCGATCCCGAGCGCGAGGGCCTGGGCCAGGAGCACCAGCCCTCCGGCCCGGGCGGCGGCGAGGACTCCGAGAAGGTAGACCGCCGACGCCGAACCAGCGGCTCCCGCCGGCCCCCCGGACCTCAGCACGGCCATCGGCGACACCCGGCGGGCCTCCGGTCGGGCCTCCTGTCCGGCCTCCTGTCCGGCCTCGTGTCCGCTGGTCCCGGCGCCTGGTCCGCTGGTCCCGGCGACGGCCTGAATGGGGCTCGGGAGGTCGGGCACGGGCGTCCTGGTGGCTCCGCTCACAGGGCTGTCACGGGGTGCGCCGCGGGAATGCTCGCCTCGGAGACACGCTGCCGGAAGACCCAGTACGTCCAGGCCTGGTAGGCAAGGACGAGCGGAACCCCGAAGCACGCGACCACGCTCATCAGACCGAGCGTATAGGGCGAGGAGGATGCGTTCTGCACCGTCAGGTCGAATGCCGGGTCGAGGGTCGAGGGCAGGACCACGGGGAACACCGCACCGAAGATCGATCCCACGAGCGCGAGCATCCCGACTCCCAGAGCGGCGAACGCGCGCCCGTCGCGGCCCGCGACGGAGGAGCGGTAGGCGGCTGCCAGGGATCCGACGGCGAGCACGACGACGAGCCAGGTCACCGCCGACCCGGTGTCGAGCTGGACGAGGAGCGCCCACCCCAGGAACGGGATCATCGCGACCGGCAGCAGGCGGCGGAACAGGCGGTCCGCCTGCACCCGTACTCCCCCCTCGGTCTTGAGCGCGACGAAGGCCGCAGCATGGACGAGGCAGAACAGGACGACGCCGGCCGCTCCGAGGAGCGCGGAGCCGGTGGCCCAGGCGAAGGTTCCGCCCACGCGGTTGCCGTCGGCGTCGAGCGGCAGTCCCGTCGTCGTCAGCGCGAGGGCCGCACCGATGCCCGCGGCAGCCGTGAAGGAGCCGAGGGCGATCGCCCAGTCCCAGCGGTCGCGCCAGGCGTCGCTGTCCCGCTTGCCGCGGTATTCGAAGGCGACAGCCCGGAAGATCAGGCCGAGGAGCACGAGCAGGAAGGGCAGGTACAGCGCCGATAGGAGGGAGGCGTACCAGTGCGGGAATGCGGCGAACATCGCGCCGATGGCCGTCACGAGCCACACCTCGTTGCCGTCCCACACGGGGCCGACCGTGTTGAGGAGGACGCGGCGCTGGGTGTCGTTGCGGGCCATCAGCTTCATCAGCATCCCCACTCCGAGGTCGAAGCCTTCGAGGAAGAGATAGCCGGCCCACAGCACGGCGATCAGGACGAACCAGACGGTAGGCAGTGCCTCGGTCATCGGAGAACCTTCCAGGCGTTCGGGGACGTCGGGGATGCGGGAGCAGGAACGGTTGCGGCGGTTGCGCCGGCGGCCGGGTCAGTAGGCAAAGGCCAGCACATCGCCGTCGTCCTTCCTGTCGGGGTGCGACGCCTCGTCGTGCGGGCCGGCGGCGTGCGCCAACTCGGGCATGGCCGACGCCGTGCCGCCGCGCACGTAGGTGAAGAGGAGCCGGACCTCGACCACGAGGAGGACGGCATACACGGCCGTCAGGGCGACGAGTGAGGCGACCAGTTCGGCCAGCGACACGCCGGGTGATACGGCTGCCGCGGTGAACATGAACACGCTGTCGATACCGGAGGGATCCGGGTTGGGCGCGACGACGAACGGCTGCCGTCCCATCTCGGTGAAGATCCAGCCCGCCGAGTTCGCCCCGAAGGGAGCGAGGATGCCGAACACCGCGAGCCTCATGAGCCACCGGGACTCCGGCACGGTCCCCCGGCGGAGGACCCAGAGGGCTGCGGCGGCGGCCGCTGCTGCGATCGCGCCGAAACCGATCATGATGCGGAAGCCCCAGTAGGTGACCTCCATGACGGGCAGGTAGTCGATCGCGGTACCGGCACGCTCGCCGTACATCGGGTCGTCCGGGAGCGTGGTGCCGTACTTCTCCTGGTACTCGGGCAGAAGGGTGTTGACGCCCTTGACCTCGGTGGTGAAGTCGCCGTTGGCGAGGAAGGACAGCACCCCGGGAACCTCGATGACCGCGGTGATGTCGTCGCAGCTCTGCGCACCGAGGTTACCGACGGACAGGATCGAGAAGCCCGTGCCGTCGTGGCAGGCGGCCTCCGCGGCGGCCATCTTCATGGGCTGCTGGTCGAACATGAGCTTGCCCTGCAGGTCGCCCGTGATCCCGGTGCCCGCGAAGGCGATCATGGCGACGACGGCGCCGGCCCGGGCCGAGCGGAGCCATACCCTGTGGTCCACCGCACCCCGGGCACCGCCCGGGTCGCCGACGACGACGGTCCCGTCCTCGCCGAGGGTGTCGAGGCCGTCGCGGCGCCGCTTCCACAGGTGGTACCAGCTGATGCCGAGAAGGAAGGCCCCTGCGACCGCAAGGGCGCCGAAGACGGTGTGTGGGAAGGCGACGAGGGCCGTGTTGTTGGTGAAGACCGCCCACGCATCCACCATCACGGGCCGGCCGTCGACCATCTCGACGCCCACGGGGTGCTGCATCCAGGAGTTGGCCACGAGGATGAAGTAGGCGGAGAGGACCGAGGCCAGGACGGCCGCCCAGAGGCACAGCAGGTGGATGAGCCGGGGCAACCGGCCCCACCCGAAGATCCATAGGCCGAGGAAGGTCGACTCGACGAAGAAGGCGAGCAGCGCCTCCATGGCCAGGGGCGCCCCGAACACGTCGCCCACGAAGCGGCTGTACTCGCTCCACGCCATACCGAACTGGAACTCCTGCACCAGTCCCGTAGCCACGCCCATGATGAAGTTGATGAGGAAGAGCTTCCCCCAGAACTTCGTCATGCGGAGGTAGTGCTCCTTGCCGGTGCGGTGCCACACGGTCTGCATCCCGGCGACCAGGAGCCCCAGCCCGATGGTCAGGGGGACCATGAGGAAGTGGTAGACAGTCGTGATTCCGAATTGCCACCTGGCAATTTCCAAGGCTTCCATCGGGCCCTTTCAGCAGCGCCTGGCGTCGGCGACGGCGAGACTTCTACACGCCGTAGAAGAACTTCTTCTACACATCGTAGAACAAATCCGCCCTCATTTCTACGTGGAGTAGAAATGTTGACCGCGACGTTGTACGTTAGATGCACCACGCTTCTAGCTCCCGGTGGGGAGCGGATCCGGGTCCGAGACGGACCGGGATCGCGTTTTGATTGAAGGAAGAACATGGCAACGCTCGGAGACCTCGAACGCACAGTGATGGACCTGCTGTGGGCTGCGCCGGAGGCATTGACGGCAAACGAACTGCGCGACGCCATCGCCGAGGCGCCGACGGGAGAAGTGGGACGGGAACTCGCCGTCACCACGGTACTCACGGTGCTGTCGCGCCTGGAGAAGAAGGGCCTGGTGGAGCGGGAGCGCGACAGCCGCCCGCACCGGTACAGGTCCGTCACGAGCCGCGAGGACCACACGGCCGAACTCATGCACGAAGTACTCGTGACGGCGCCGGACCGCGAAGCCGTCCTGGCCCGCTTCATCGGCAGCGTCTCCGAGGCAGAAGCAGAGACCCTCCGCAAGCTGCTCGGCGGCAGCTGACCCGTCCGTGTTCTGGGCCTCGTACCTGCTCGCGGCACTCGCGATCATCCTCGCGTGGCCCGCCCCGATCGCCCTGTCACGCGCCTCCTGGCCCGCACGCGCACCCTTCACCGCCATGGTGCTCTGGCAGTCGATCGCGCTCGCCGGCGGCCTGTCCATGATCGGGGCGATGCTCGTCTGGGGCCTCCAGCCGCTGGGCGACAACCTCGTGTCGGCATCGGCGGGGTTCTTCAACATCCTGATCGATGACGAGTCGGCCCAGACGCTCGGCGTGATCCACGTCTTCGCGATCAGTGCTGCCACCCTGTTGTTCGGGCACCTCGTCTTCACCCTGGTCCTGACCTTCATCCGGATCCGACGACAGCGCAGACGTCACCGGGACATGCTCAACCTGCTGAGCTCTCCCGCCGCCGATCAGCCCGCGACGCTCGTGATCAGTCATCCCGCGCCCGTGGCCTACTGCCTCCCCGGCGGGGCCCGGTCGGTCACCGTCATGTCCGACGGCCTCATGGGCCTCCTGTCCCGTGCCGAGCTCGACGCGGTCCTCCTCCACGAGAGCGCGCACCTGCACCAACGCCACCACCTGCTGCTGTGGGCGTTCGCCGCGTGGCGGTCGGCCCTGCCGTGGCTGCCGACGTCGCAGCTGGCACAGCGGGCGGTGAGCGAACTCATCGAGATGCTGGCCGACGACGAGGCCCTCCGTACCGTGGACGAGCCGACGCTCGTACGGGCCATCGCCATCGTCGGCTCCGGTGCCCTGCCGACGTCCTCCTCGGCGCAGGACGCGCTCGAGGATCCGCTCGGCGAGGAGGGCCGACCGGGCTCGGCACCCGGGACGACGGCCGTGACCGGCGGCACCACGGATGCGCAGTCGACAGCCCACCGGCTGCGGCGGCTACTCACTCCCCTGCCGCCCCTCAGCAGGATCCAGCAGGCCGCAGCCCTGTCCGCCGCGGGCCTGCTGCTGGTGGTTCCGCCCGTCCTGCTGGTGGCTCCCGAACTCCTCGGCTGACCGCCCTCCCTTTCGGAGGCCAGGCGCCGCCCTTTCCTCGTCGATCGTGGGCGTCGGGTGGTCGGAGGGGGCAAAAACCCCCTTCTCACCCCTCTTCCACCTGTGCAGCCTCATGCGTAGACTTCGCGGCACGGGCCTCGGTGGGTTCGTAGGGAGCAGACCTGCGCTGGGCAGTGTCGTGGTTTGCAACCACTACCGCGCGCGTGCGTCGGCAACCTGGAAGCAAGAGCACTTCTAGAGATCGAGGCACTACATGCGCAAGACATCACTACTCGGCGCTGCAGTCTGCGCCCTGGCACTGGCAGGTCTGAGTACATCCCCGGCATTCGCGGCGGGCCAGGTGGAGCGAGGCCCGGCTCACGCCAACTCCGTCTGTTCGTACTCGGGCCTGAATGACACGCCCAAACTCGAGGGCCCTGAAGGCGGCCGCGTCCAGTCCTACGGCCAGCTGGTGAGGGCCGGGCTCAAGGCCGATTTTCCCAGCCCGGGAGTAGCGTGCAATGGGCACAGGTCCCCTTTCCCCCCGCCCCCCGGCTCAGAAGTTCCGTGACGGACTGCCACGCCGGCCCTCGGTCTCGGGGCCGGCCATGGCGGTGCGCATCGCTGAAGGTACGGAGCGCCGAAGGTACGGACGGGAATCTCCAGGAAGCGCTCCGCCAAGGCAGTGAGGCTTTCCCACCGGCCCGGCGTCGTCGCTCAGGAGTCGATCACGGGTCGATCACGGGTCGATCAGGGATCATCAGGCGAATTTGATCAGGCGTCGATGCGGTCTCGGTCCAGGGATGAGGCTCCCGCGACGATGAAGTCCTTGCGGGGAGCGACGTCGCTTCCCATCAGCAGGTTGAACACCCGCTCGGCCGATTCGGCCTCCTGGATCCGCACGCGCCGCAGGGTGCGATGCCGCGGATCCATGGTGGTCTCCGCGAGTTGTCCCGCGTCCATCTCGCCGAGGCCCTTGTAGCGCTGAATAGGTGACTTGTACCGCTTGCCCTTCTTCTCCATGGCGGCCAGGAGGCGTGTGAGTTCCGCTTCCGAATACGTGTAGATCATCTCGTTGGCCTTCGAACCACCGTTGATCACCTCCACACGGTGCAGGGGCGGGACGGCGGCGTAGACCCGCCCGGCCTCGACCAGCGGACGCATGTACCGGAAGAACAGCGTCAGGAGCAGTGTGCGGATGTGGGCGCCGTCGACATCCGCATCCGTCATCAGGATCACCTTGCCGTACCGCCGCGCATCGAGCTGGAAGCTCCGCCCCGAGCCGGCGCCGACGACCTGGATGAGGGCGGCGCACTCCGCGTTGGACAGCATGTCCCCCACCGATGCCTTCTGCACGTTGAGGATCTTCCCCCGGATGGGAAGCAGCGCCTGGTAGTCGGAGGACCGCGCAAGCTTGGCGGTGCCGAGCGCGCTGTCGCCCTCGACGATGAAGAGCTCGGACCGCTCCTGGTCGTCGATCCTGCAGTCCGCGAGCTTGGCCGGCATGGTCGAGGTCTCGAGGGCGTTCTTGCGCCGCTGGGTCTCCTTGTGGACCCGGGCCGAGATCCGGGACTTCATCTCGGCGACGACCTTCTCGAGCAGCAGCGCCGACTGTGCCTTGTCGTTGCGCGCCGAGGAGGACAGGCGGGCCTGCAGTTCCTTCTCGACCACGCGCGCCACGATGGCCTTGACGGCGGACGTTCCGAGGATCTCCTTGGTCTGGCCCTCGAACTGGGGCTCGGCGAGGCGCACCGTCAGAACGGCGGTCAGGCCGGCGAAGACGTCGTCCTTCTCGATCTTGTCGGTACCGGCCTTCAGTTTGCGGGCGTTGGCCTCGATGACCTTCCGGAAGGTCTTCAGCAGCGCCTGCTCGAAGCCGCTTTGGTGCGTGCCGCCCTTGGGGGTGGCGATGATGTTCACGTAGCTCCGGACCGTGGTCTCGTAGCCGATGCCCCAGCGCAGGGCGATGTCGACGTCGCAGTCACGCTCCACCTCCGCCATCTGGCTGTGTCCACGCTCGTCGAGCACGGGCACGGACTCCTTGAAGCGTCCCGATCCCTGGAAGCGCCACACGTCCGTGACCGGCGCGTCGAGTGCCAGGAACTCGGCGTACTCGGAGATGCCGCCGTCGTGCTGGAAGACCTCCTCCACCGGACCCGACTCGCCCGGCGTGCCCGGGAGCTTCCGCTCGTCCCTCAGCGCGATGCGGAGGCCCGGCACCAGGAACGAGGTCTGCCGCGCGCGCGTCTGCAGCTCCTCGTAGGAGAAGGTCGCGTCGGGGGTGAAGATCTGGCGGTCGGCCCAGTACCGGATGCGCGTGCCCGTGACGCCGCGCTTGGCCGTTCCCACGACCTCGAGGCGCGAGCCGTCGAGGAAGGGTTCGAAGACGGACGTGGGCGACGGCGTCCGGGCATCCTTGAAGATCCCCGGCTCACCGCGCCGGAAGGACATCGCATAGGTCTTGCTGCCGCGGTCGACGAAGACGTCCAGCCGGGAGGACAGGGCGTTGACGACACTCGCTCCGACGCCGTGGAGGCCGCCGGATGCCGTGTAGGATCCGCCGCCGAACTTGCCTCCGGCATGGAGCTTCGTGAAGACGACCTCGACGCCGCTCAGGCCCGTCTTGGGTTCGATGTCCACAGGGATGCCGCGGCCGTCGTCGTGGATCTCCACGGAGCCGTCGGCGTGCAGGATCACCGTGATGCTCTGGCCGTATCCCGCCAGCGCCTCGTCGACGGAGTTGTCGATGATCTCCCAGAGGCAGTGCATCAGGCCGCGTGAATCCGTGGACCCGATGTACATTCCGGGACGCTTGCGGACTGCTTCGAGGCCCTCGAGGACGGAGAGGTGCCGGGCTGTGTAGTCCGAAGTGGGGGGTGTCACGGTGGGATGGTCTCCTTGGCGGAACGGCACGATCCAGGACAGGCGTCAGGAGGGTGATGGCGGGGAAAGAGTGCCTTCAGTTTATTACGCACGACTGACATCGAGCGGACGGCGCGTCCTGACGCGCATTCCCCCACTCCGAGGAGAACGCATACCCCTGGTACGCCGGGAGCGAAAGGAGGCCCAACCTGCGAAGGCCCGGCAACGAATAGTGGTTATATGAGTACACGATCCACATGAGGAGGCATTCATGACCACTGCAGTAGCAACTCGCGAACTCACTGCCCTGGACCGCTGTGACCGATGCGGCGCCCAGGCCTACGTTCGAGCAGTCCTTCAGTCCTCCGGTGGAGAGCTTCTGTTCTGCGGCCACCACGCGCGCGCCGTCGAAGCAAACCTGAAGCCGCTCACCTCTGAGTGGCAGGACGAGACGAAGCGGCTTCACGAGAAGCCGGCCGTCGTCGGCGACTGACCGTCGATAGACGCACCCACTACCTGACGAACAAGCGCTCCGTGTACAGGCGCTGAAGCACAAGGAAGGGCCCCCTCCAGCAGGAGGGGGCCCTTCCTGCGTCCGGGGCTTTCCATTCCTGCCGCGGCGTCGCGCCCGGCGCCGATCATGCCCGGGCCGCTCCGAGCGCTCCGCGCCACGCCTGCTCGAACCCCTCCGGCCACGGAAAAGGGCCCTTCCCGGAGGAAAGGGCCCTTTTCACGGATCCTGCCGAATCAGTCGAGGTAGTCCCGCAGCACCTGCGAACGCGACGGGTGACGCAGCTTGGACATCGTCTTCGATTCGATCTGGCGGATGCGCTCACGCGTCACGCCGTAGACCTTGCCGATCTCGTCCAGCGTCTTCGGCTGGCCATCGGTCAGGCCGAAGCGCATGGCCACGACGCCCGCCTCACGCTCCGACAGGGTGTCCAGGACCGAGTGCAGCTGCTCCTGCAGGAGAGTGAAGCTCACGGCATCCGCCGGCACGACCGCCTCGGAGTCCTCGATGAGGTCGCCGAACTCCGAGTCGCCGTCCTCGCCCAGGGGGGTGTGGAGGGAGATGGGCTCGCGGCCGTACTTCTGCACCTCGACGACCTTCTCGGGGGTCATGTCGAGTTCGAGGGCGAGCTCCTCGGGGGTGGGCTCGCGGCCGAGGTCCTGCAGCATCTGGCGCTGCACGCGGGCCAGCTTGTTAATGACCTCCACCATGTGGACCGGGATGCGGATGGTCCGGGCCTGGTCCGCCATGGCACGCGTGATGGCCTGGCGGATCCACCAGGTGGCGTAGGTCGAGAACTTGAAGCCCTTGGTGTAGTCGAACTTCTCGACGGCACGGATGAGGCCGAGGTTGCCTTCCTGGATCAGGTCGAGGAAGAGCATGCCGCGCCCGGTGTACCGCTTGGCCAGGGACACCACGAGGCGGAGGTTCGCCTCGAGCAGGTGGTTCTTCGCCCGCTTGCCGTCGTGGATGACGAATTCGAGCTCACGCTTCAGCTTCGGATCCATGTCCGGGTCGGCGGCGATCTTCTCTTCCGCGAAGAGGCCGGCCTCGATGCGGAGAGCCAGGTCCACTTCCTGCTCGGCGTTGAGCAGTGCGACCTTGCCGATCTGCTTGAGGTAGTCCTTGACGGGGTCGGCGGTGGCGCCTGCCGAGACGACCTGCTGCGCCGGGGCGTCGTCGTCATCGGCATCCGAGTAGACGAAGCCTGTCGTCGTGCCGACCTCCGCCGCTTCGGGCTTGAGGTCCTCGGGGTCGACGTCGACGGCGACATCCAGGGCGGGGTCCGCTCCATCGAGCGCGTCCACTGCAGCCTGTGCGTCCGAGGTCGAGGCCTTTGCTGCCGCAGCGGACGAGGCGGCCTTGGTGGCAGGCTTCTTGGCCGCTACCCGGCGCTTGGTAGTGGTGGTACCAGCGTCTGTCGACGCGGGTACTGCTGTCTTCTTGACCGGCACAGAGAACCTTTCGTACGGCGGTGTGTGGTGCAACCAGAGGGACAACACCACTATGACCCTGTCAAGTCCGCGCTGATCTCCAGACGAATCCGGCCGAACCGACTCCCTAGGGAACGGTCCTGCCGCCCTTGCTATTCCCCCGGAAATCGCTCGCCTGCGACGCCCGTTCTGGAATGCTCGGTGATTCTCTGATGCACGGACCCAACCGGGTCTCAACCTCGATTGTCTCACGTGGTGGGCGCACGCCGGAAATGCGCGACGAGCGTCGTTGCTCCTCCTCCCTGCCGCAGGGAAGGCCCGGATCTCCCGTCACGCTGTGCCCGGTGGTGCAGGGGGCGGGCCCGGCGTCCACGCGGTCGACCGCTTCCGGGCCCAGGCGGGCAGGCCTCCGCGGCGGAGGAGTTCATGCAGCAGGCGGGCCAGCCGGTAACCGGGTACCGCACGCTCGGCAGCCTCCAGGTAGACCGCCGCCCTGGAACCGCGTCCTCGCGCGTATTCGAACCAGGCGGACATGGTGAGGGCAGCCGCACGGGATTCGCCGTCGGACACCGCGGCGAGCCGCGCCAGGATGCATGCCATCGCGTCGACACGGCTCCACGCCACGGCACCGGTGTGCCGGCCGGCGAGAACGTCGGCATAGAGCAGTGCGGCGACTGCCCCTGTCGCCGGCGCCCTGGACGCCGCAGTCGTCGTCGTGGTGGCCGGGTCACCCATCGACGTTGCTACTCCTGCCAGCGCGGTCCGGAGTGCCCCTGCACGCCGCGCGTCGGGGAGGATCCATCCGGCAGGTGCGGCCGCGCTACCCGACGGCACGGCAGCGGCATCAGCCGAGCCCAGAAGCCCGCAGGCAGCCGCCCCCTCCAGTGCTGCGGAAGACCCGAGGCACGCACTCACCAGGAGGAAGTCGCGGACCGCCCGGGACTCGATACTGGCCAGGAGGAACCCTGCGATCCCGGGCTCGGCCTCCACCTCGAACACCTCCTGCCGCAGGATCACGGCATCCCACACGGCGGAGGTCGCCCGGAACTGAGCCGGTGCGGTCCATCGGCCGGCGCAACAGGCGGCGTAGTGTGCCTGGGCGTCCTCGACGGCCGGTATCCCTGGCGCCACTGCGGCTTCCTCTCCCCCGACGGCGGGCGCCATCCGGAGGACGGCCTCGGAGGGGGATGCATCGAATGCGCTTCCACCGAAGATCAACTCGGCCGCGAGGGGGCTCGAGAGGACGGCGTCCAGCGGCTGCCCGGGCCACGGGCAGCATTCCTCGTCGGTACAGAAGAAGTCGCGCCACCCGGTCGGCGAGACGCACCACCCTGCTCGGACCGGCAACCCGGCGGCCAGGAGCACGGCGTCGATGGTCCCCACGAGTCCGTTACGCGGCGGAGGCTCCAGGCGCTGCCAGCTTTCCTTCGTATAGATCACCAGGAGTGTTCCGTCGGCGCCGGTGTCGCCCTCCAGGAAGGAAAGCACACCCTCCGCGAACGCGAGGGGATCCGCTTCGTCCGCGGGCAGGTCCACCCGCAGGGTCGCCCCCAGCCTCCTGCCCGTGGTCGTGAGCACCACAAGGCTCTCGTCGGGCATGAAGCCGAGCGCATGGGGTACATAGGACAGGATGTCCGCCGGCGAGGTGACGGCGAAGGACGGGGACCGGCCCGGCGCGGGGCTCATGGGAGAAGACATACCGCCAGCCTGCTGGTCCTGGGTTGCGCGCGGTCGGCCTTCGGGCCCTATGTGGACAAGTGGTCGCCGGCAGGCCCAGGGACGAGTTCAGCCGCCCTGGGGCTTCCGTGCGGCCTTCTGGTCGCGGCGGCGCCGGCGCTCGCGGGCGAGGGCGTCGCGGATGGGCGGGACGACCACGCCCTGCTGGGCCATCTGCCGCCGCACCCGCCGCCGCGCGATGAGCAGGGCGGCGGTCCCGGCCGCGAGGATGACGAGTTGCACGGACATCGCCAGCCGGAAGGACGGGAGGGCGTAGAGGTCGCCCTGCGAGAAACCGGTTCCGAGGAGGACGTCGAGAATGATCCCGATGACGAACATGGACAGGAGTGACGCCATGAATCCGCCGATGTTGACGATGCCGGTCGCCGTTCCCATCCTGCCTGCGGGATTGAAGGTGCGGGCGAAGTCGAAGGCGATCATGGAGCCGGGCCCGCCGATCGCCAGGGCGATCACCAGCAGCGCCAGGAGAGGCAGGGGCGCCGGTCCGGGGTAGAGCAGCACTGTGAGCCAGACTCCGGCCATCAGGGCGACGATCGCGAGCACCATCGTGGACCGCCGCAGGGGGTGCCTGCCCACGTAGCGTCCGAGGAGCGGCCCGCAGGCGATACCCACGGCGACGAACAGCGTCATGAGGGCGGAGGCAACGCCCTCCCCGACCTTCTCGGCGCGCACAAGGTAGGGGTACCCCCACATGAGGACGAAGACGGTCCCGGGGAACTGGACGGTGAAGTGCGACCACAGCCCCAGGCGCGTACCCGGTTGCCTCCACGCCTCCGCGAGCGAGATGCCGGTCTGCCTGAGCGTCTGCGGAGAGCGCTCGCTGGCGTGCGGCGAGTCGCGGATCACGGTGACGGAGAGGACGACGGCGAGCGCGGAGAAGGCCGCGGCCGAGAGGAAGGCTGTCTGCCACCCGAACGTCGACAGCAGTGCCACGAACGGCAGGACGGAGACCACCTGGCCCAGCTGGCCGATGATGCCCGTCCACTGGGTGAGGACCGGGATCCGCCGGGGCTCGAACCAGGCGGGCAGCAGCCGAATGACACTGATGAAGGTGGTGGCGTCGCCGGCGCCCACGAACAGGCGCCCGACGATGCCGGCAGCGACGGAGTCCGCGAAGGCCAACTGTGCCTGGCCCAGCGCCATGAGCACTCCGCCCGCGACGATGAGGACACGGGGACCCCAACGGTCCACGAGGACACCGACGGGCACCTGCAGGCCCGCGTAGACGAGCAGCTGCACCACGGTGAAGACCGACAACTGCGACGCGGAGGCTTCGAAACGATCTGTCGCCTCGAGTCCGGCCACCCCGAAGGTGGTCCGCTGGGTGACTGCGACGAGATAGGCCGCCACACCTGCTGCCCAGACCAGAAGCGCCCTCGAAGAATTCACTCCCCCATTATTGCGCGGCGCACCGGGCGCCCTGCTCCCGCTTCGCCCGGTTACGGGAAAGCCCGGTTACGGGAAAGCCCGGTTACGGGAAAGCCCGGTTACGGGAAAGCCCGGTTACGGGAAAGCCCGGTTACGGGAAAGCCCGGTTACGGGAAAGCCCGGTTACGGGAAAGCCCGGTTACGGGAAAGCCCGGTTACGGGAAAGCCCGGTTACGGGAAAGCCCGGTTACGGGAAAGCCCGGTTATGCGAAAGCCCGCCCACCGGTGCGGTGGGCGGGCTCGATACTGCCTGCTCGCTCTACGCGGCGGGAGCGCGTCCTGGGGAGTGCGTCCTGGCTACGGGTCCGGGTGCACTAGGCCAGGGAGCGCGGCTCCGGCCCGGACGGTCCGTCGTCGTCGTGTCCCTCGGGCGTCGTGGGCTCCTCGCGGTCGCTGCGGCTGCCGTAGTCGATCGGGCTCGTGCCGAGGAACTCCGTGTCCCACAGCAGGGTGGACTCCTCCTCCGCCTGCGGGCTCGCCAGGTACGCCTCGACCGCGGCACCCAGCTCCTCGGCGCTGGCCAGTTCGCTGTTCTCCTTGACCAGCAGTGACCTGCGTTCGGCTCCCTCCGCGTACTCGTCGTACCGCTTCTCCAGCGAGGCGACGACGGACTGCACCTCCGCCGAGTTGCCGACCTGCCGTGCGATCTGGCGCTCGACGTCGCGTCCCGTCTCGCGCAGCCGGTCCGTCGGCAGCACCAGGCGCGCCGTGGCCCCCAGGTACTCCAGCCCGGCCACCGCGGCGGGCGGGTACTCGGCCTCCGAGAGGTAGTGGGGAACGTGGATGACGTGGCCCACGACGTCGTGCCCGGCCTCGATGAGCCGAAGTTCCAGCACGTGGCCGATGGACGCCTGCAGTTCGGCGGTCGGCCGCCAGGCGTTCATGCCGTCGATCAGGTCGGAGCGGTTGCCGTGGAGCGTCACACCGATCGGACGGGTGTGCGGCACCGGCATCGGGATGGCGTGGATCCACGAGATGAGGGGCACCTCGAGGTTCTCCACGAGTCCGACGACGGCGCTCGCGAAGCGCTCCCACTGCAGGTCGGGCTCGACGCCGGTCAGGAGCAGGAAAGGCTCGCCCAGGCCGTCGTACAGCCGGTGCAGCTCGAGCCGGTGCGGCTGGTAGTCCGTGAGGTGGTCCTCGGAGAAGGTGATCTTCGGGCGCCGTCCGCGGTAGTCCATGAGCTGGTCGGCGTCGAACTCGGCAACCAGGTCGTGGTCGAGGATCTCCAGCAGTTCCTCGCTCACCTGGGAGACGACGTGCCCGGCGTCCATGAAGCCGGTGAGGCTCACGAGCAGGGGAAGCCCCTTGGTCTCCGGGTCGCCGAACACCTCGGCGTCCGTGTTGTACAGGGTTCGTGGATCCAGCATGGCTCTCTCCTCGCGGTCGGGTCTGCTGGTATCAACACCGCCCGGGCCCGCTTCATTCCGGGCGCTCCCACCGTTCGGCAGCCGTACTCCGGCCCCTGCGGGTCCGGCACCAGCCCTGTTCCGTGGGACACCGGCACTGCTCCGACCTTGCACCAGCCCTGTTCCGGCATGGCACCCGCACGGCCCGGCCGCGCGCCGTCGGCGGCAGGGCAGAGACTACGATCGTCAGGACGGTTCCCGGACCACCAGCTACCGGGACCACGAATACTGCTGCACCTGGACAACCCATCCGGACACGAGGAGACAGATTCTGTGATCAAGACGACCGAACTACACCTGACAGCTTCCGGGAAGGACCTCAAGAAGATTCCGAGCGACGCGCTCGTGATCGCGGTCGCCAAGGGGACGGACGGACCGGTCCTCCTCGACAGTCCGCTGCCGGCGAAGGCCGCACGCGCCCTGGGGGATTCGCTCCAGGTGCTCGGGATCACCGGTGCCGCCGACGAAGTGCGCCGCCTGCCGGGGCTGCCCGAGACCGGAGCCGACTCCCTCGTGCTCTCCGGCGTGGGAGCGGCGCCGGACGGGGATGTCCTCGACCCGGAGACCCTGCGCCGCGCTGCCGGTGCCGCAGTGCGCCAGCTGACCGGCCTCGAGACCGTCGTGCTCGCCTTCCCGGCCGCCTCGGTCGCATCAGCCACGGCGGTCGCCGAGGGTGCCGCCTTCGGCGCGTACAGCTACGAGGGCCACAAGTCGGGCATTCGGGCCGATGGCACCGTCGCACCGGCCAAGGAGAAGGCCGCCGTCCGCAACGTCGTCGTCCACACGTCCGCGGCCGACGACGCCGACCTCGCACCGGCCTTCCGGCGCGCCGTCATCCTGGGGAAGAACGTCAACGCCACGCGCTCGCTCGTGAACCAGCCGCCCAGCCACCTGTACCCGGAGACCTTCGCGCAGGCCGCGAAGGATCTCTCCCGCGGGCTCCCCGTCAAGGTGACGGTGATGGACGAAAAGCGCCTCGAGCGTGACGGCTACGGCGGCATCCTCGGCGTCGGCAAGGGATCCTCCCGGCCTCCGCGCATGGTGAAGGTCGAGTACACGCCCGCCAGGTCCGCCGTCCACCTCGCCCTCGTGGGCAAGGGCATCACCTTCGACTCCGGCGGCCTCTCCCTCAAGCCCGCCGCCGGCATGCAGACCATGAAGCTCGACATGGCGGGCGCCGCCGTCGTCCTGACCACGCTCCTCGCCGTCGCCGAACTCGGCCTTCCCGCCAGGGTCACGGCGTGGCTCTGCCTCGCCGAGAACATGCCGTCGGGCACCGCGCAGCGCCCCGAGGACGTCCTCACCATCTACGGCGGACGCACTGTCGAGGTCCTCAACACCGACGCCGAAGGCCGCCTGGTGATGGCGGACGGCCTCGCCGCCGCAAGCGAGGAATCGCCGGACGCCATCATCGACATCGCGACCCTCACGGGCGCCCAGATGGTCGCCCTGGGCACGCGCGTCTCGGGTGTCATGGGCGACGACGGGGTGCGCGACGCCGTCAAGGCCGCAGCCGACCGCGCGGGCGAGCAGTTCTGGCCCATGCCCCTGCCGGAGGAGCTCCGCCCGAGCCTCGACTCCCAGGTCGCCGATATCGCGAACATCGGCGAACGGCACGGCGGCATGATGACCGCCGCCGTGTTCCTCCGCGAATTCGTCGGCCAGGTCGACGGCGAGAAGATCCCGTGGGCCCACCTCGACATCGCCGGACCGGCCTTCAACGAGGGCGGTCCCTACGGCTACACGCCGAAGGCCGGAACCGGCGTCGGCGTCCGCACGCTGCTGGCCTACGTCGAGGACGTCCTGGCCCGCACGGCCTAGGTTCTCCGGGCACGGGGCGCCGTGCCACCCGGCACGGCGCCCCTTGCTCTTTCGTGCCGACCCTTCGTCCCGCCCCTTCATCCCGCGGCTCCCCTCGACTCCGCCCCTCCCCCGCTGCCTCCGCCCCGGCCGTTCCGCGTCCCGCAGGGCCCCGCGTGAGACTGAGCACATCCGGGTGCTATGGCGCGTCCCACATCCACTTCAAGTGGATGCAGGCTTCTTCTGGGGATAGGGTGAAAAACGAGATTCCAGCAAGCACCTGCGACCGCACCGCGACCGCATCAGCAATCGATTTATCAACCGACGCGCCCTGCGCGTCAACAGACCACGCGAGGGAGCGTTCAAGTGGCCGGATCGGCAACTGCGCAAGAATTCGACATCCTGGTACTCGGTGGAGGGAGCGGCGGTTACGCCGCGGCACTCCGGGCGGTGCAGCTGGGCTTCACCGTCGGGCTCATCGAGAAGGGCAAGCTCGGCGGAACCTGCCTCCACAACGGCTGCATCCCCACCAAGGCACTCCTGCACTCGGCCGAGATCGCCGACGGCGCCCGCGACTCCGAGAAGTACGGCGTGAAGGCCAGCTTCGAGTCCATCGACATGGCCGCCGTGAACGCGTACAAGGACGGCATCATCGCCGGGAAGTACCGCGGACTCCAGGGACTCATCAAGTCCAAGGGCATCACCGTCATCGAGGGTGCCGGCAAGCTCGCCTCGCAGAACACCATCGACGTCGACGGCACGGTCTACACGGGCAAGCACATCATCCTTGCGACCGGCTCCTTCTCCCGCAGCCTCCCCGGTCTCGAGATCGGCGGCAAGGTCATCACCTCCGACCAGGCACTGACGATGGACTTCGTGCCGAAGACCGCCATCATCCTCGGCGGCGGCGTCATCGGGTGCGAGTTCGCGTCCGTCTGGAAGTCCTTCGGCGTCGACGTCACGATCATCGAGGCCCTCCCCTCGCTCGTGCCGAACGAGGACGCCTCGATCGTGAAGAACTTCGAGCGCGCGTTCAAGAAGCGCGGCATCAAGTTCAACACCGGCACCCGGTTCAAGTCCGTCCAGCAGAACGACAACGGCGTCGTCGTGTCCCTCGAGGACGGCAAGACCTTCGAAGCCGACCTCATGCTCGTCGCCGTCGGCCGCGGACCCGTCACCCAGAACCTCGGATACGAGGAAGCGGGCCTCACCCTGGACCGAGGCTTCGTCATCACCAACGAGCGCCTGCACACCGGCGTCGGCAGCATCTACGCGATCGGCGACATCGTCCCCGGCCTCCAGCTGGCCCACCGCGGCTTCCAGCAGGGCATCTTCGTCGCCGAGGAGATCGCCGGCCTGAAGCCCGTCGTCGTGGCCGACCTGAACATCCCCAAGGTCACCTACAGCGATCCCGAGATCGCCTCCGTCGGCTACACCGAGAAGGCCGCCCGCGAGAAGTTCGGAGACGACCGCGTCGAGACGCACGAGTACAACCTCGCCGGCAACGGCAAGAGCTCGATCATCGGCACCGGCGGCATCGTGAAGCTCGTCCGCGAGAAGGACGGCCCGATCGTCGGAGTGCACATGCTCGGCAGCCGCATGGGCGAGCAGATCGGCGAGGCACAGCTCATCGTGAACTGGGAGGCGTACCCCGAGGACGTCGCCCCCCTCATCCACGCGCACCCCACGCAGAACGAGGCCCTCGGCGAGGCGCACCTCGCGCTCGCCGGCAAGCCGCTGCACGGCTGAGGCCGGGCACCAGCACACCACCGGCTTAGTCCACGCCCCGAGGGCGTGGACTAAGCTCGGACGCAGGAACGTCAAGCATTTCCAGCTGAACCGGCACCGCTCGTCGACCAGCTGTCAGGAACGATCTACGAAGGAGAAACGGGCGCATTATGTCTGAATCCGTGAACTTGCCCGCTCTCGGTGAAAGCGTCACCGAAGGCACCGTCACCCGCTGGCTCAAGCAGGTCGGCGACCGTGTCGAGGTCGACGAGCCCCTCCTCGAGGTCTCCACCGACAAGGTCGACACCGAGATCCCCTCGCCCATCGCGGGCGTCATCGAGGAGATCCTCGTCGCGGAGGACGAGACCGCAGAGGTCGGCGCCCCGCTCGTGCGCATCGGTGACGGCTCGGGCAGTGGCGATTCGGGCAGTGCAGCCCCCGCCGCCGCGTCGACCGAGCCCGAGCAGCCGGCCGCGCCCGCCGAAGAAGCGCCGCAGGCCGACTCAGCACCCGCCGCACCCGCAGCAAGCGATGATTCCGACGCGTCCGGTGAGGGCACCGAGGTCACACTCCCTGCGCTGGGTGAGAGTGTCACCGAGGGCACCGTCACCCGCTGGCTGAAGGCCGTCGGCGACGATGTCGAGGTCGACGAGCCCCTCCTCGAGGTCTCCACCGACAAGGTCGACACCGAGATACCCTCCCCCGTCGCGGGCAAGCTGCAGGAGATCCGCGTCAACGAGGACGAGACCGCGGAGGTCGGCGCCGTCCTCGCCGTGATCGGGTCCGGTGCAGCCGCACCGAAGAAGGTCGAAGCCGCCTCGGGTGAGCCCCTCGTCGCCGCACCCTTCGAGGAGCGCAACGACGCCCCCACGGAAAAGCCTGCCGCCAACAAGGAAGCCGGGCGGGCCTCCGGCACCTCCGAGCCCGACGACGATGCCAGCGGCGCCCCGGCCCCGCAGCCCGCCGCTGCCGAGGAGAAGCCCGCCGCTCCTGCAGAGAAGTCCTCGACGTCGGAAGACTCCGGCACCTCCGACGCCTCCGCGTATGTCACGCCCCTCGTCCGCCGCCTGGCGAACCAGAACGACGTCGATCTCTCGGCCGTCAAGGGAACCGGTGTCGGCGGCCGCATCCGCAAGCAGGACGTCCTCGAGGCCGCAG
Organism: Arthrobacter burdickii; assembly: GCF_030433645.1. Classification (NCBI taxonomy): domain Bacteria; kingdom Bacillati; phylum Actinomycetota; class Actinomycetes; order Micrococcales; family Micrococcaceae; genus Arthrobacter; species Arthrobacter burdickii. The sequence goes on from NZ_JAROCG010000001.1 coordinate 3,015,856, forward strand.
AGGCCCGGAAGGCCCAGAGCGCGGCACAGCCCGCAGCTGCGCCCCAGGCCGCGTCGGCACCCGCCGCGCCGTCCAAGCCTGCGGCTCCCGCCGTCGAGCCGTCCAAGCTCCGCGGCACGGTCGAGAAGGCACCGCGGATCCGCCAGACCATCGCGAAGCGCATGCGCGAGTCACTCGAGGTCTCCGCACAGCTCACCCAGGTGATCGAGGTCGACATGACCCGCGTCGTGAAGCTCCGTGCGGCATCCAAGGACACCTTCCAGGCACAGAACGGCGCAAAGCTCACCTTCCTCCCCTTCATCTCGAAGGCCGTCACGGAGGCGCTCAAGCAGCACCCGAAGCTGAACGCCTCCTTCGACGAGGAGAAGAAGGAAGTCACCTACCACGACGCAGAGCACCTCGCGATCGCGGTCGACACCGAGAAGGGCCTGCTCGTTCCGGTCATCAGGGATGCGGGCAACCTCAACCTGGGTGGGCTCGCCAAGAAGATCGCCGACGTCGGTGCGCGCACCCGCAACGGCCAGATCGGTCCGGACGAGCTCTCGGGCGGCACCTTCACGATCACGAACATCGGATCGGCCGGCGCCCTCTTCGACACCCCGATCATCAACCAGCCGCAGGTCGGCATCCTCGGAACCGGCATCATCGTGAAGCGCCCCGTGGTCATCACGGGGGTCGACGGAGACGACACCATCGCCATCCGCTCCATGATGTACCTGAGCCTCACGTACGATCACCGCCTCGTGGACGGCGCCGATGCAGGCCGCTTCCTGCAGACGCTGAAGGCACGCCTCGAAGGCGGCGCCTTCGAGGCCGACCTCGGCCTGTAGGTTCGCCCCGGCTTCAGCCGGCTGCACAGGAGCCGCCTCCCACTCGGGAGGCGGCTCCTCTGCGTTCGCCCACCTGTCGCGGTCGGCCGGGCCCTCCTGCTCCCCTACCACGTCCAGGGTGAGGGCCTGCAGGCGATGGAACTACGTCCTGTGGCTCCCTAGGATGGGGGTGAAGTACCGGACGCGACACCCGCGCCCGTTCGACAGCAAGGAGAACCATGGCTACCGTTCGCACAGCCCACACCGTCTGGAGTGGAGACCTCCCCTCCGGCTCAGGCCAGGTAACGCTTGATTCGTCCGGTCTCGGGACCTATGACGTCACATGGAAGGCACGCGCCGAGCAGGCCGAGGGCAAGACGAGCCCCGAGGAGCTCATCGCCGCCGCACACTCCGCCTGCTTCTCGATGGCCTTCAGCCACGCCCTGGGCGAGGAGGACAAGACCCCTGAGCGCGTCGAGACGAAGGCGGAAGTCGACTTCCAGCCGGGTACCGGTATCACGGCCATCCGCCTCACGCTCGACGCCACGGTGCCGGGCCTGTCCGAGGAGGACTTCCAGCGCGTGGCGCAGGCCGCCAAGGAGGGCTGCCCCGTGTCGCAGGCCCTCGCCGCCGTCAAGGACATCTCGCTGACCGCGACGCTCCACGGCTGACCCGCCCCACTGCACAGCCGCAGGGAAGGACTCCGGACACTCTCCGGGGTCCTTCTGCGTTCGGCAGCGGACGACAGCCGGCCGGCCAGGGGGCGCATCCCTCCGCGAACGCGACCGCCGTCCCGGATCCGGCAGCGCCCAGCGCAGCCTGCGGCGGGGACGCCCCGGTACCCTTCGCCCGGAACAAGTGGTTCGATGGATTCATGCGCATCCTCCTCGCCGGCGCGTCCGGGACCATCGGAACAGCCCTCACCCGCCAGCTCGAGAAGAACCACGAGGTCACGCGCCTCGTCCGCAGGGCGCCGAAGGGCCCCTCGGAGGTCCGCTGGAACCCGTCGGCGGGTGAACTGGATGTCGCGGCCGTCGAGCGTGCCGACGCCGTCATCAACCTGTCCGGAGCCGGCATCGCGGGCGGTCTCTGGACCAGGAGCTACAAGGAGACGCTGTACTCCTCGAGGATCCTGGCGACCCGGACCCTGGTCCAGGCGATGCGCAAGGCCGGGAACCCGCCGGAGGTCTTCATCAGCCAGTCGGCCTCCGGCTTCTACGGGGACCGGGGCGACGATGTCCTCACGGAGGGCTCGGCGTCGGGCGGGACGCTCCTCGCCGATATCTGCCGCCGGTGGGAGGCCGAAGCGTTGCGCGCTCCCGACTCCGTCCGCGTCGTGCTGCCCCGCACGGGCATCGTGATGGCCAGGGACGGCGGGGCGCTACCCAACCTCCTGATCCCCATCCGGTTCTTCGCCGGGACGTCTCTCGGCTCGGGCCGGCAGTGGTGGCCCTGGATCAGCCTGAACGACGAGGTCCGGGCCCTCGAATTCCTCCTGACCGCACCCCTTGCCGGTCCCGTCAACGTGAGCGCTCCGGCACCGGCCACCCTGGACACCATCACGCTGCAGCTCGGCAGGGCGTTCCACCGGCCCGTGTGGTTCCGTGTTCCCGCCGCCATCCTGACATCGGTCGTCGGCCAGCTCGCGTACGAACTCCTGCTCGTGAGTCAGCGCATGGAGCCCCGAGCCCTGACCGGTGCCGGCTTCGCGTTCGACGAGCCCACGCCTGAGGCACTCGCCGAGTGGGTACGCAGGACCGCCGGGTCGACCGAACGGTAGGCCACCCGGTCACGCGGCGCGACCCGACCGGCCTCTGGATCGGCCCGGGTCGTGCACCCGGCGCAGCTCGGGCACCTGCCGGTTCTGCGCCATCTCAGTCCGGAGGCGATACGACGGAGTGGATCCGCCAGGCGGAGCCGGATTTCCACAGGATGAAGATGAGCTCCTGCTGGCCCGCAGCCATCAGCGGACTCGGCTCGGCATCCGCCGGCGGTGTCGACGCCGCCCGTTCCGTGTACGACGAGAGCGCCGCCGTCGCCCGGATGAGGGACACCAGCGTGCCGACGGGTGCTCCGGTGACACCCGGGAGGCTGCCGACCGCCGGCGCCGCAACGAGGTCGGCCTCCCCCAGCACCACGGGATTCCGGATGTCGATCGACAGGTCCTGAAGGCTCCGACCGGAGTCCGCGAGCGCCGTCACGGCTTTCCGGTCGGCCGACAGCGCAGGGGATCCTTCGACGTCGACGCTCGTGAGGACGGCGGTGTCCGCCGTTCTGAAGGCTGCTGCCCGAAGATCCGCGAGGCCCCTGAGCGCGGTGACAGGATCGCCGGCCAGCAGCGCCTCGGCCGGCGGCTCGGACGGTACGCCCGCTCCCCCGGATCCTCCAGCGCCTTCCTGTCCTTCCGATCCGAAGTCGGCGCCCTCCCGGCCCGTGATCCCCTGCCCTGCTGAGGGACCGGACGCTGCGCGCGAACCGGGGCCGGGCACCGGGCCGGACCCTGCGCTCGAACCGGGGCTGGGCACCGGACCGAGGCCTGCGCTCGAACCGGATTCTGCGATCGAACCGGGGCCGGGAGGGACAGCATATGGTGCGCCGAAGCCGCCCAGCGTCACGGCGATCCCCGCAATCAGAAGCACGACGGTGGCCAGGGCTGCCGCCAGGGCAAGACCGTTCCGGGCCCGTTCACCCGGTCGGCCTGTCCTGCGACGGGCAGGGGCGCCGACCGACGTGCCGCGGGAGGGAACCGTGTGCCCGCGCGGGGGCGGTCTGCGTGCTCCTCCCGACCTTTCCTTCGTGGTGCTTCCACGGCCGCCGAGGATCCGCCTCCACCCCGACCCCGGGACGGCAGGACGAGGGCCTGCACGCCTCGTCACCAGTTCGGGAAGCACGCTGGAGTGGACTGCCGGCACGAGGTTCACGGGGTCCGGCGCAGCACTGGACAGCAGGATGCGGGCGAAGTGGTCGGCCGTGGGCCTGCGGTCCCGGGTGGAACTCAGTCCGTCCTCGATGAGCTGCATGAGCTGCTGGGGGACCTCGGGAACGATCAGGACGAGGGGTGGCCTTTGCTCCGTCGGGCCGGGAACCCTGCCCGTCAGCGCGAACCAGGACACCGCCGCGAGCGCGAAGACGTCCGCTCCGGAATCGAACGGACCACGCTGCGTCGGATCGAGGAAACCCGGCGTGCCCGCAGTGGCTCCCCTGCCGGATCCGAGGAGCCGCGCCGTTCCGAAGTCTCCGAGCAGCGGCTTGCCCTCGGCAGTGAACAGGATATTTCCAGGCGTGACGTCGCCATGCAGCGCTCCGGCGCCGTGGAGGTGGCTGAGCACCTGCGCTATGGGCACGAGAACCGTGACGACTTCCGGGATGGGAAGCGGGCCCCTGCTGCTGACGAGGCCCAGCAGGGAACCGCCCGGTGCCAGGTCCATCAGCATGCCCGGCCCCTGGTCGGTCCGGACCATCCGGTGCACCCTGACGAGATGTTCATGGGCGAACCGCTGGAGGAGCCGGAGCTCCCGCACCATGTCCTCCTCCCCGACTCCCGGGTCCGGCCGCTCCCTGCCCGCCGTCTGGAGCTGTTCCGCCGCCGATGCGACAGCAGGAGGTTCCGAGGCGGATGATCCGGTGAGGGTCTGCGCAGCACGACGGCCCCGCCCGGCGGGTGGCCCGCCCACGGTACGATCCGATGCGCCCTCGCCCGCCCGGCACGGACCCGCCACCTTGAGGGCGAACCGCTGTCCGCCGTCGTCCGTCACCAGCCAGACGGCGGAGGACCCGCCCCTGCCGAGGAGCCGTCCCACGCGCAGCCCCTGCACCACAGGCGGTGGCACGTCCTCGGCGGAGGAACCGGACGGTAGTGGGCCGGACGGAGCATCCGGCAGGACCCCGCCCGGGGCAGTCCCCCGGTGATCCCCCGCGGGCAGTGATGGTGCGGCGTCGCTCATGCATCAGTTCTAGGCCACCGGAGCAGGGGGTCCGGCGTTATCCACAGGGCCTCCCGCAACTACTCCCGACCCCGTTGCTTTCTTCGAACATGCGTTCTATTTTTAACCCTCAGGCATCGACGAGACAGGCAGCGTCATGAAGACCATCCCCGACACGACCGGCCCCTGGCAGCCATGCGACGAAGCGGTCGCGCTCACCTTCGAGGAGACCGGCGGAACGCCCGCGCCCTCCTGCCTGCGCTGGCGCGGGTCGCTCTGGCGCGTCGTCGGACACAGCCGTCACTGGTCCACGTGGCACGCACTGCCCGTGGCGCCCCTCTCCGCAGGCGAGGGGCCGACGACGCGGGGCCTCAGGGCCGACTTCTGGCGATTCCGGGCACAGGCTGATCCGGTCTCGCCCGTGGCGTGCTTCGAAGTACGGCGGGCCGACCGGGGATGGCGCCTGGTCCGGCGCGACGCGACGCTCGACGTCCCTGGGCAGTTCGACACCCCTCGACAGATCGACGCCGCTGAGCAGTACGGCGAGGCAGCGCCGTACTGCTCAGCGGAGCGTACGGAACCAGGCGGAACCGGTGGAAAGGAACGTCACGGACGGGACTACGATTGCTCCATGACTCTTGTGCTGTCGCGCGTCGGCCTCGCTCCCGATTACATCGAGTACACGCAGGGGTGGGAGATGCAGAAAGACCTGCACGCGAAGGTGGTCGACGGCGCCGCGCCCAGTACGGTCCTCCTGCTCGAGCACACTCCCGTGTATACCGCGGGCAAGCGCACGGAGGACCACGAGCGCCCCTTCGACGGCACGCCCGTCGTCCCCGTGGACCGCGGCGGGAAGCTCACATGGCACGGGCCCGGACAGCTGGTGGGATACCCGATCCTCGCCCTGCGGAATCCTGCACGCGTCGCGGACTACGTCCATACCCTCGAGGAAGTCATCATCACCGCCCTCCGCCACTTCGGCATCGACGGCATCCGGATCGACGGCCGGTCCGGCGTCTGGCTGGCGGCAACGAATGACCGGCCCGCGCGGAAGATCGCCGCGATCGGCATCCGCGTGAGGAATCGGGTCACGATGCACGGTTTCGCCGTCAACTGCAGCAACGACCTCGCGCCATTCCAGCAGATCGTTCCCTGCGGCATCAGTGATGCCGGAGTCACGTCCATCTCCGCCGAGTGCGGCCGGACCGTGCCTCCCGCGGACGTCGTTTCGCTTATCGAGGCCGAACTGCGCAAGAATGAGGCGTTGCTGGTGGCCGAGCACGACGCCGCCTCAGCCCAGATCGGCGCCGCCGGCACTGCCGCCACCTCCGGCGCCACCCATGGCATCCAGCCAGAAGGAGCTTTACTGTGAGCCTTGCCCCCGAGGGCCGCCGCCTGCTGCGCGTCGAGGCGCGCAATGCCGAGACGCCGGTCGAGCGCAAGCCGGACTGGATCAAGGCCAAGGTCAACATCGGACCCGAGTTCGTCGCGATGAAGAACCTGGTGAAGAAGGAGGGCCTGCACACCGTCTGCGAAGAGGCGGGGTGCCCCAACATCTTCGAGTGCTGGGAGGACCGTGAGGCCACCTTCCTCATCGGCGGCTCCGAGTGCACCCGCCGGTGCGACTTCTGCCAGATCGACACGGGCAAGCCGCAGCCGCTGGACCGCAGCGAGCCCTTCAAAGTCGCCCAGTCGGTGAAGTCCATGAACCTGCGCTACGCGACGGTCACCGGCGTCGCCCGCGACGACCTCGCCGACGAGGGAGTCTGGCTCTACGCCGAGACCATCCGCCAGATCCACAGCATGAACCCCGGCACGGGCGTCGAGATCCTGATCCCCGACTTCTCCGGGCGCCCCGAACACATCGCCGCGATCTGCGATGCCGCCCCGGAGGTGTTCGCACACAATGTGGAGACGGTGCCGCGCATCTTCAAGCGCATCCGTCCGGCCTTCCGCTACGAGCGCTCACTCGACGTCATCACCCAGGGGCGGGACCGTGGCATGGTCACGAAGTCCAACCTCATCCTCGGCATGGGCGAGACGCGCGAGGAGATCTCCGAGGCCCTCCGGGACCTGCATGCCGCAGGGTGCGACCTCATCACGATCACCCAGTACCTGCGCCCCAGCGAACGACACCTCCCCGTCGACCGCTGGGTGAAGCCCGGCGAGTTCGTCGAACTGAGCGAAGAGGCGGAAGAGATCGGCTTCCTCGGCGTCATGAGCGGCCCGCTCGTGCGCTCGTCCTATCGGGCGGGCCGCCTCTGGGCGCGCGCCATGCGGAAGAAGGGCCTCGAGCTGCCCCCCGAACTCGCGCACCTCGACGAATCCGGCTCAGCCTCCCAGGAAGCGACCTCGCTCCTCGCGGGCTGACGCAGGTACCGTCCCGGCGGCTACCTCCGCCCGCGGAACCGCAGCACGTCGTCGGTGAACCGGCGGTCATCCTGATCTCATCCCGTAGAATCGAAGTACTATGTCGCACGCAATCGATCCTTCAGGCTCCCCCACGCCCAAACGCCGCCTCTTCTCGCGTAAGCCGAAAGCCGGGGCTGCGCCGAAGCAGACCGGGCGGATGAAGCAGGTTGTCGAAGTCTTCAAGATGACGCGGCGCAACGATCCCAGCGCCGTCTGGTTCATGCTGCTGGCGTTCGTCGGGATCATTGCACTGGGCCTGCTCGTCGGACTCCTGATCAACAACGTCATCACGCTGATGATCATCGCGGTCCCGCTGGCCGTCCTTGCGGCCATCTTCATCCTGTCCCGCCGGGCCGAACGCGCGGCGTTCTCCCAGATCGAGGGAAAGCCCGGCGCTGCCGGCGCCGCGCTGAGCGTCCTTCGCCGCGGGTGGATCCTGCAGGAGCAGCCGGTCGCGGTGAACCCGCGGACGCAGGACGCCGTGTTCCGGATCATCGGCCGGCCGGGCGTCGTGCTCGTGTCCGAGGGCCCCTCCACGCGGGTCAAGCAGCTCCTCGATGGTGAGAAGCGCAAGATGGCGCGGATCATCCCGAACGTGCCGGTGCACGTGATCGAGACGGGCCGCGGGGACCGCCAGGTACCCCTCTCCAAGGTCCCGAAGACCGTGCAGAAGCTGAAGAAGACGCTGACGAAGCAGGAGGTCCACGCGGTCGACAAGCGCCTGTCCGCACTGGGCACCAAGCTTCCGATCCCCAAGGGCGTGGACCCCTTCAAGGCCCGCCCCGACCGCAAGGCGATGCGCGGGCGCTGACTCCAGGCCGCGTGACCACAAGAGCCCCTCCCGACGACGGGAGGGGCTCTTCGCGTTGCGGGATCTGTTGCCCGGTCCCCCGCCGGAGTGCAGCAGTGCTAGATACGGAACAGGCCGGTGTTCCGGGCCCGGTCGTGGAGACCGCGCTGGTCGGCGTCGATGATGAAGGCCGGGATGACGAGGCAGACGAGCACACTGCGGACGATGGCCGTCAGGTAACCGGCCGGTCTGCCGTCGAGCGTCTGCACCTGCATCCGCAGGAGTCGGTGCCCGATGCTGTAGCCGAAGAAACCCACGAACAGGATCTGCTCCACGAGGAAGATGTACAGCGTCGCGAAGCCGTCGTAGTCGAAGAACGCGGCGGAGATCAGCGAGCAGAGAACCCAGTCGATCAGGAGCGCAGCGGCCCTGGGCCCGAAACGGGCGAGGGATCCGGGTCCGGACTCGGGCCGGCCGAGTCGCTGTCCCGGCCATTGCTGATCGCCCGACGGCGGCGGGCCTTCCATCCACGAACCGATGTTCTTCCTGTTCACCACGCCCCAAGCCTACCCGCGCGGTGTCAGGCTCCGGTCCGACCGTATTATGCCGTCGCGCTCCCGGGGGCGCTAGGGTGGGAGGCGCAGTTCACGTCCTGTAACGTCCCGGAAACAAAGACGACACCAGCGGGAAACTGCCTGCTCATACAGTTGGGACGAGTCGGCGGTAGCGTACCAGCCTGCCAGAGCCCGTGACATACCGTGCGGCGCAGGGACACGCGCTGGCGCCGGTTTTCCCCCAGCCATGCGTTAGGAGCATGAATCGATGTTTAAGAATGCGGACGAGGTCCTCAAGTTCATCGCCGACGAAGACATCAGGTTTGTCGATGTCCGGTTCACCGACCTCCCGGGAGTGCAGCAGCACTTCAACGTTCCCGCCAAGTCGGTCGACGCGGACTTCTTCGTGCACGGCCAGCTCTTCGATGGATCCTCCATCCGCGGCTTCCAGGGCATCGCGGAGTCGGACATGCAGCTCATCCCGGATGTGACGACGGCGTTCATCGATCCTTTCCGGACCGAGAAGACCCTCGCGCTGAACTTCTCCATCGTCAACCCCCGCACGGGCGATCCCTACCACCGCGATCCCCGCAGTGTCGCAGAGCGCGCCGAGGCGTACCTCTCCTCCACCGGCATCGCGGACACGGCGTTCTTCGCCCCCGAGGCGGAATTCTTCATCTTCGACAACGTCCAGTACGAGTCCTCCCCGCAGGGGAGCTTCTACAAGGTCGACTCGATCGAGGCTCCGTGGAACAGCGGGCGCGAGGAAGTCGGCGGCAACCTCGGCAACAAGACCCCGTTCAAGGGCGGCTATTTCCCGGTTTCCCCCGTGGACAAGCAGGCCGACCTGCGCGACGCGATCTGTGTCGAGCTGGACAAGGCCGGCCTCGAGGTCGAGCGTTCGCACCACGAGGTCGGCGGTGCAGGCCAGGCCGAGATCAACTACAAGTTCACGACCATGACGCACGCTGCGGACGACCTGCAGAAGTTCAAGTACATCGTGAAGAACGTCTCCGACGCCTGGGGCAAGTCCGCAACCTTCATGCCGAAGCCGGTCTTCGGTGAGAACGGCTCCGGCATGCACTGCCACCAGTCGCTGTGGAGCAACGGGCAGCCGCTGTTCTACGACGAGCGCGGCTACGCCGGCTTGTCGGACATGGCCCGCTGGTACATCGGCGGCCTGCTGAAGCACGCCTCCGCCGTCCTGGCCTTCACCAACCCGACGGTGAACTCCTACCGTCGCCTGGTCAAGGGCTTCGAAGCCCCGGTCAATATGGTCTACTCGCAGGGGAACCGCTCCGCCGGTATCCGTATCCCGATCACCGGATCGAACCCCAAGGCCAAGCGCATCGAGTTCCGCGCGCCGGACCCGTCGTCGAACCCCTACCTGGCCTTCGCTGCGCAGCTCATGGCAGGCCTCGACGGGATCAAGAACCGCATCGAGCCCGCCGAGCCCATCGACAAGGACCTCTACGAGCTCCCCGCCGAGGAAGCCAAGGACATCCAGAAGGCTCCCGGGTCGCTCGAGGAGGCCCTGCTGGCCCTCGAAGCCGACAACGAGTTCCTGCAAGCCGGTGATGTCTTCACGCAGGACCTGATCGACACCTGGATCGCCTACAAGCGCGAGGTCGAGATCCTGCCGCTGTCGATGCGCCCGAACCCCTACGAGTTCGAGCTCTACTACGGCGTCTAGCAGCAGAACGGGTCGAAAGCGGGGTCAGTCCGCCTCCGGCCCGGACACCTGTGCGGAGGGTTCCTCGGATGACATCCGAGGGACCCTCCGTTCGTCGTTCCCCCCTTACCCGGCGAGGAGGTGTGCGGGACATCCCCGTCAGACGCAGGGTTGGCTGAATTTCAGCCAAGGTCCGGCACGCCGGCCTCGGATGTGTGACAGATCGTGCAAAAGTTTGGTTGGCGTTCAAAAGGGGACGCCGTCATCCGAGGGAACACATGAAGATTACATCCGGGCTCATCGCCGTCCTGACAGCCGGACTCCTGTTCACCGGCCTCGCCGCTCCTGCAGAGGCAGGGGTCACCTACGTGACAAATCTCCGTGCAGCCGCGCGCGCTCTGCCCCTCGCGGTCGAGAACAACGCCGGCTACGACCGGGCCCGCTATTTCGGCGACTGGAAAGACGCCGACGGCGACTGCCAGAACACCCGGGCCGAAGTACTCGTCGCGGAGACCAAGGCCGCGATGACCTACACATCGACCCGTCGCTGCACGGTTGCAACGGGGCGCTGGGTGACGACGTTCGACAACAAGATCCACACCTCCGCGACCACCGTGCAGATCGACCACACGGTGCCCGTGGCCGAGGCCTGGGGATCCGGGGCGAGGAACTGGACCCAGACCCGTCGCGTGGCGTTCTACAACGACATCGGTTACGCCGGCGCCCTCGAAGCCCAGACGACCCTCCTGAACCAGCAGAAGCAGGCGAAGGGGCCGGAGGACTGGATGCCGCCGGCCAACAGGTGTGCCTACCTGGCGCGATGGGTGACAGTGAAGTCCCGCTGGGGCATGACCGTGGACTCCCGTGAGAAGGCGGCCCTGGTCCGGATCGCTGACGCGTGCCCCGTTCTGCAGCTGACCATCACGAAGTCCTGACGCAGGTCCCGTCCTGCAGCAACCCGGTGAAGGCGTTCCCTGTCCTCCCCGGGTTGTTGCCGAACGCCTCCGACTGCCCGTGTCGAAAGCGCTACCAGCTCCTCCCCCTTCTATACTCGTCAAGGCCGTGAATGTCCTTGATCAACGCCACCGAATCTGGGCGAGGTGTTTCTCGCGGCGTCTCAGGAGGACCGATGACCTATACCGACACGGCTGCCCCACCGGCCCAGCCGCTCCACGGCGACCCCTCGACCGCCCCGAGGGCGACGAAGGCGGCGCCGCGTAGGGACATCCAGGCCCTGCGAGCCCTCGCCGTCTCCTTCGTCGTCGTGAACCACGCCGCGCCGGACCTGCTGCCCGGTGGTTATGTCGGTGTCGACATCTTCTTCGTCATCTCCGGCTTTCTCATCACGAAGCACCTCCTGGGTGAGCTGGAACGCACCGGACGGATACGCTTCGGATCCTTCTACGCCCGGCGTGCGGCCCGCCTCCTGCCGGCGGCCCTCGTCGTGTCCCTGGTCTCGCTCGTCACCGCCTGGATCGTCCTCCCGTTCAGCCGCTGGGCCGGTCTCGCGCAGGAGACCCTGGCGGCGAATCTCTACGTCGAAAACTGGATCCTGGCGCTGAAATCCGTGGACTACTCCGCGCAGACCGAATCCGCATCCACCGTCCAGCACTACTGGTCGCTGTCGGTCGAGGAGCAGTTCTACCTCGTCTGGCCCGTCCTCCTCGTCGTCACGTTCACCCTCGCCCGCCGACAGCGGATCCGCCGCCGCGCCCTGCTCGCGCTGGTCCTGGGCGCCGCGTTCATCCTCTCCCTCCTCCTGTGCATCTACATGACGTTGGCGAGCAGGAACGCCGCCTACTTCGTGACTCCGGTGCGGGCATGGGAATTCGCGGCTGGATCGCTCATCGCGGTGCAGGCCATGAGGAGCCGAAGTGCCCTCCCTACCCGGCACTCCCTCGCGGGTATCGCGCAGGTGCTGGGATACGCGCTCATCCTGCTCTCCGCCGTCGGGTTCTCGGAGCGCACGCTCTTCCCCGGCTATTTCGCACTGATCCCCGTCGTCGGCACGGTCCTGGTCATCGTCTCCGGCCCGGCCTCCCCCTACTGGTCCCCGAACGCACTCCTGGCGGCACGACCGGTGCAGTTACTCGGGGACATCTCCTACTCGCTCTACCTGTGGCACTGGCCCATGCTGCTCCTCGTGCCCGCCGCTCTCGGGCGGGAGCTCCGGCCGATCGACATGGCGTTCCTCCTGGTAGGGGCCCTCGTGCTCGCCTTCACCAGCAAGAAGCTGATCGAGGACCCGGGCAGGACGTCGCTGCTGCGCCGCTACGGCGTCCGCAGGAGTCTGGTCCTGTTGCTGTCGGTCATGCTGGCCATGGTCCTCCTCGCGACCGCCATGATGGTCGCGGCCGGTGCCGCCGGGAATCGCCAGCAGGCGGCCCTCGACGCGATCTCGGGCGGTCCCTGTTTCGGCGCCAAGAGCCTCTCGAACGCCGAGTGCGGTGATCCCTTCGGTCCACCAGCGCTACCCCAGGTCGGACCGGACGAGGCACCCTGGTTCACCGGCGAGGAGTGCGTCGAAGCGAGCGACCCGATCATGGTGAGCGGTGGAGCCCGCCTGAGTACATGTGACTTCGCGGGCTCGGACGAGGCCTCGGGTGAAGCGTGGCTCGTCGGCGACTCGCACGCCGAGCACTGGAAGACCGCGCTCTACGGGCTGGCCCGGGAGTCCCGGTGGCACCTCCAGGAGAGCCTGGTCGGCGGGTGCCCGTACGTCGGCGTGCGCCGGACGGAGTTCAACGGGAAGCAGTCGGCCAGGTCGTCGCAGGACGCCTGCCTCGGGTGGAGCCAGGCGGTGTCCGACCGCATCGTCGCGGAGAAGCCGGATCTGGTCTTCGTCTCGGCGTTCGGCGCGCGCGAGGTGATCGACGACGGCTCCGGACGGGACCAGGCCAGCCAGTACAGGGACGCCTTCGCCGCGCGCATCAGCACCTGGATCGACGCCGGTGTGCGTGTCTACGTCCTGCGGGACACCCCCCTCACGCTCGACGCGATCGGCCCCGACTGCCTCGCGGCCCACGCCTCCTCGCCCCGAACCTGCTCGCTCCCTTCGGAGGAGGCCGTTGCCGCCGACCCGCTCGCCGAGGCCGCCCTGGCGATGGACTCGCCGATGGTGAAGGTCCTCGACCTGCAGGACCAGTTCTGCCCGGGCGGACGCTGCTATTCGGTGGTCGGCGGAGTGCATGTGTACTTCGACTCCAACCACGTGACCAGCACCTACATGCGGTCCCTCACGCCGGTCCTCGCCCAGCGCTTCGACGACGCCAACGGGTGAGCGGCGGGAGCCGTACCAGGAGGGCCTAGTACCCGTAGAAGTGCCGCTCGAAGATGGCACGGCTCCGGCGTGTCATGCGGAGGTAGTCCTCCTCGAGGTCCGATCCGCTGCCCGGACCGTACCCGCACCACCGGGCGACGGCTTCCAGGTCCCGGCGCGGAGCCGGCAGCAGGTCCGAACCACGTCCGCTCCAGATGACGTTCGCCCCGCGGATGCGGGTGGCGAGGCTCCAGCTCCCCCGCAGCGTGGCGACGTCCTCCGCGGGGAGCAGGCCCTCCGCCTCGATCACGTCCAGCGCGGCGAGCGTGGACTGCACCCGCAGGGCGGGGACCGCGGAGGCATGCTGCAGCTGGAGCAGCTGTACGAGCCATTCGACGTCGCTGAGTGCGCCCCGCCCCAGCTTGAGGTGCCTCGAGGGGTCGGCTCCGCGCGGAAGCCGCTCCGACTCGACACGCGCCTTGATCCGCCGGATCTCGCGGACGTCCGGCTCGCCGAGCTCCCGCGGGTACCGCACCGGGTCGATGAGATCGATGAATTCCGCGGCGAGCCCGTCGTCGCCCGCGAGGGGACGGGCCCGCAGGAGGGCCTGCGCCTCCCAGACGAGGGACCAGCGCCGGTAGTACTCGCGGTAGGAGCCGATGGACCGCACCATCGCCCCCTGCTTGCCCTCCGGCCGGAGCGCCGCGTCGATTTCCAGGACCCGCTCGGCCAGGACCGGCGGCTTGCAGGGCTGGGTGAGCAGTGCAGCCATGCGGGACACCAGGGCCTCAGCCTGCTTCTGCGCCGCTGCCTCGTCGGCCCCCGGGAACGGCCGGTGCACGTAGATCACGTCCGCATCGGAGCCGTAGGTGATTTCCCGGCCGCCCTGGCGTCCCATCGCCATCACGACGACGTCGGTGAGCTGCTCCTCCTGACCGAACACCTGGCTCTCCGCCACGTGCAGCGCGCCGAGGATGGCCGCACGGTCCGCGTCGGCGAGAGCCTCCCCCACCTCCGCCTGGGACAGGAGGTTGGAGCTGTCGGCGATGGCGATGCGCAGCAGCTCCCGGCGGCGGATCAGACGGATCAGGCGGATGGCTTCGCCGGGCTCCGGGTGCCGCGACATCTTCGACTGGATCTCCTGCCACTGGGCGTCGAAGGTCTCCGGCACCAGCGCCGCGTCGGATCCGAGCCACTGTGTCGACTCCGGCGACACCTCCAGGAGGTCGGTGATGAACCGGCTGCTCGACAGGACGGCGCACAGCCTCTCCGCGGCGGCATTGGAGTCCCGGAGCATGCCCAGATACCAGTGGCTGTCACCGAGGGATTCGCTGAGCCGGCGGAACCCGAGCAGGCCGGCATCGGGGTCGACGCCGTCCGCGAACCAGCCCAGGAGGATGGGCAACAGCTGCTTCTGCAGCATGGCGCGGCGCCGCAGGCCGCCGGTCAGTGCCTCGATGTGGCGCATGGCCCCGCGCGGGTCCTGGTAGCCGAGGGCGGCGAGGCGGGCCTGCGCGGCCTCGGCCGTGAGCTGGACGTCCTCGGGCTGCAGCGTTGCCGCGTTGTTGAGCAGGGGCCGGTAGAAGATCGACTCGTGGAGCCGCTTGACGAGCCTCCGGGTCCGCTGCCACTTGTCGACGAGGCTCTGCGCGCTCGGTCTCACTGTGACCATGCAGCCCTCGGAGGACCGGGCGAGCGCGCGCAGGGCGGAGTTGTCCTCCGGCATGAGGTGCGTCCGGCGCATCTGCGTCAGCTGGATCCGGTGCTCGAGGACCCGCAGGTAGCGGTAGGAGTCGTCGAGGTCCAGCGCGTCCGAACGACCGATGTATCCGCCGGAGCTGAGCGCACCGATCGCGGTCACCGTATCCCTCACGCGGAGGGATTCGTCGAGCCTCCCGTGGACGAGCTGCAGCAGTTGGACGGTGAACTCGACGTCCCGCAGGCCTCCCGGTCCGAGCTTGAGCTGGCGTGCTTCCTCGTCGCGCGGGATGTTGTCGGTGACGCGGCGGCGCATGGCCCTCACCGCCTCGACGAACCCCTCGCGCTGCGAGGACGCCCAGACGAACGGGGCGATGGCCGCCTCGTAGCGCCGGCCGAGGTCAGGATCCCCTGCGACGGCCCGGGCCTTGAGGAGCGCCTGGAACTCCCACGTCCTGGCCCACCTCTCGTAGTAGGACACGTGGGACTGCAGTGTCCGTACGAGCTGCCCGTCCTTGCCCTCGGGCCTCAGGTTCGCATCGACCTCCCACAGGGCGGGTTCCGGCCCCGGCGAGTACACCCCGCGGGACATGCCGGAGGCCAGGCCCGTCCCGATCCTGGTGAGCAGCGTGTCGTCGAGATCCTCGCCCTCCACGACGTAGACGACGTCGACGTCGGAGATGTAGTTCAGCTCCCGCGCACCGCACTTCCCCATGGCGATCACGGCGAGCTTCACCCGGGCCACGACGTCGGGCCCGTACACCTCCCCCAGTTCGGCGCGGGCGACGGCGAGGGAGGCTTCCAGGGCGGCGGCTGCGAGGTCCGCGAGTTCGCGGGCGACGACGGGCAGGTAGTCGACGGGCGCGCGGTGGCAGAGGTCGCGGACCGCAAGGTCCGTCAGAAGGCGTCGATAGGTCACGCGGAGCCTCTGGTACGCGTCCACACCGAGCCTGCCGGCCACCGGGTTCGCATCGGCGGGTTCGGCGTCGACCGACCGCAGCAGCAGCGCCCGGAGGTCGCCTGGTGCCACGTCCGGGAGGGTCGCAGGACTCGGGCGGACGACGTCGAGGTGCTCGGGGTGGCGCATGAGGAACTCGCCGAGCGCCTCGGACGCTCCCAGCAGCCGGAAGAGGGGGCCGCGCCGACCCTCGTCGGAGAAGGCCGCCAGCGACACCTTGCGGTTGACGGCAAGGAGGCGGACGAGGGACTGCAGCGCCAGGTCCGGGTTCGCGGCGGCGGCGATCCCTCCGAACAGGGCGTCGTCGTTCAGCCCCTGCAGCTCGGGCGCATCCAGGAAGCGCCTGCTCTTCTCCAGGTCCGTGAAGCCGTAACTGATCAGCTTGCGGGTAAGGCTCATGGGCCAACCCTAGCCAAGCGCCGGAGATGCACGCAGGCCTACAGGATGTTGAGGTTCCTGCGCAGCTCGTACGGCGTCACCTGGATGCGGTAGTCGTGCCACTCGGCGCGCTTGTTGCGGAGGAAGTTCTCGAACACCTGCTCCCCCAGGATGTCCGCGACGAGCTCCGATTCCTCCATCACCCGGATGGCGTCGTGCAGGCTGGCCGGGAGCGGGTCGTGCCCCATCGCCCGGCGCTCCGCGGCGGTCAGGCTCCAGACGTCGTCCTCCGCGGCGGGCGGCAGCTCGTAGCCCTCCTCGATGCCCTTGAGGCCGGCACCCAGCAGCACCGAGTAGGCGAGGTAGGGGTTGCTCGCCGAGTCGATGCCGCGGTACTCGATGCGCGCGGACTGGCCCTTGTTGGGCTTGTACAGCGGCACGCGGACCAGGGCCGAGCGGTTGTTGTGGCCCCAGGACAGGTAACTCGGCGCTTCGCCGCCGCCCCACAGGCGCTTGAACGAGTTGACGAACTGGTTGGTCACGGCCGTGAACTCGGGCGCGTGCCGCAGGATGCCGGCGATGAACTGGCGAGCGGTCTTCGACAGCTGGAACTCGGCGCCCGCCTCGAAGAAGGCGTTGGTGTCACCCTCGAACAGGGAGAAGTGGGTGTGCATGCCCGAGCCCGGGTGCTCGGAGAAGGGCTTGGGCATGAAGGTCGCGTAGCTGCCGGAGGTGAGCGCGACCTCCTTGATGACGGTCCGGAACGTCATGATGTTGTCCGCGGTCTGGAGCGCATCCGCGTACCGCAGGTCGATCTCGTTCTGCCCCGGCCCGGCCTCGTGGTGGCTGAACTCGACCGAGATGCCCACGGACTCGAGCATCGCGACCGCCGTCCTGCGGAAGTCCTGGGCCACCCCGCCCGGAACGTGGTCGAAGTAGCCGGCCGAGTCCACGGGCACGGGCTGGCCGTCGGGGCCGAGCTCCGCCGACTTCAGCAGGTAGAACTCGATCTCCGGGTGGGTGTAGCAGGTGAAGCCCATGTCGGCAGCCTTCGCCAGGGTCTTCTTGAGGACGCCACGCGGGTCCGCGGTGGACGGCTGGCCGTCCGGCGTCAGGATGTCGCAGAACATCCGCGACGTCTGTTCCTTGTCACCGCGCCACGGCAGGATCTGGAACGTGGTCGGATCGGGCTGGGCCAGCATGTCCGATTCGTAGACCCGGGCGAGTCCCTCGATGGATGATCCGTCGAACCCGAGGCCCTCCTCGAAGGCGCCTTCGACCTCGGCAGGAGCCAGGGCGACGGACTTCAGCGAGCCGACGACGTCGGTGAACCACAGACGCACGTAGCGGACGTCGCGCTCCTCGATCGTTCGCAGTACGAACTCCTGCTGCCGGTCCATGACCACCCTCATTCCTTGACTCGTCGCCCAGGCCGCCCCGTCCGGGCAGCGGGCTGTCCATGCCCGACGTCGTGCGCGTCCGGCTGCACCGTTCCCGGGGCGCGGATGCGCCTCGTGCGCGCGTGCGCCTGCCGTCAACACTCTACTGACCCGCGCGCTGATGAGGCGCACCGTGCCCACCCCGTTGCGTCGCGCCGGAAATCCCTGGCGGACACTATGCACCGTCCACGGCCGGCCCCGGGGAGGATCCGCCTCCGGGGACCGCAGGCAGAGGGTCCAGTAGTCTCATGGCATGACTTCCGCGGAATTGCCAGCCCCCTACGGAGAGGGAGCAGCCACGACGACGCCGGCCCGGGAGGCGACCTCTCCTGCCGCCCCCGCGATGCCGGCCGGCCGGATCCGGATCCACCATCTGCAGCAGGCCAAGGACCAGGGCAGGCACTTCGCCATGCTGACGGCCTACGACCAGTACGCGGCACAGGTCTTCGACGAGGCCGGCATCGAGGTCCTCCTGGTCGGTGACTCGGCGGCCAACAACGTCCTGGGTCACGCCACGACCCTGCCCATCACGCTCGACGAGATGATCCTCTTCAGCCGTGCCGTCAGCAGGGCGACGACGCGGGCCATCGTCGTGGCCGACCTTCCTTTCGGTAGCTACGAAGTATCGCCCCAGCAGGCCGTCGAGTCCTCCGTGCGCCTGCTCAAGGAGGGGCTGGTCCACGCCGTGAAGATGGAGGGTGGCGCGGACTACGCGGACACCGTCCGCGCCCTCGTCCGCGCGGGCATCCCGGTCATGGCCCACATCGGGTTCACTCCGCAGAGCGAGCACGCGCTCGGCGGCTACCGCGTGCAGGGCCGCGGGGAGGCGTCCCAGCGCATCGTCGACGACGCCGTCGCGCTCGCCGACGCAGGGGCATTCTGCGTGCTGATGGAGATGGTGCCCGCCGAGACCGCGAACGCGGTCGACGCGGCCGTTCGCGTCCCGACGATCGGCATCGGCGCGGGCCCGGGCACGACGGGCCAGGTGCTGGTGTGGCAGGACATGGCCGGGCTGCGCGGCGGCCGGCAGGCGAAGTTCGTCAAGCAGTACGCCGACGTCCGGAGCGTCCTCTCCGATGCGGCCCGCGCCTATGCCGACGACGTGCGTGCAGGCACGTTCCCCGGCCCAGACCACACCTTCTAGCTGTACACCCGGCCCGTACTCCGGCCTGTACACCCGGGCCCCTCCACCTGACGGAGCGCGAGCCCGGGCCGATAATCCCTAGTCGTCCTTGTCCCAGGCATCGTTGCGCTGCTGGACCTTCTCGAGGGCCTTCTCGGCTTCGGCCCGCGTCGCATACGGCCCGATCAGCTGGGACCAGTCCGACTGCCGGTCCTCTTCGACCTCGTGCGTGCGAACGTTGAACCAGTACTCCGTCATGGCGACCTCCTCGATCCGTGGCATCCGGCCGTGTCATCCGGCGATCACGCGCCTTTCAGCCGGTGACCCGAGCCCGCTATAGGATCAAGGGTATGCCCCAGTCCTCCCCCACCGCTCCCCTTGGGACCCTGACCCCCGGCACCCTCTCGCCCCAGCGCCCCGTTCCCCCCGGCATCCCGCGCCCCGAATACGTGGGCCGCAAGGCGCCCGTCCCGTTCACGGGCTCCGAGGTCAAGACGCCGGAGACCATCGAGAAGATCCGCATCGCCGGCAGGATCGCCGCCCAGGCCATCGTCGAGGTCGGGAAGCACGCGGAACCCGGCGTCACCACGGACTCCCTGGACCGCATCGGACACGAGTTCCTCCTGGACCACGGCGCCTACCCGTCGACCCTCGGGTACCGGGGCTTCCCGAAGTCGCTGTGTTCATCCCTCAACGAGGTCATCTGCCACGGCATCCCCGACTCCACGGAACTCAGGGACGGCGACATCCTCAACATCGACATCACCGCGTACAAGGACGGCGTGCACGGGGACACCAACTACACCTTCTGCATCGGCGACGTGGACGAGGAGTCCCGCCTCCTCGTCGAGCGCACGCAGGAGTCCCTCAACCGCGCGATCCGGGCCGTCGCGCCCGGACGCGAGATCAACGTCATAGGACGCACCATCGAGTCCTACGCGAAGCGCTTCGGTTATGGTGTTGTCCGTGACTTCACCGGGCACGGCGTCGGAGAAGCGTTCCACACGGGCCTGATCATCCCGCACTACGACGCCGCCCCCGCCTACAACCGCGTCATCGAGCCGGGCATGGTCTTCACCATCGAACCGATGCTGACGCTCGGGACCATCGACTGGACCATGTGGGCGGACGACTGGACCGTCGTCACGAAGGACCGGAAGAGGACGGCGCAGTTCGAGCACACGCTCGTCGTCACCGACCGCGGCGCGGAGATCCTGACCCTGCCCTAGCGCAGCCGCCCCGCGGACCCTGCCCGCACACCGCACCACCCCCATTCCGGCTAGCGCCGGCCGCCCAACCACTCGTCGACGGAGAATCATGGCCAAGGACACCGACAAGAAGAAATCGAAGAAGCTCCCCGCAACGGTGATCGGAGTCGATATCGGCGGCACGGGCATCAAGGGCGGCATCGTCGACCTCGAGAAGGGCGTGATCGTCGGGGAGCGCTACCGCATCCCCACACCCAAGCCGTCCACGCCCGAGGCTGTCGCCGAGGTCGTCGCCCAGATCGTCGCCGAGCTCTCCTCGCGGCCGGAGGGTCCCGCCGCCGACGTGCCCGTCGGCGTCACCTTCCCGGCCATCATCCAGCACGGCGTCGCCCGCTCGGCGGCGAACGTCGACAAGAGCTGGGTCAACACCGACGTCGATGCCCTCTTCACGAAGGTCCTCGGACGGGACGTCCACGTCATCAACGACGCCGACGCGGCAGGGCTCGCGGAGGTCCGCTACGGCGCGGGCAAGGGCAAGATGGGGACCGTCCTGGTCATCACCCTCGGGACGGGCATCGGCTCCGCCTTCATCTTCGACGGGCGGCTGGTCCCCAACGCCGAACTCGGTCACCTGGAGATCGACGGGTACGACGCCGAGACGAAGGCATCAGCCGTGGCTCGCGAGCGGGACGGGATCGACTGGGACGAATACGCCGTGCGGCTCCAGCGCTACTTCTCGCACGTCGAGTTCCTCTTCTCGCCCGAGCTGTTCATCGTGGGCGGCGGCATCTCGAAGCGGAGCAGCGAGTACCTGCCGTCCCTCCAACTGCGCACCCCGATCATCCCGGCACAGCTGAAGAACCACGCCGGCATCGTGGGCGGCGCCCTGCAGGCGGCGCTGCTCCTGGGCACCAAGCGCCATACGGCAGCCGGCGCCCTCGCCCTGACCCCACCCGACCTGGGCTGAGGCGACCCTGAACTGACAGAGGAGCCCGGTACGGCAGCACGCCGTACCGGGCTCCTCTGCGTCGAACGTGGTGCCGGTGGTGGCGTCGGCTTCCCCTCCGCAGCCACCACCGGGGTTCTGGGGCGCTAGTGCGCCGTCAACGGCCTCCGCGCCCCGCTGGGCACGCGCTCGTTGTCCTTCGCCTGCTGGCGGAGGGTCTGGATGGCCTCTTCGAAGTCCTCGAGTGATTCGAAGCCCTGGTAGACGCTGGCGAAGCGCAGGTACGCGATCTGGTCCAGCTTGCGCAGCGGCCCGAGGATGGCGAGTCCCACCTCGTGTGCGTCGATCTCGGCGACGCCGCTGGCACGGACGTTCTCCTCGACCTCCTGCGCCAGGAGCGCGAGGTCGTCCTCGGTCACCGGCCGGCCCTGGCATGCCTTGCGGACACCGTTGATGATCTTCATCCGGCTGAACGGCTCACCGGCGCCCGAGCGCTTGATGACGCTCAGGCTCGTGGTCTCCACGGTGCTGAAGCGGCGGCCGCACTGCGGGCAGAGGCGACGGCGGCGGATGGCCGACCCGTCGTCGGCGAGGCGGCTGTCGACGACCCGGGAGTCGGGGTTGCGGCAGTACGGACAGTACATGGCTCCCCTCCCCGTCGCTAGCGATCGTCCTGCTCATTTTAGGACTACATGTGGTGAAACAACAACACTGTAATTACCAGATATTGTGCCTGAGGTACGCCAGGAGGCTCAGAGGGCGTCGTCGAAGCGGGCCGTGACCGCCTCGCCGTGCGCGGGCAGGTTCTCCGCACGCGACAGCGCGACGATCGAGGACGACACCTCGCGCAACGCCTCGCGGTCATAGTCGACGAGCTGGACGGCACGCAGGAAGGTCGTGACGTTCAGGCCCGAGGCGAAGGCCGCGGTCCCGCTGGTCGGCAGGACGTGGTTCGATCCGGCGCAGTAGTCACCCAGGCTGACGGGGCTGTAGTTGCCCACGAAGATGGCGCCCGCATTGCGGATCCGTCCTGCCACGGCCCGCGCGTCCGCCGTCTGGATCTCGAGGTGCTCGGCGGCGTAGGCATCGCATACGGCGATGCCGTGGTCGAGGTCGTCGACGAGGATCACGCCCGACTGGGGACCCGAGAGAGCCGTACGGACCCGGTCGGCGTGCCGTGTGGAGGCGGCGCGCCCCTGGAGGGCCTCGACGACGGCGGCCGCGAGGTCCTCGGAGTCCGTCACCAGGACCGACGCGGCCTGCGGATCGTGCTCCGACTGGCTCACGAGGTCGGCGGCGACGAGGCCGGCGTCGGCCGTGGCATCCGCGAGGACCGCGATCTCCGTGGTGCCCGCCTCCGAGTCGATGCCGACCCGCCCGCGGACCAGGCGCTTGGCCGTGGCGACGAAGACGTTGCCCGGACCGGTGATGACGTTGACCGGATCGATGGCGTGCTGCCCGGAGCCGTCGCCCTCCCCCTCGATGCCGTAGGCGAGGGCCGCGATGGCCTGGGCCCCGCCCATCGCGTACACCTCGGTGATGCCGAGCATCGATGCCGCGGCGAGGATGACCGGGTGCGGCCAGCCGCCGAACTCCTTCTGCGGTGGCGATGCGAGGGCGATCGAGCCGACGCCGGCGGCCTGCGCAGGCACCACGTTCATCACCACGGAGGACGGATAGACCGCCAGTCCGCCGGGGACGTAGAGCCCCACGCGGTCCACCGCGATCCACTTGTGCGTGAGGCGGGCTCCGGGGGCGACCTCCACCTCGACGTCGTCCGGGACCTGCGCCCGGGCGAAGACACGCGCGCGCCGGATCGCTTCCTCGAGTGCCGCACGCACCGGGGCGTCGAGTCCGGCGACAGCCGCTTCGATGATCCCGGCCGGCACGCGGGGGTGCTCCCGCTCGACGCCGTCGAACCGCCGGGCGAAGTCCCGCAGAGCGTCGAGGCCACGCGACCGGACGTCGTCGATGATGGCCTGGACGGCCGCCTCGGAGGAGGAGGCGCTGGCGGCTGCCCGGGGCATGGCGCCCTTCAGCTCGCCCGGGGACAGGGTCCGCCCGCGCAGGTCGATGGTGCGGAAGCCGACGGTCGGGGTGGTGGGCGCTGGATTCACCCTGAGAGTCTACCGGGAGGGCAGGGAGCGCACATTTATGGGGTCGGCCCGGTCAGCCTCGCCGCCCGCGGAGCGCTCAGCTCCGCCGGCGCGACAGACCGAGAAGGGCGGTGGCGAAGATGATGACGGCGGCGACGGCCGGCCAGACGGCGAGCGCTCCGTAGGACTGCAGCAGGAACGCGGAGCCGGGTACGTCGTCGCGCCCGTGCGGGCCGACGTAGTGGGCGAGGCCCTCGCCCACTACGAGAGCGAGGAGGGAACCGAGGATCGATCCGCCGACGGCGGCGAGGATCCGGGGCACCACCCCGGGCAGCCCGAGGCGGAGGGCGACGACCGTCCCGACGGCGATACCGGCAACCAGTTCCAGGCCCGCGAGGGTCAGGTCGCGGAGCAGCCACTGGTCGGCGGAGACGGGGTCGCCGAAGAGGCGTCCCGTGGGCGCGAGGAGCCACCAGGACGCTCCGACCAGGACGCCGAGCAGGATCGTGGATCCGAGCCACCAGACCACGCCCAGGGGCGGCACGGACCTCCGGTCCTCGGCCACGGCGTAGACCGGAGGTGGATACGTGCTTGATCCGGTGTCCGGCTCCTGGCGTGCATGCATGACTTCTACATTAACAAACCGCGCCCGGCGCGGGGTGCGCGCCTAGTGTGGTGGTGGCAGCGTAGAGGGCCGTCAGCATCGGACCGGCCATCCGCAACCGCGTTGTCCACCGACGTCGATCCCGGAGGAACCACGTGAACAACCCGAGCCCCGCACCGACAGGCCTGCAGTCCCCGTCCGAGCCTCACGGGGAGTCCTTCCGCGAGGTCTTCCGCCGTCATGCCGCAGGCGTCGCCATCATCACCGCGGTGTACGACGACGTCCCCTACGGCTTCACGGCCACCTCGGTCGCCTCGCTGTCCGCCGAGCCGCCGCGCTTCTCGTTCAACATGGCCCGGACGTCGTCCTCATGGCCCGCCGTCGCGAACACCAACTTCGTGGGGGTCCACATGCTCAGCACGGAGAACGAGGGCCTCGCCAACCGCTTCGCCCGGACGAAGGACCGCTTCACCGGTGACCACTGGGAGCCGGGACCGGAGGGCGTCCCCATCATCCGGGATGTCGCCGGCTGGCTGGTGGGCCGCATCAGCATGCGCCTGTCCTTCGAGAACAACGCCGTGGTCGTGGCCGAGGTCATCGCGGGGAACATCGGGCCGGACGGCGCTCCCCTGCTCTACCACGGCGGCAGCTACGGCACGCCGACCGCCACCGACTATGTCATCTGAGGGCGTCCCCTGAGGGCGTCCCCTGAGGACGTCATCCAAGGGCGTCGTCCCGGGAGTGTCCTCCGCGGCACCCAGCTGAGATGGCGGTTTCCCGGCCCCTCCGTCTCCGGCGCTGCGGCCACCCCGCCGGGCCGGCCCGCGGGAAGCCCGGCGTGAGCGGGCCCGCCGAATCCGCCCGTCAGGCGTCGAGGCAGGCGGGCCCGAGCAGCACCTTGAGGTCACCGAAGAGACCCGGCGTCGGGTTCACCCGCAGGTCGACGCCGAGCTTCATCACCTCGACCGTGCGGGATCCGTTCAGGCGGATCAGCACCTCGCTCGTCCCGGGGTGCGTCCGCAGGACGTCACCAAGTGCGGTCACGGCGGTCTCGGTGGCCTTGTGCTGCAGCATGGAGATCACCACGGGCCCGGAGTGTCCCTCGCTGAGGTCCGGCACCGTGAGTTCCTGCGCGTTGAGCATCACGGCGCCGTCGTCCCGGCGCTGCAGGCGTCCGCGGACCACCACGATCAGGTCCTCCGCCAGGACCGCCGAGATGGGCCCGTACACCTGCCCGAAGAACATGACCTCCATGGATCCGGCGAGGTCCTCGACCTCGGCCCGCGCGTAGGCGTTGCCGCTGTTCTTGGCGATCCTGCGCTGCAGGGACGTGATCATGCCGGCGATGGTGACGATCGCGCCGTCCGCCGGCCCCTCCTCGCTGATGATCGAGGGGATGGACGAGTCCGCGTGCTGGCTGAGGATCCCCTCGAGGCCCTGCAGCGGGTGGTCCGAGACGTACAGCCCGAGCATGTCCCGCTCGAAGGACAGCTTGTCCTTCTTGTCCCACTCCGGCAGGTCGGGGACCTCGACGGACAGACCGCCGACAGCGTCCGGGCCGTCGTCGAACGCGCTGAAAAGGTCGAACTGGTTGGCCGCCTCGTTGCGCTTGAGGACGATCACGGAGTCCACGGCCTCCTCGTGGATCATCGCGAGGGCCCGGCGGGGGTGCCGGAGCGAATCGAAGGCCCCGGCCTTGATGAGGGATTCGATGGTGCGCTTGTTGCAGACGACGGCGGGTACCTTCTGCAGGAAGTCGCTGAAGGACGTGAAGGCGCCCTTCTCCTCCCGTGCGCCCACCATGGCTCCCACGACGTTCGCGCCGACGTTGCGGATGGCGCCCATGCCGAAGCGGATGTCCTTGCCGACCGGGGTGAAGTTGACGCTCGACTCGTTGACGTCGGGGGGCAGCACCGTGATGCCCATGCGGCGGCACTCGTTGAGGTAGATGGCCAGCTTGTCCTTGTCGTCGCCCACGCTGGTGAGCAGCGCCGCCATGTACTCGGCGGGGTAGTGCGCCTTGAGGTACGCGGTCCAGTAGGACACGAGCCCGTAGGCCGCGGTGTGGGCCTTGTTGAACGCGTAGTCGGAGAAGGACTCCAGCACGGTCCACAGTTTGTCCATGGCCGCCTGGGAGTAGCCGTTGGCCTTCATGCCCGCGAAGAAGTCCGCCTGCTGCTTGTCCAGCTCGGACTTTTTCTTCTTGCCCATGGCCCGTCGGAGCATGTCCGCCTGGCCGAGCGTGAAGTTCGCGAGCTTCTGCGCGGCCGACATGACCTGCTCCTGGTACACGATGAGGCCGTACGTCCCGCCGAGGATCTCCTCGAGCGGTCCCTCGAGTTCTGGGTGGATCGGCTCGATGTCCTGCAGCCCGTTCTTGCGCAGGGCGTAGTTCGTGTGCGAGTTCACGCCCATGGGCCCCGGCCGGTACAGCGCCAGGACGGCGGAGATGTCCTCGAAGTTGTCGGGGCGCATGAGCTTCAGCAGCGAGCGCATGGGACCGCCGTCGAGCTGGAAGACGCCGAGGGTGTCGCCGCGCGCCAGGAGCTCGTAGGACTCCTTGTCATCGAGCTCGAGGTCCTCGAGGACGAGGTCCACGCCCTTGTTCGCCGTGATGTTCTCGACCGCGTCCGTGATGATCGTCAGGTTCCTCAGGCCGAGGAAGTCCATCTTGATCAGTCCGAGCCCCTCGCACGTGGGGTAGTCGAACTGGGTGATGATCTGGCCGTCCTGCTCACGGCGCATGATCGGGATGATGTCGATCAGGGGGTCGGAGGACATGATGACGCCCGCCGCGTGCACGCCCCACTGGCGCTTCAGCCCCTCGAGGCCGAGGGCCGTCTCGAAGACCTTCGCGGAGTCGGCGTCGGTCTTGAGGAGCTCCCGCAGTTCCTCGGCCTCGGAGAAGCGCTTGGCGTCCTTGTTGTGGACGTCCGCAAGGGCGAGGCCCTTGCCCATGACGTCCGGCGGCATCGCCTTGGTGAGGCGCTCCCCGGTGGAGAACGGGTAGCCCATGACGCGGGAGGAGTCCTTGAGGGCCTGCTTGGCCTTGATGGTGCCGTACGTGACGATCATGGCCACGCGCTCGTCGCCGTACTTCTCCGTCACGTAGCGGATGACCTCGGAGCGGCGCCGATCATCGAAGTCGACGTCGAAGTCGGGCATGGAGACGCGCTCCGGGTTGAGGAACCGCTCGAAGATGAGGCCGTGCTTGAGCGGATCGAGGTCGGTGATGCGCATGGCGTACGCCACCATGGAACCCGCACCGGAGCCTCGGCCCGGGCCCACCCGGATGCCGTTGTTCTTGGCCCAGTTGATGAAGTCGGCCACCACGAGGAAGTACCCCGGGAAGCCCATCTGGGTGATGACGCCGACCTCGAACTCCGCCTGCTTGCGGACGTCGTCGGGCACGCCGGCCGGGTAGCGGTACTGCAGCCCGGTCTCGACCTCCTTGACGAACCAGGACTGCTCGTTCTCGCCCTCGGGGACCGGGAACCGCGGCATGTAGTTGGCCTTGGTGTTGAAGTCGACGTCGCACCGCTCGGCGATGAGCAGCGTGTTGTCGCAGGCGTCGGGGTAGTCCCGGAAGATCGCCCGCATCTCGGCCGGCGACTTGAGGTAGAACTCGTCCGCGTCGAACTTGAACCGCTTGGGATCGGCGAGGGTGGATCCCGACTGCACGCAGAGCAGCGCCGCGTGGGCCTTGGAGTCCTCGGCATGGGTGTAGTGCAGGTCGTTGGTGGCGACGAGCGGCAGGCCGAGCTCCCGGGCGAGCTTGATCAGGTCCGCCTTGACGTTGCGCTCGATGTCGAGCCCGTGGTCCATCAGCTCGCAGAAGTAGTTCTCGGCCCCGAAGATGTCGCGGAAGTCCGAGGCCGCCTGCTTTGCCTCGTTGTACAGACCGAGGCGGAGCTTCGTCTGCACCTCGCCGGACGGGCACCCCGTGGTCGCGATGAGGCCCTTGCCGTAGGTCTGGAGGAGGTCGCGGTCCATGCGGGGCTTGTAGAGGTAGCCCTCGAGGGACGCCAGCGAGGACATCCGGAACAGGTTGTGCATGCCCTCGGTGGTCTCCGACCACAGCGTCATGTGCGTGTACGCTCCGGCGCCGGAGACGTCGTCGCGCCCGCCGCCGCCCCACTGGACGCGGGTGCGGTCGTTCCGGGCGGTCCCCGGCGTCAGGTACGCCTCGACGCCGATGATGGGCTTGATGCCGGCGCTCTTCGCCTTGCTCCAGAAGTCGAAGGCACCGAAGACGAACCCGTGGTCCGTCGTGGCGAGGGCGCTCATCCCGAGTTCCTCGGTGTGGCTGAACAGGTCCGTCAGGCGGGCCGCGCCGTCGAGCATCGAGTACTCGGTGTGGTTGTGGAGATGGACGAACGAGTCGGTCGATGCAGGAGTAGCCACCGGACAAGTCTAGTGCTCCGGCGCCCGGGGGACCGTCGCGGGACTATCCTCCGAGGTCGCCCCGGCGTGTCATACGAGGCCTCTGGACAGTGCGGTCAGGGCGTAGGCCAGGTCCACGGGATAGGGGCTCGTGACCGAGACCGGCTCGCCCGTCCGGGGGTGGGCGAAGCCGAGCCGGTGGGCGTGCAGCCATTGCCGCGTGAGGCCCAGTTCGGCTGCCAGGCGCGGGTCCGCGCCGTAGGTGAGGTCGCCGGCGCAGGGGTGGCGGAGCGCCGAGAAGTGCACGCGGATCTGGTGTGTGCGGCCGGTCTCGAGGTGCACCTCCACCAGGCTCGCACGGCCGAACGCCTCCAGCACCTCGTAGTGGGTCACCGAGTCCCGGCCTCCCTCCATGACGGCGAACCGCCACTCGTGGTGGGGGTGGCGTCCGATGGGAGCATCGATGGTCCCCTTCAGCGGCTCGGGCAGGCCCTGCACGACGGCGTGGTACACCTTGTCGACCGTCCGCTCCTTGAAGGCACGCTTCAGCGCGGTGTAGGCGGGCTCGGTCTTGGCGACCACCATCGCGCCGGAGGTCCCCACGTCGAGCCGGTGCACGATCCCGACGCGCTCGGGCGCGCCCGACGTCGAGATCCGGTATCCCGCGGCGGCGAGGGCGCCGACGACCGTCGGCCCCACCCAGCCCGGCGACGGATGCGCGGCGACGCCGACCGGCTTGTCCACGACGACGAAGTCCTCGTCGTCGAGCAGGATGCCCATGCCGTCGACGGCTTCGGGGATCACGCGGTGCTTGTCCTCGGGATCGGGCAGGTCCACGTCGAGGCGGTCGCCGGCGTCGACGCGGTCCGACTTCGCGAGGCGGGCCCCGCCGCGCAGCACCCTGCCGTCGGCGCACCACTGAGCGACCGCCGAGCGGGAGACGCCGAGCAGGCGTGCGAGGGCCGCATCGGCGCGGCTGCCGCCGTCGGACTCGGGGACGACGACCTCCTGGTGCTCATCGGCCATCGCCATCACGCTCCCCGGTCCTGCCCTCCGGCGCGTCGGCCGCCCGCGCGGCCGCCTGCGTGTCTGAGCTGCGCCGGCCGTCCATGCCGATGCCGCGCAGGGTCAGGATGCAGATGAGCACCACTCCGCTCACGACGGCCGAGTCCGCGATGTTGAAGATGGCGAAGTTCGGCAGCGCGATGAAGTCCACCACGTGGCCCTGGCCGAAGGAGGGCTCCCTCAGGAGCCGGTCCGTGAGGTTGCCGAGCGCCCCGCCGAGGACCAGGCCGAGCGCCACCGACCAGCCCCAGGAGGCGATGTTCCGCACCTGCAGTGCGATGGCCACGGCCACGACCACCATGATGATCGTGAAGACCCAGGTGTAGTCCGTCCCGATCGAGAAGGCCGCTCCCGGATTCCGGATGAAGCGCCAGCTGAGCAGGGTCGGGAGCACGGGGATGACCTGGCCCTCGCTCATCGTCGACACCACCCAGGCCTTGGTGAGCTGATCGATCACGTAGGCGGCGAGCGTGCAGAGGAGCATGACGACGCCGTACCGGGCGGGGACCCGGCGGGCGTGGCTCCGCCCCTGGGCCGCGCCGGCGACCGCCGGGCCAGGGCTCGGGGAGACAGGTTCCGGGCTCGCAGGTTCCGGGCTCGCAGGTGACGGGGAGGCGGAACCCGGGCCGGCTGCGTCCGGGAACGCGGGGCTCGGCGCGGAGTCCGGTGACAGGGCTTCCGGGGACTTCGCATGCGGGGACTGGGCGTCCGGGACGGCGGACGATCCGGTCTGCGGCTCGGGTGCGGGTTCGGCGGGCTGGTGCTCGTTCACGATCTGTCCAAGGTGTAGGTACTGGGTGGTGTGCCGCGGGAGCGGCCGAAACGGCGGAAGGGCCGGTCCCCGGGGTGTGCGCCCCCGGCAACCGGCCCTTCTCCTGCTGCCCGGCCGGAACCGGGCGGGACGTCCTGCTAGGAAGCCGCCGCGTCGGTCG
This sequence comes from Arthrobacter burdickii, assembly GCF_030433645.1. NCBI lineage: Bacteria > Bacillati > Actinomycetota > Actinomycetes > Micrococcales > Micrococcaceae > Arthrobacter > Arthrobacter burdickii. The sequence goes on from NZ_JAROCG010000001.1 coordinate 3,046,105, forward strand.
CGAGGGACCCGCGGGCGTCCAGATCGCGCAGCTGGCCTTCGATGTAGGCCTTGAGGCGGGCGCGGTAGTCGCGCTCGAACCCGCGCAGCTGCTCGACAGTGCTCTCGAGCATGGACTTCTGGTCCTCCAGCTCGCCGAGGATCGTGCGGCTCTTGTCCTGGGCGTCGTTGACCAGGCCGTTGGCCTCGAGCTGGGCCTCGGCGATGATCTTGTCACGCTGCTCGAGACCGGCGGTGACGTACTCGTCGTGCAGGCGCTGGGCCATGGCGAGGACTCCGGCGGCGGACTCGGCAGTACCGGTCGACGCTGCGGGTGCGGCGGGAGCGGGGGCCGGCGCGGGCGCTTCGACGTCGGCGGCGACCTCCGGCAGGTTGTCCTCGGCGGGGACCTCGTCGGTCTTCGTGCTGGCGGCGACCGGCGCCGGTACGGCGGTCGCCGGCGAGACGTCCGAGGAGCCTCCCGCGGCCTTGCGCAGTTCCTCGTTCTCGGCGTTCAGGCGGCGGAGCTCGACGACGATCTCGTCGAGGAAGTCATCCACCTCGTCCTGGTCGTAGCCCTCGCGGAACTTCGTCGGCTGGAACCTCTTGTTGACAACGTCTTCTGGCGTCAGAGCCATATGGTCACCTCATACTGATAGGAGCCGGCCTGCCTGCTGGCGGGGCCGAGCTGCGGTACCGGACTGTGGACATGAACCGCTGGACTCACGTCGAACTCGAATTCAGCGTATATCTTCTGGGACTTCATCATGAAACGGACGAGGACGCTAGGCTGCGAGACCCGCCGACACGGACATCAGGATCAGCACCAGGATGAAGAGCACAAGGAAGGCGAGGTCGAGCTGCACGCCGCCCATGCGCAGCGGCGGGATGAGCCGGCGAAGGCCCTTGACCGGCGGATCGGTGACCGAGTAGACCCCCGATGCGACCACGAGGGCCAGCTTCTGCGGGCGCCAGTCGCGCGCGAACCCCTGGACGGCGTCGTAGATGATTCGCAGGATCAGGGCGAGCTGGAACAGCATCAGTACCAGGTAGATCAGGGCAAATACCAAACTCACAGAGCGGTTCCAGTCCTTCGGGCCTTGATGGGTCGACGCGACCGTGACGGCCGCAGGGCTCAGCTCTGGTTGAAGAAGCTGGTCTGCGCTTCGCTGGCCTTCAGGTCCTCGCCGAGGACTTCAATATACGACGGCGACAGCAGGAACACCTTATTGGTGACCCGCTCGATGCTGCCGTGGAGACCGAACACGAGCCCTGCGGAGAAGTCCACCAGACGCTTCGCGTCGGCCTCCCCCATGTCGGTGACATTCATGATGACCGGGATCCCGTCGCGGAAGCTCTCGCCGATCAGCTTGGCGTCGTTGTAGGAGCGGGGGTGGATCGTGGTGATCTGGCGCAGGGCGGCGGAGTCCTCGCGGGACGACGGCGCGCGCTTGATCGGCGTGACGGGGGCACGGTATTCCTCGGCGGGGGCTACCCGGGCTGCAGGAGCCGGCTCGAGATGGCGTTCGTCGCGGTCGTAATCCACTGAATAGTCCTCGTTCCTGCTGTGCGCGCTTTTCGCTTCGGGCTCGTAGTGCTCGTCACCGTCGGCGAGCCCAAGGTAGATCATTGTCTTGCGCAGTGCGCCAGCCATGGTGACTCCTGTTCTGAGAGAGAGTGGATCGTGGACTCCGGGGGCGTGCCGCATGCCGCACCCGGCTACCCTTCGTGCCGCCGTTACAGCCTCGACGCTACCCCACGGCCGGACGCGGACCGAGGACATCAGAACCAATCCGCAGGTGTGTCGCCCCTGCCGCGACGGCCTCCTCGAGGTCCCCGCTCATACCCGCCGAAACGGCCGTGGCGGACGGGTCGACGGCCCTCACCGAGTCGGCGATGCGCAGCAGCCGCTCGAACGCAGCCGCGGGGGGCGTGCCGATCGGCGCCACGGCCATCACGCCGGCGAGCCGCAGGCCCGCGGTGGCCGCGACGCCCTCGGCCAGTGCACCGGCCTCCCCGGGAAGCGCTCCACCCCGGCCGCCCGAGGTCGCCGCGGCATCGAGCGTGAACTGGAGGAAGCACTCGAGGTCGTCCCGGGCTCCGAGGCCGGCGCCCGCCCGCCGTTCCTGTTCCGCCGCGACCGCCTTGCCCAGCGCCGCGACCAGCGTGGCGCGGTCCACCGAGTGCACGCTGTGCGCATAGCGGACGACCGATTTCGCCTTGTTGGTCTGGAGCTGGCCGATGAAGTGCCAGGTCAGTGCGAGGTCGTCCAGTTCGGCCGCCTTCGCTGCGGCTTCCTGGTCGCGGTTCTCCCCGACGTCCCGGACCCCGAGGTCCGCGAGGATGCGTACGTCGGAGGACGGGAAGTACTTGGTCACCACGATGAGCTCCGGTGCCGTCCGCCCCGCGGCCTCTGCCGCCGTCGCGATCCGCTTCCGCACCGCAGCGAGCCGGGCCTCGAGGTCCCGTGCCCGGGCACCGTCGCGCTGCATGCGTCCGTCCGCGGTCACGCCCGCCACACCAGGCCGGCGATACGGCCGGCCCCCGGTTCTCGGCGATGGGAGTAGAGCGCGGGATTCTCCAGGGTGCAGGACGCGCCCTGGACCGGTTCGACCCGGACGGAGGACTGCTCGAGCTGGCGCCGGACCGCAGCGGGCAGGTCGAGCGCCGGCGTTCCGGCCCTCGTCCTGGCTGCAGCCTCCGGGAGGGTGCGTGCCATGGCGCGCATCATGTCCTCGGGGACCTCGTAGCAGGCGCCGCAGACGGATGGACCGATCCAGGCGGACAGGTCCCTCGCGCCCAGGCCCCGCAGTGAGCGGACGGCGCCCTCGATGATCCCGTTGCCGACACCGGCCCGGCCTGCATGCACCACGGCCGTCGCGCCGGTACCGCCCTCGGCGGGCGATGCGTCCGCGAGGACGATCGGCACGCAGTCGGCGACGAGCACCGCCAGCGGCTCGGTCCCGCGCGGGGAGATCATGCCGTCCGCGTCGGGCACATCCGCCGTTCCGTCCACGACGGCGACCCTGTCGGAGTGGGTCTGGCTCATGAAGCGCAGCGATCCCGCGGCGATCCCCATGTCATCCTCGAGGCGGCTCCGGTTGCCGCGGACGCCCTCCGGGTCGCTCCCCACATGGAGGGCGAGGTTGCCTGCACCGGTTGAGGTGAAGGCCACCCGGAGTCCCAGACGCACCTCCTCGTTCCAGTAGAACGGGGACGTGTGTCCGGGACCTGCGGCTGCCTGCATGGACGACCGGACTACTTGAGGAAGTCCGGCACGTCGAGGTCGTCCGAGCGCCCGGCGGACAGGTCGGGCTCCACGATGGCGGGAAGGTCCACGTCGAAGCCCGAGTCCGCGGGCACGGCCTGCATGTTCTGCGCACGCTGCTGCGACCAGGCGCCGAGGCCGGCGGTGGCTGCACCGGCCATGCGGTGCTGGTCTCCGCCGACACTCGGCGCGACGGCCGGCCTCGATGCAGGAGCAGCGGCCGCGACGGGCTGCGAGGTGGCGTCGACCTGGTCGAACCCGGCCGCGATGACGGTGACGCGCGCTTCGTCGCCGAGCGCGTCGTCGATGACCGCACCGAAAATGATGTTCGCCTCCGGGTGCGCGACTTCCTGGACGAGGCGTGCGGCCTCGTTGATCTCGAAGAGGCCGAGGTCGGAGCCACCCTGGATCGAGAGCAGGACACCGTGGGCGCCGTCGATGGATGCTTCGAGCAGCGGCGACGCGATGGCGAGCTCCGCGGCCTTGACGGCACGGTCCTCACCGCGCGCGGAGCCGATACCCATGAGCGCCGAGCCGGCGCCCTGCATCACGGACTTCACGTCGGCGAAGTCGAGGTTGATCAGGCCCGGGGTGGTGATGAGGTCGGTGATGCCCTGCACACCGGAGAGCAGCACCTGGTCCGCCGAGCGGAAGGCGTCGAGCATCGAGACGTTGCGGTCGCTGATGGACAGCAGCCGGTCGTTCGGGATGACGATGAGGGTGTCGACCTCCTCGCGGAGGGTGTCGATGCCGCTCTCGGCCTGGTTGGAGCGGCGGCGTCCCTCGAAGGTGAACGGGCGCGTGACCACGCCGATGGTGAGGGCGCCGAGGGAACGCGCGATGCGGGCGACGACGGGAGCGCCGCCGGTACCCGTACCGCCGCCCTCTCCTGCCGTGACGAAGACCATGTCCGCCCCGCGCAGGACTTCCTCGATCTCCTCGGAGTGGTCCTCCGCGGCGCGGCGGCCGACCTCCGGGTCGGCGCCGGCACCGAGGCCGCGCGTGAGTTCGCGTCCGACGTCGAGCTTCACGTCGGCGTCACTCATGAGGAGCGCCTGTGCATCGGTGTTGATGGCAATGAACTCGACGCCGCGGAGTCCCACCTCGATCATGCGGTTGACGGCGTTCACGCCGCCGCCGCCGATGCCGACGACCTTGATGACGGCCAAGTAATTCTGAGGTGCTGCCACGTCCTGTGTCCCTTGTTCGAATCTGTGTGCTGTACGGGGGCTGCCGGGAATCCGGCCTCAACCTTTACCCGAAAAACGTTAACGTTCAGGTTGAGAGTTAACGTTATGTCAAGTAACTTCTATGTTTGACGCTAGGTGCAAGCGTTCCGCGTTGCAATGACCGAACGCCGCGTGTCGGCATGTCGCTCGCTGTGCGCCTCCTTAAGGTTAGACTTCCGCCCGCCTTCCGATGACCACGTTCCGACCTCACCGCGTCACGGGACGGTCGGGAGTGCTCACGTCGAACTCCTTCACCGGCGGGTCCGTGGCGCGCATCGCCAGCAGCGCCTCGAGTACCTTCGCCTTCTCGGCGCTGCGCTCGGCGCTCCCCCAGAAGATCCTCTGGTCCCCGGACAGCGACAGCTGGATCGAGTCGACGCTCCCGGCCGATGCGCTCTTGAGCCGGGACAGGACGGGGACGGGCAGCTCGGCCAGGACCGCGGTGATCGAGGAGAAGACTTCGGAGTTGACCGCGTTGGTCCCGCCGTCGATCAGTGGCAGCTTGACCTCCTCGCGTCGGGCGACACTCGACAGCTGGCGCCCCTCGGAGTCGATGAGCACGAACCCGCGACTGCTCTGCAGCACCGCGACCGGCACGCGCTCCTGGATCGTGACCACGAGCGTCGACGGCGGCTCGGCCGCGATCTCGACGTCCTCGATGGGCGCCTTGTCCGCCAGCAGGTCGCGCACCTGGTCCGGCGAGATCCGCGTCAGCGACGTCCCCATCAGCGGAGCGAGCGCCGTGTCGACCTCGGCCGTGGGAACCAGCGAGTTGCCCTCCACCACGACGGTCCGCAGCGCGAGCGCAGGCGAGAAGACCACGTACGCGACGACGCCGCCCAGGCACAGCAGCACCGCGGTGATCGCGAGGACCACGTTGCGCACCCGGTGCGTCCGCCGTGGAGCCGGGAAATCGAGGATCTTGCCCCGCGGCAGCGGGCCGTCCGCCCGGTCGAGCAGCGAGACCTTCCCGCTCCCCCGGTCCGCGGCACGCGTGACGGGAGGCTTCCTCGGCGTCACGCCCCAGCCACCGATGGTCCGGGTGCGGTGGCGCGCTCCTTCAGCAGGCCGACGAGCTGGTTCCCGTACTGCGTGACGTCCCCCGCGCCGATGGTGAGGATGATGTCGCCGGACCGTGCGTGGCCCGTCACCGTGCGCAGGGCCTCGGCAGGGTCCTCACTGTATGCGGCGCCTGCTCCGGGCATGAGCTGCGTGATCGTCCAGCCTCCGACGTCGTCGACGGGGTCCTCGCGCGCCGCATAGACCGGGAGCACGGTCGCGGTGTCGGCCAGGGCCAGCGCGTCGGCGAAGCCGGCGGCGAATTCCCGGGTACGCGAGAAGAGGTGCGGCTGGAAGAGGACGTGCACCCGGTGCTCCCCCGCCACCGTCCTGGCCGCGGTCAGCGCCGCCTGTACTTCCGTCGGGTGGTGCGCGTAGTCGTCGAAGACCCGGACGCCGTCGCCCTCTCCCCTCGCCTCGAAGCGGCGCGCCGCGCCGGAGAAGGAGGACAGCCCAGCTGCTGCGACGGCCGGATCGACGCCGAGTTCCAGCGCGACGGCGAACGCCGCGGCGGCATTGAGGATGTTGTGGCGGCCCGGGACGCGAAGCTGGAGTTCCTGCTGGGCATCGAGGCCGTCGACGAGGAAGGAGAGCAGGCTGGCGGTGGTGCTGCCGGCAGCCCTGGTCCCGCTGATTCGAATGTCCGCCGTTGCGGCGTAGCCGTAGGTCCGGACGCGGCGTTCCGCGGGGACGCCTGCGGCGAGTGCCGCAGCCCCGGCGTCGTCGGCGCAGGCGACGAGGAGCCCGTCCTCGGGAAGGCGCTGTGCGAAGTCCCGGAAGGCCGAGTGGACGGCGTCGGCGGTGCCGTAGTGGTCGAGGTGGTCCGCTTCGACGTTGGTGACGACGGCGATACCCGGCGTGTAGTTCAGGAAGGACCCGTCCGACTCGTCGGCCTCGGCCACGAACACGTCCCCTCCGGTCCACTCGGCGTTGACGCCGAGGGCGGCGACGTCCCCGCCGATGGCGAAGGACGGGCGGAGCCCGGCGCTGCGGAGCAGCACGGTGATCATGGCCGTCGTCGTCGTCTTCCCGTGCGTGCCCGCGACGGCGATGGCCTGCCGCCCGGTCATGGCGGCTGCGAGTGCCTGGGAGCGGTGCAGGACGGGGAGCCCCCGGCGGCGGGCCTCGGCGAGTTCCGGGTTCGTGTCGCGGATGGCCGAGGACACGACGACCGTCCCTGCCTCGGGGACGGCATCGGCGGAGTGGCCCACGGTCACGTCCGCGCCGAGCGCCGCCAGCGCGCGGAGGCCCCGGGACTCGGCGGCGTCCGACCCTGACACCCGCAGGCCCTGGCCGAGCAGGACCCGCGCGACAGCCGACATCCCTGCGCCGCCGAGTCCGATGAAGTGCACGGGTTCCTGCAGTCCGGCCTCGCGTGCCGGCGCGGTGCTGCTCGTTGCGATACCGCTGCCTTCCGTTCCGCCCGATCTCCGGGCCGTCGTCGTTGCCATGTTCAGGAGGGCCGGAACCACCGGCCCTGCCGCCTCGTGTCCGGCGCTCATCGTCCGGTTCCCGCCGCGGCGAGGACCAGATCGGCCATCCGCCGGTCCGCGTCACGGACGCCCTGCGCATACGAGGCCGCCGACATCCCGTCGAGCCGCACGGGGTCGGTGACGAGTGTCAGCACGTTCTCCCGGATCCACCGGGGGGTGAACGCAGCATCGTCGACCAGGATGGCCCCGCCGGACTCCACGAGTCCGGCAGCGTTCAGCCGCTGCTCCCCGTTGCCGTGCGGCAGGGGGACGAGCACGGCGGGCAGGCCCACCGCGCTGATCTCGCTCACGGTCGCGGCACCGGCACGGGCGACGAGCAGGTCTGCTGCTGCGTAGACCCGCTCCATCCCGTCGACGAACTCGACCTGATGGTAGCCGGGCGCCGCCAGCGGGGCGCCGTCGTCGCCGGGTACCTGCTTGCCGCGCCCGGTGATGTGGAGGACCTGCACCCCGGCGGCGGTCAGTTCGGGGACCGCCGCGGCAAGGGACCGGTTCAGGCTCGCCGCGCCCGAGGATCCGCCGGTCACGATCAGGGTCGGACGGTCCGGCTCGAGTCCGAGGGAGGCACGGGCTTCGGCCCGGGCTGCCGCGCGGTCGAGATCCGCGATGCTCCTGCGCATCGGCATGCCGACCAGGACCGCATCGGCGAGTCCCGTCCCCTCGAACGCGACGGCGACGCGTGCCGCGATCCGGGCACCCACTCGATTTGCGATGCCGGGACGCGCGTTCGCCTCGTGGATCACGACGGGCACGCGTCGCGTCCAGGCCGCGAGGTAGACCGGGGTGGAGACGTACCCGCCCACGCCGACGACGACGTCGGCCGCCGCGTCGGACAGGATGGTGCGCGCCTGCCGGACGGCGCGCACGAGGCGGACCGGGAGCTTGACGAGGTCGGTCGACGGCCGCCGCGGCAGAGGCACGCGGTCGATCGTCCGCAGCTCGAACCCGGCGGCAGGGACCAGACGCGTCTCCATGCCTGCTTCGGTTCCGACGGCCGTGATGCGTGTTCCGGGACGCTGCTCGATGATCGCTCCGGCGATGGCGAGCAGGGGGCTGACGTGCCCGGCTGTCCCGCCACCCGCGAGGACGACGGACACCGTCCGTTCAACCGTCCGTTCAACCGTCCGTTCAACCGTGCGTTCAACCGTGCGTTCAGAGGGGGAGGTCATGAAAGGACGTGGCTTCTTCCGGAGGTGGTGGCAGGGGCGCCTGCCGGGGCGGGCGCGTGCGGTGTCTTCCGCGCGAAGGAGAGCAGGACGCCGACGGCGGCAAGCGTGAACGTCAGCGCGGAGCCGCCGTAGGAGATGAAGGGCAGCGGTACACCGATGACGGGCAGCAGGCCCGTGACCATGCCGATGTTGACGAAGGCCTGGCCGATGATCCAGACGAGGACGGACCCCATGAGGATCCGCACGAAGGGATCGGTGTAGCGCAGTGCCACCCGGATGGTGGCCACGGCGAGGATGCCGAACAGGAGCACGACCACGAGGGTGCCGATCAGCCCGAACTCCTCGCCGATGATCGCGAAGATGAAGTCGTTGTGCGCTTCCGGGATCCAGTTCCACTTCTGCCGGCTCTGTCCGATCCCCACGCCGAACCAGCCGCCGGAGGCCATGGCGAACAGGCCGTTGTTCGACTGCAGGCAGAGGTCGGCGCCGTCGTCACAGTTCAGGCCCAGCCACGCGCTGATGCGCCCACCGCGGTTGGAGCTCGTCGCCACCATCAGGAGGGACCCCGCCAGCGCGACGGCTCCGGCGAGGGAGAACAGCTTGAGCGGCGCACCCGCGAAGAACAGCGCCGCTCCTGCGATCATCATGAGGACGAGTCCGGTTCCGAGGTCCCCGCCGATGAGGACGAGGCCGATCGGCAGGCCGCCGAGGGGCAGCGCCGGGATCATGGCGTGTTTCCAGTCCCGGATGAGCCCCTTCTTCCGCTCGAGCACCGCGGCGAACCAGAGTGCCAGTGCGAGCTTCGTCGGCTCGGACGGCTGGAAGGTCTGGGAGCCGATGCGGATCCAGTTCTTGTTGCCGTTGATCTCCACACCGATCAGGAGCACCAGGACCAGCAGCGCGATGGCGATGCCGAGGCTGGGCCAGGCGAGTGCCTTGTAGGCGCGGGGCCCGAGCCTGGACAGCACGAGCATCAGGACGAGGCCTGCCCCGGCCCAGATGGCCTGCTTGAGGAAGAGGTCGAAGGTGTGCTTGCCCTCGGAGATGGCCTCGACGGACGAGGCCGAGAGGACCATCATCAGCCCGATGGCGGTCAGCGCGAGGGCCGAGCCGAGAATCAGGTAGTAGCTCGACCCGGAAGGGGCCCGGTCGGAGCCTTCGAGGAAGGTCCAGCCGCGCTTCACCAGCGCGCGGACGCCCCTGCCTGCCCGCTCGGAGTCGGTGGGGTGCTCCGCCGCCGCCGGCCCGCCGGGCTTGATGGTCCTCGCCCTGGCGGCGGCACTCCCGGCGGTCGTGCTGCCCGCCGGGATGGCGTTGCCGGGGCTGGCGGTCCTGCCCGCTTCCTTGATCCGGACCGGCCGGACGGAGGGCTTGCGTCCTCCGGGCCTGGTTGGGGTGGCCACCATTACGACTCCTTCGCGGTTGTCCCCTGTCCGCCACGTGCCCCGACGGCCGCCATGAAGGCGGCTCCCCGATGCGCATAGGAGGAGAACTGGTCCATAGAGGCAGCGGCCGGAGCCATCAGGACCGTGTCGCCGTCCCGGGCGAGACGCCCGGCTTCGGCAACGGCCCACTGCATCAGGGAATCGCTGGTCACCGGATCGGACGATCCGCCGCCGCTCCCCTGTCCAGTGTGAAGGCTGGGGTGGAGGGAGACCGGAACATCGGCTGCGTGTCGGGAGAGGGCGCCCAGGAGCGGTTCCGGGTCCTCGCCGAGGAGCACGACGGCTCGGAGGCGCCGTGCATGGGTCTTCACGAGGTCGTCGTAGGAGACTCCCTTGGACAGCCCGCCGGCGATCCAGACCACGGAGGAGAACGACGCCAGCGACGCCGAGGCCGCATGGGGATTGGTGGCCTTCGAATCGTTGATCCAGAGCACTCCCCCCTCGTTCGCGACGACCTGGATCCTGTGGTCCCCGGGCTGGAAGGCCCGGATGCCGTCGCGCACAGCCGACGCCGGTATGCCAGCGGCGCGGACGAGGGCCGCGGCCGCCAGGGCGTTGGCCACCAGGTGCCGCGGGACGACCTCCCCGAGCTCGCTGATGGAGGCGAGCTCGGCGGCCGAATCCTTGCGCTGTTCGATGAAGGCGCGGTCCACGAGCAGGTCCTCGACGACGCCCATCATGCTGATGGACGGCATGCCGGTCGTGAAGCCGACGGCCCGGCAGCCCTCGACGACGTCGGCCTCCTCGACCATCTCCTCCGTCTCGCGCTGCTCGACGTTGTAGATGCAGGCGATCTTCGTCCGCTCGTAGACCGAGGCCTTCGCGGCGAGGTAGGCCTCGTAGCTGCCGTGCCAGTCCACGTGGTCCTCGGCGATGTTGAGGCAGACGCTCGCGAGCGGCGAGATGGAGTGGGCCCAGTGCAGCTGGAAGCTGGACAGTTCGACGGCGAGGAACTCGTAGCCCTGAGGGTCGCGGATGACGTCGAGGATCGGTGTGCCGACATTGCCTGCCGCGACCGCGCGCTTCCCGGCGGCGAGGAGCATGGATTCCGTCAGGCCGACGGTGGTCGTCTTCCCGTTGGTCCCCGTGATGGTCAGCCATTCGGCGGTGGGGCGGCCCTCGCGGATGCGCACGCGCCATGCGAGCTCGACGTCGCCCCAGATCGGCACGCCGGCGGCTGCTGCCTCGGCGAGGAGCGGCTGGGTGGGCCGCCAGCCGGGGGAGGTCACGACGAGGTCGGCCTGCTCGCCGTCGACGAGCGGCAGCGAGTCGGCATGGTCCGGGCCGAGCAGCACGGCGTGCGCTCCCACGATGCGCAGGGTGTCGGCCTTCGCCTCGTTCTCCTCGGTCGCACCGCCGTCCACCACGACGACGACGGCGCCGAGCTCGATCAGCGTGTCAGCTGCGGAGAAGCCGGACGCTCCGATGCCGGCGACGACGACCCGCAGGCCCGCCCAGCCGGAATCCCAGGTGGTCAGGTCCCTGACGCGCGGCGTCTCCCAGGGAGGGGCACCGGCGGTGCCGTCCGCTTCACTCATCCGACGACCCATTCCGCATAGAAGATTCCGAGTGCGCTGGCCACGAAGAGCCCGGCGAGGATCCAGAACCGGACGACCACCGTGACCTCCTGCCAGCCCTTGAGTTCGAAGTGGTGCTGCAGGGGTGCCATCTTGAAGACGCGCTTGCCGCCCGACAGTTTGAAGTAGCCCACCTGGATGATCACGGACAGCGTGATCATCACGAACAGTCCGGCCAGGATCACCAGGAGGAGCTCGGTGCGGGACAGGATCGCGAACCCGGCGATCGCGCCGCCGATGGCCAGCGAGCCGGTGTCACCCATGAAGATCTTCGCGGGTGAGGTGTTCCACCAGAGGAAGCCGATGAGTGCTCCGCACATGGCGCCCGCGATCAGCGCGAGGTCCAGCGGGTCGCGCACCTCGTAGCAGACGCTTCCCGCGCCGGGCGAACCGCAGTTCTGGTTGCTCTGCCAGATACCGATCAGCAGGTAGGCGCCGAAGACGAGGACCGACGCGCCGGCTGCCAGCCCGTCCAGACCGTCGGTGAGGTTCACGCCGTTGCTCGCCCCCGTGATGATCAGGTTGGACCACACGACGAAGAGGATCGCCCCGACCAGGGTTCCGGCGAATGCCAGGTCGATCGGCGTGTCACGGATGAACGAGATAGCGGTCGATGCCGGGGTGCGCCCGGCGTCGTCGGGGAACTTCAGGGCCAGGACACCGAAGGTCACACCGACGGCGGTCTGCCCGATGATCTTGGCCGGTGCGCTCAGGCCGAGGCTGCGCTGCTTGGAGATCTTGATGAAGTCGTCGGCGAAGCCCACCAGCCCCATGCCGGCGGTCAGGAACAGCAGCAGCACTCCCGATGCGCTGGGACCTCCCACCGTCGAGCCTGTCGCCATCATGAGCAGGTGCGTCAGGAAGTAGGCCAGCAGCACCGATCCGACGATCACCGCCCCACCCATCGTGGGAGTGCCGCGCTTGGTGTGGTGGGCCGTCGGACCGTCGTCGCGGATGAACTGGCCGTACCCCTTGGTCACGAGGAACCGGATGAAGAGGGGCGTGCCGACGAGGGCGAAGAAGAGTGCCGAGGCCGAGGCTATGAGGAGTGCGATCACGGCTGCTGGGCCTTTCCGGAAGCGTCAGGTCCACTGCCGGCTTCGACGTGTGCGTTCTTGGCGGCGGGATCCTCGTCCGGGGTGTTCCCTGGCGGGCCGTCCGGGGCGCCACCCTGGCTGCCGGCCGGCGCCGGCGGGGCGGGGAGGGCCCGGGCCACACGATCCCCGAGGAAGCGCAGTCCTGCGCCGTTCGAGGACTTGAGCAGGACGATGTCACCCGGCTCCAGCTCGGCGGCGAGCAGCCGCTCGGCGGCCTCGACGTCGTCGACGTGGACGGCCTCGCTCCCCCAGGAACCCTCGAGCACGGCGCCGTTGAACAGCGCCCGGGTGTTGGGTCCCACGCAGATGAGCTTCGAGATGTTCAGGCGCACCACCACGCGGCCCAGGAGGTCGTGCTCCTCGATGGAGCGGTCCCCGAGCTCGAGCATCTCGCCGAGCACCGCCCAGGTCCTGCGGCGTCCGCGGCCGAGTTCGGCGAGCGTCCGGAGCGCTGCGCGCATCGACTCGGGATTGGCGTTGTAGGCGTCGTTGATCACGGTCACGCCGTCGGCGCGATCGGTGCGCTCCATGCGCCAGCGGCTCGCCGCGGCCTGCTCCCGGAGGCTCGACGCGATGCGCTCCGGGGCGCAGCCGAGCTCGTAGGCGACGGTCGCCGCCGCGAGCAGGTTGGTCGTGTGGTGCAGGCCGAGGAGCGGCGAGACGACGTCGTGCTCGCTGCCGTCGGGAAAGACCAGCAGGAAGGAGGGGTTGCCGTCGGCGTTCGTGGTGCTGTTGCGCGCCCGGACCACGTCCGCGTCCGCCGCGAAGTCCTCCGAGGACGTGAAGAACGCTGTCCGCGCACGGGTACGCCCCTGCATCGCGAGGACGCGCTCGTCGTCCGCGTTGATGACGGCCGTGCCGGACGGTGCGAGGGCCTCGAAGAGTTCACCCTTGGCCCGGGCGATGTTCTCGACCCCGCCGAACTCGCCCGCATGCGCCGATCCGACGCCGAGCACGACGCCGACGTCGGGCTGGACGAGCGATGCGAGGTACGCGATGTGTCCCGGCTTGGTGGCACCCATCTCGATGACGAGGTACCGCGTGTCCCACCCTGCTTCGAAGACGGTCAGCGGAACCCCGACCTCGCCGTTGTAGGAGCCGCGCGGCGCGACCGTCGGCCCCTCCGCCGCCAGGATGCCGGCAAGGAGGTCCTTGGTGGTGGTCTTCCCTGCCGAGCCGGTGATGCCGATGACGGTCACCTCTCCGTTCCCGCGGAGCCGGCGGACCGTCTCGGCGGCCAGCTCGCCCATCGCGAGGACGGCATCGGGCACGACGACGGCGGCGAACGGCGTCCCGTCGGGACGGGAGACCTCGCGCTCGGCCAGCGCCAGGACGGCCCCGCGTTCGAAGGCGGCTCCCAGGAAGAGGTGCCCGTCGGACTCCTCGCCGGGCTTGGCGACGAACAGGGACCCGGGCACGCACTCGCGGGAGTCGGTGGCTGCGGAGGTGACGGTGATGGAGGTGGTTCCGGCTCCCACCAGGACACCGCCCGTGAGTGCCGCGATCTCGGCTGCGCTGAATTCAATCATGACGGTTCAGGACTCTATCCCGGAGGCGGAAAGCACAGAGAATCCGTGCCTTGTCAACGCGGACCGCAATTCGACGCGGTCGTCGAGGGACAGGTTCACGCCCTTCACTTCCTGCCACACCTCGTGGCCGCGCCCGGCGATGATGATGGTGTCCGAGGGCGTTGCGAGGGCGACGGCACGGTCGATGGCATCGGCGCGCGGGAAGACCTCGAGCACCTCGCAGTCGAGTCCCTCCTCCCGGACGGCCGCATCCGCACCCGACCGGACGGCGGCCCGGATGACGGCGTCGTCCTCGTCGTGCGGGTCGTCATCCGTCACGATCAGGATGTCCGAGAGCCGCGCTCCCACGGCACCCATGATGGGGCGCTTCGTCTCGTCACGCTGGCCGGTGGCCCCGAACACGGAGATGACCCGGCCGCCCGGCCGGCGGACCGAGGCGAGGGTCCGCTCGAGGGCGTCGGGGTTGTGCGCGAAATCGACGATCGCGGCGGGGTTCTCGCCGATGAGCTGCATGCGTCCGGGCACTTCGGTGGTGAAGGGATCGTGCGCATCCAGCGCGCGCTGGATATCCTCCACAGCGACCCCCGACGCGAGGACCATGATCGTCGCGAGGGCTGCATTGGAGATGTTGAACGTCCCGGGCAGGCCGGTACGGACGCGGAGGTGTTCCCCCGTGCGCCCCGCCAGGACGAACGCGTGGCCGAGGCCGCTCGGTCCGACGCCTGTCACCGTCCAGTCCGCTGCTGGGTCTCCCCCGTCCTCGCCGGTCCGCACTGTCAGGACGGGCACATCGGCCGCGTCGGCGAGCCTGCGGCCCCAGACGTCGTCGACCAGCACCACGGCCCGGCGGCAGCGCTCTGCCGTGAAGAGTGTGGCCTTGACGGCGAAGTAGTCCTCCATGGTCCCGTGCAGGTCGAGGTGGTCCTGCGTGAGGTTGGTGAAGCCGGCGACGTCGAAGCGCACGCCGTCGACGCGACCGAACTCCAGTGCGTGCGAGGAGACCTCCATGGAGGCCGCGTCGAGGCCCCGCTCCCGCATCAGCGCGAGGAGGGAGTGCACCTGCGGCGACTCCGGCGTGGTGAGGGCGCTGGGAATGGCGTCGGCGCCGGCGCGGATCTCGATGGTGCCGATGAGTCCGGTGGACCTGCCGAGCGCTTCGAGGAGTGCATTGAGGAAGTAGGTGGAGGTGGTCTTCCCGTTCGTTCCGGTGATGCCGAACAGGGCCGGAGGAGCACCTGCCCGGTCGTCCTGGCGACCGGAGAAGATCTCCCGGGCGAGCGGTCCCACCGCATGCCGGGGATCGGGGACGACGACGACCGGCGGCATCCGCAGGTCGACGCCGCCGCCACGGGCCGCCTCGGCCACGATGCGGGCGCCCGACTCGTCCGTCAGGATCGCGAGTGCGCCTGCCCGGACGGCCTGCACCGCGAACTCGGCGCCGTGCCGGGCCGCGCCGGGCAGGGCCGCATAGACATCGCCGGGGAGGACCGACCGCGAGTCGAGGGTGATGCCGGTGACGGTGGGAAGCCCGTCCTGCGCCGCCGGACCGACGCCGGCGGCGGCGAGGGCCGCCGAGAGCTCGACCGGGTGCGGGGCGCGCGGCCGCATCAGGGAGGCGGGGGCCCCCTGCGAAGTGTTCAGTTGCACGGTGCTGTGGCCTCCGGGTCAGTATTCGACCGGGTAGATGTCCGGCTTCGTCGTCGAGGCCGGAACGTTGTTCGAGTTGAGGACCTGCTTCATGACCTTCTGGAAGGACAGACCGGGGATCAGGTAGTACAGGTCACCCTGGGGACGCTGGAGCGTGACCACCACGACGTACTTGGGATCCTCGATCGGCGCGATCCCGGCATAGGACAGAGTGTAGCCGTCGTAGCCGCCGGTGGCGCCGGGGGCCTCGGCCGTGCCGGTCTTCGACCCGACCCGGTACTGGTCGAGCTCGCCGGACTTGCCGGAGCCCTCCTCGGTGACCGTCTCGAGCATCTTCCGCGTCTCGGCCGCGGTCTCCTCGGACACGACCCGCGTGCCCTCCGCCTCGGGCACCTTGTGCTCGGTGCCGTCCGGGTCGATGTAGGCGTCGATCAGGCGGGGCTGCAGGCGCACGCCGTCGTTCGCGATCGTCTGGTACACCATCGCGGTGTGCAGGGCGGTCTGCGTGAGCCCCTGCCCGAAGAGGACCGTGTACTGCTGGCGGTCGTCCCAGCTGTCCGGGGTGGTGAGCAGGCCCTGGTTCTCCTCGCCGAGTCCCGTGCCGAGCGGCTCGCCGATGCCGAACTTCTTGAGCCAGTCGTAGCGCTCCTGCTTGGTCAGCTTCTGGCCGATCTGCACGGTTCCGGTGTTCATCGACTTCGCCAGGATGCCAGCGGCCGTCCGCTTCTCGGTCCCGTGCTCCCACGCGTCCTTGAACGTCTGGTCGCCCACCGTGTAGCGGTTGTCGAGGACGAACTTCGACGTCGGCTCGATGAGTCCCTGCTCGAGGGCTGCCGCCATGGTGATGACCTTGGTCGTCGAGCCGGGCTCGAAGGAGGCGCTGACGGAGTTCGGGCTGCGCTTGTCGGCCGGTGTCGCCTCGGGATCGTTCGGGTCGAGCGTCGTCGACTCGGCCATCGCGCGGATGGCGCCGGTCTCCGTCTCGACGACGACGATGTTGCCCCATTCGGCGTTGTAGTCCTTCACCTGGGAGGCGATGGTCTGCTGCGCGAACCACTGGAGGTCCTGGTCGATCGTGAGGCGCACGCTCTCGCCGTCGACGGCCGGCACGTCCTCGTTGGTCGCGTAGGGGATGCGGATGCCGTCGCCGCCGATCTCGAAGGTGCGGCTGCCGGCCTCTCCCGTGAGCTGGTCGTCGAGGGAGACCTCGAGCCCGGACCGGGGCGCGCCGTCCGCGCCCACGTACCCGATGACGGACCCTGCGACCGGGCCCGCCGGGTAGGTGCGCACACTGGTCTTGTCGGCGTAGACACCGGGGATGCCGACGGCCAGGGCGCGGTCCTTGACCTCGGGGGTCACCGACTTCGCGACGTAGTTAAAGCTCTTGTCCCCCATGATGGAGCCCTTGAGGGTCTCGGCGTCGATGCCGAGGACGGCCGAGAGTTCGGCGAAGCCCTGGTCGATCGGGATGTCCGTCTCGCGCTCGTCCGCATCGGGGACGCTGCGGTCGAATTCCTCGACGGCGCTCAGGCGCTGGTCCACGACGATGTCGTAGCGCTCGACGCTCCGGGCGAAGTACTTGCCGTTCATGTCGACGATGGACCCGCGGATCGGCTGCACGGCCGTGGTGGTGAGCCGTTTGGACAGGCCCGCCTGCGCCATCCCGTTGAGGTCGAGCGCCTGCAGCTGGAACAGGCGCACCCCGAGGACCAGGAGCAGCACGAGGACGAAGGCCAGCCCCACACGGAGCCGGGTCGAGCCGAGGGCCAGGCGCAGGCTGTCAGGGCTGCCGGTGCGTGCAGGGGTCACGGAGGAATCCTTGTCGATCAGTACGTGCAGGGCGGAGAGCGGCGGGTATGCCTGCTACTGGTCCGAGCCGAGCTGCTCGGGGCCCGGGATCGTCCCCGAGGCCGAGCTGTCCGCTGCGACATCCAGGTCCGCGGTCCCGGGGTCCGCACCGGACAGCCCGGCGTCGCTCTCCACGCCTGCGGGCGCAGCCTCCTCGGGCGTTTCGACCGGTGCCTCGACGGCTACCGGGGCCGGCTGCTCGGTGACGAGCTTCGGAGCGGCGATCAGCACTTCGGGCTTGGGACTGTCCGTCGCGGGTTCCGGGGTGCCCGTCACCTTCTTCGAATCCAGCTCGATGGTCCCGAAGGTCGGGGAGGAGACCATGCCGAGTTTCGTGGCGGCGGCCGCCAGGTTCTGCGGCGCCTCCTTGCCCTCGATCTCGAGGACCAGGGCCTCGTTCTGCTGGCTCAGGGCGACCTGCTGGTTCCGGAGCTGCACCAGTTCGTACTGGGTGCCCGAGACGGAGATATTGAGCATGAGGACTGCGGCCAGCGCGGCAGCCAGCACGAGCAGGCTGAAGACCGCGAAGGGCACCTTGCGACGGGTCGGCCGCGCGGGCACGACCGACAGCGGGGTCCGGGGCTTCGGGGACGTTCCTGCGTAGCGTCCCGCGAGCCGCTCGGGCGCGACGGCGAGAGCGCCGTGTCCCGAGAAGGCCGCAGCGCTGTGTCGCTTCTCAACGGTCAGTGCCTGGCTCATCTGGTGTTCCTGTCGACGGGTCCTGCTTTGATTCGTTCAACTGCCCGCAGCTTGGCCGATGCCGCCCTGGGATTCTCCTCGATCTCCGCCGCCGTCGGCGCTTCGGTGCCACGCGTCAGGGAGCGGAGATAGGCCTTGTGTTCCTCGAGCTCCACCGGGAAACCGACGGGTGCGGAGGACTTCGTCCCTGCGAAGAAGGCGCTCTTGACGATGCGGTCCTCGAGGGAGTGGTAGGACATCGCGACGACACGGCCGCCGGTCACGATCGAGTCGATGGCAGCGGGCACAGCGCGCTCGAGAACGGTCAGCTCCTCGTTGACCTCGATGCGCAGGGCCTGGAAGGTGCGCTTCGCGGGGTGTCCCCCGGTGCGTGCTGCAGCTGCGGGCACGACCCCGCGGATGACGTCCACCAGCTGCGCGGTGGTCCGGAAGGGTTCGATCTGCCGGGCCTGCACGATCGCCGTCGCGATCCGCCCGGCGAACTTCTCCTCGCCCCAGGTCCGGATGATGCGGAGGAGGTCCTCCGCAGCGTAGGTGTTGACGACCTCGGCCGCGGTGATCCCCCGGCTCGTGTCCATGCGCATGTCGAGCGGCGCGTCGTAGGAGTAGGCGAACCCGCGGTCCCGCTCGTCCAGCTGCAGGGACGAGACACCGAGGTCGAACAGGACGCCGTCGACTCCGTCGATGCCGAGGTCGGCCAGGACGTCGGGCAGCTCGTCGTACACGGCGTGCACCAGGTCCGTGCGGTCGGAGAAGGGGGCGAGCCGCTCGCCGGCGAGTCCGAGGGCCTCGGTGTCACGGTCGATGCCAACGAGGTGGGCCTGGGGGAACCGCTCGAGCATGCTCTCGGAGTGCCCGCCCATTCCGAGGGTGGCATCGACCACCACGGCCCGGCGTCCGGCGGATTCCGCGGAGGCGACGGCTGGAGCGATGAGGGATACGCAGCGGTCGCGGAGGACGGGAATGTGGCGCTCACCCGTCGGCCGGTCATCCCCCATGCGCACTCTCTCCCCTGCAGCTCGTCATACAGCTCGTCATACATCGTCTCGGTGTGTGCAGGCTGTCGGGAGGAAGCTCCGCCTTCTTAGATCAGATCCCCATCCGGCCGGAAGGTCGTCGCCTGGCTTCGGGGAAGTGAAGCCAGGAGTTCGACCACCGGCGGCTGGAGATCTCATCCAAGGGACGTTGCCCATCCGCGTCGTCGTTGCTGCGTCCGTGCCCTGCTGGTCCTGCTCGTCGTGCTGGTCGTACTGGTGGTACCGAGTCAGATGATGCCCGGGAAGGCATCCTCATCCGTGTCGGAGAAGGCGGCCTCCTTCTCGTCGAGATAGGATTCCCATGCCTCCGCCGCCCAGATCTCTGCGCGGCTTCCTGCGCCGATGACCGCGAGGTCCCGGTCCAGTCCCGCGTAGCTCCTGAGTGCCGGCGGGATGGTGATCCTCCCCTGCTTGTCGGGAACCTCGTCGGAGGCTCCTGACAGGAAGATGCGGTTGTAGTCCCTCGCCTGGCGTGACGAGATCGGTGCCGCGCGCATCTGCTCGTGAACCCTTTCGAACTCACTCATGCTGAACACGTAGATGCACCGTTCCTGACCCCTTGTGAGGACCAGCCCCTCGCTCAGTTCCTCCCGGAACTTCGCAGGAAGGATGAGCCTGCCCTTCTCGTCGAGGCGGGGGGTGTGAGTTCCGAGGAACATCCCTGACCGCCTGTTCTGAGTCCGCCAAGCCCAGCCCGGTGCTGCCTTGCTCTTATATTCCCCACTTTACTCCACAACTCTCCACGGTCAACGCAGCCTGGCGCGGCGCGGCGCGTGTCGCTCCTCCCGTGGTCCGGGGCCTTTCCGGCACCGGCGGGGGCCAGGCCGGGGGCGTTTCCGGGGAGGAGAGTGGAGGGCGCGGTGGAAGGGCTCCCGGAGCTGCCGTGAGCCTGCGCCGGACCTGCGGCGAAGCTGCAGTGACGTTGCGTCGAAGCTGCGCAAAAAAGAAAGAACCCGCCGTGGCGGGTTCTTTCTGGGCGTTCCGGCAGCACGTGCCGTCAGCAGGAGTACAGGCGGCGGACGCCGCCCCGGTCTAGGTCTGGTCGCGCTTCCGCTCGTCCCACTTGTCCTCCAGGCTGGACATGAATCCGGTCTTGCCACCGGACGCCGCCTTCGAGGGCTTGCCCATCGGCTGCCCTGCCTCCACCTGCCTGGACTTCGTGGTCGCGAAATACACTCCGCCGCCCATGATCAGGAAGCCGACCACCCCGATGAAGATGTTCTGGTAGACGATCCCTGCGAGAAGGACGAGGATTCCGGCGATCGTGATGAGCGATCCGATGACGAGACGCCGGGTCGACATCGACTTCCGGGTGTCCGAGGCCATCGAGTGCGCGAATTTCGGATCGTCGGCATGCAACTGCTGTTCAAGCTGATCAAGCAACCTCTGCTCGTGTTCCGAGAGTGCCATGACCGCCTCCTTGATATGGGTACCAACGTTCCTTCACCCCACCAACGTTTCGAACGCGGACCAGGTTCCCGGCGGAAGGGTCATTGACCACGGGCTCCGGAGAAGAGATTTGCGTACTCCACGGCAGTTGGGCTACCGGGTTAAAGACTAGTTTGCTACGGGGTAGGTGCAAAGTCACAATGCGGGGTTGATTGGCCGTTCCGGCGAATGCTATTCGCCTTCGGATCGGCTCAACGGCGCGGTTTCCGTCCATCGTCCCCCCGCTGTGCCGGCGGCGCTCCCGGTGCCGATGGCACTCCCGCGCGGTTCGCCCCATCGGGCCCGGGATCGGGTCCATGGTTCCCCGCAGGGCGCTCGCCCGACCCGCCCGTTTGCCGTCTCCCCGAACGGGGAGACAGGAGGCCCGCTGGGACGACCCCTGCGTCCCCGAATTTCCGGTTTACGTCGTCCAGGGCGCGCTCGGCGATCCTCCAGTTGTCGTCCCGCCGGTCGATGGTCAGCTGCGTGGAGCCGTCCCCTCCGCTCTCGAGGGACTCGGCGCGCAGGCCGATCAGCCGGACCGACATGGGACGCTCCCCCAGGGCTGCGAGGAGAGCTGTTGCTGCACCGTACAGGGCGTTCGCGCTGTCCACCGGCTCGTCGAGCCGCTTCGACCGGGTGAGCGTGGAGAAGTCCGCGTAGCGGAGCTTCAGCGAGACTCCCCCGGCGCGGTACCCGGAGGCCCGGAGCCGGGTCGCCGTGCGGTGGGCGAGCCTCAGAAGTTCCCGCCGCAGGACATCCGAATCGTCGACGTCGCGGGAGAACGTCTCCTCCGCGCCGATGCTCTTCTCCGGACGCGACACGACCACCCGCCGCGGGTCCCTTCCCCAGGCGAGGTGGTGGACGTGCTCGCCCGACACCCCGAGCAGCCTCTTGAGGGTGGGCAGGGGAGTATGGGCGACATCCTCGACGGTCCGGATGCCGATCCGGGCGAGCACTTCCTGCGTCTTGGCGCCGACACCCCAGAGCGCGGATACGGGCAGCGTATGCAGATAGGCGACCGTCTGGTCCCCCGGAATCAGCAGGAGGCCATCGGGCTTGACCCGGGTCGAAGCGATCTTCGCGACGAACTTCGTGGTCGCAGCTCCCACGCTCGCGGTGATGCCGAGGGACGATCGGATCTCGGCCCGGACCTGCTCGCCGATGGCGCGGGGTCCGCCGAGCCGCCGGATGGACCCGGAGACGTCGAGGAAGGCCTCGTCCACGCTCAGCTGCTCCACCTCGGGGGTCACCGAACGGAAGATCTGCATGACCTGCCCCGATACCTCCGAGTACCGCGCGTGATGGGGCGGCAGGATGACGGCCGTGGGACACTGCCGCATCGCGACGGCCATCGGCATGGCGGAGCGCACCCCGAATTTGCGCGCTTCATAGGAAGCGGACAGGACGACCGAGCGCCCCGACGGGGAACCGACGACGACGGGCACGCCGCGCAGGTGGGGATGGTCGAGGAGTTCCACCGAGACGAAGAAGGCGTCCATGTCGATGTGCAGGATGGAGCACTCCGCGTGTTCAGCGATCCTCGGTCCCTCGTCATTCGGCACGGACACATCGTACGCAGCATCACTGACACCTCGGCCATCGGGCCCGTCCCCTGCCATCCCCCGACCTACCCGACCTGCCTCGCCTGCCGCATGGTCCTCGGAGCACACCGGGCGGCAGGACGTCCGGGCCCGCCGGATAGAGTGGACGAACCACGACCAGCCGAGCTGCCCGGGAGATCCATGCCGTCCGCACCTGCCACCCCCGACACGGGCGGATCCATCTCCGACATCGTCTCCGCCGAGCAGGACCGCTTCCGGTCCTCGCTCACGCAGACGATCGAGGACTTCCTCACGGAGCAGCAGGAGGTGCTGGCGGGAATCTCCGACGAGTCCCTCCCCCTCATCTCGAGCATCGCCACCCTGACGAGGGGCGGCAAGAGGATGCGCGCGCTCCTGTGCTACTGGGGATGGCGGGCTGCGGGCGGATCACCGTCCGCCTCGGCGCCGGTCGTCGCCGGGACGGCGCTCGAGTTCTTCCAGGCGGCGGCACTGATCCATGACGACATCATCGACCGGTCGGACACGCGTCGGGGACGGCCGAGCGTCCACCGGCAGTTCACGGCCCGACACTCGGACGCGGGCTGGCACCTCGACCCCGAGCGCTTCGGGGTGTCGGCGGCCATCCTGGCCGGAGACCTCTGCCTCGCCTTCAGCGAGGAGCTCTTCACGGCCTCGTGCGCGGATGCCGCGGGCAGTGCCGCCCGCACGATCTTCAACCGCATGCGCACCGAAGTGATGGCCGGGCAGTACCTCGACCTCCTGGAGGAGGCCGTCGGCCCGGACCAGGCACCGGCCGTCGCCGAGGAGCGCGCCCTCAACATCCTCCGGTTCAAGTCCGCCAAGTACTCGATGGAGCGTCCGCTCATGCTCGGCGGGGCGCTGGCCGGAGCGGACGACGCGGTGCTGCGGGCCTACTCCGCCTTCGCCCTTCCGCTCGGTGAGGCGTTCCAGCTCCGGGACGACGTCCTCGGCGTGTTCGGCGATCCGGAGGTGACCGGCAAGCCCGCGGGAGACGACCTCCGCGAAGGCAAGCGCACCTTCCTGATTGCGCGCGCCCTGGGGTCCAGCGGGAGCAAGGCCCGCGCCGGGATCAATGCGATGCTCGGCGACACCTCCCTGGACGACGCCGGAGTCGGGAGGCTGCGCGGCCTGATCGTCGAGAGCGGCGCGCTGGCCCACACCGAGCGACTCATCGCGGAGAAGTCGGAGGAGGCGTTCTCGGCTCTGGCCGGGCTCGGGATCGACGCCGTGTCCAGGCGCGCACTGCACCTGCTGGCGGAAGCGGCGGTCACCCGGACCGCATAGACGCAGCGCCGGCCGACCCGAGGCAGGACCTCCGCACCGGCGAGGCAGGACCTCCTACCAGGCGGCTGCCTGGGCGCGACGCCGGATCTCGGTCTTCCGCCCCTCGCGGAGCGCATCGATCGGACGGCCCGGAAGGGATTCGTCATCGGTGTAGAGCCAGCGGATGATGTCCTCATCGCCGTAGCCGGAGTCCGCCAGGACGACGACGGTCCCCCGCAGGCTGTCGAGGACATCGCCGTCGACCAGGAAATCGGCGGGCACGCTGCGGACGTTGCGCTCTCCGATCCGCACGCTGACCAGGGACCGCTCGCTGATGAGCGAGTGCACCCTGGTGATCGGCAGATCAAGGGCCTCGGCCACCTCCGGGAGGTTGAGCCAGGCCGGGACGAGTTGTTCGAGTTCAGTCACCGTCCAAGCGTGCCATGCTCCGGCAGCCAACTCCACTTGAGGGGCCGTGCGGCATGCGCAGCCCGGCCGGAGATCCGACCGACGCCCGAGCACTCCCCCAGCGACACGCCGGGCGGAGGGTTCCGCGTTTTCTGCACCCCTTGTGCTACTCCCTTTTTCGTGTAGATTCACAGGAGTCACACAAGTAACAGTATCAACAGGAAACTCACCAGCATCATCAGCACGTGCAGGTACCCGGCCACGACCAGCTCTTCGGGTACATGCGTCCGCGCGGACTCAGCCGCCAACAGACGAGGAACGAAACATGACTGCCCAGCGATCGAATGCACCGCTGAACGGGAACCGCCGGAAGGTTGCCGGCGCACGCCCGCGCGGCCTGAACGTCGCCGTGACCACCGCCGCCCTGCCCGCGGTGATTCTCTCTTCCGTCGCCCTCGCCCAACCGGCGTCGGCAGCCCCCGCCCCGCAGACATCCTCCGCCCGGCACTTCGCAGCAGCGGCAGTGACCCTTCCGTCGCGTGCAGTCGTGCCTGCAGCCCTCGTCGCCGGCCAGGTACCGGCACGGAACATCGCCATCTCGGCGCAGACCGTCCCCAGCGAGTACACGATCAAGCCGGGCGACACGATCGGGGCGATCGCCAAGCGCTACGGCCTGTCCACGGACGCGGTCCTCAAGCTCAACGGCATGACCACGCGCACCATCATCTACCCCGGCCGGAAGATCCGGCTGACAGGCAGCGCGCCTGCGGCCACGCCCGCTCCCGCCCCGGCCGCTCCCTCCTCGGGGACGACCTACGTCGTGAAGCCCGGCGACACGCTGGGCGCCATCGCCGCCCGCAACGGCGTCAGCCTGCAGAGCGTCCTCACGGCCAACAACCTCTCGCTCACCTCGACCATCTACCCCGGGCAGAAGATCCGCCTCTCGGGTGCGAGCCAGGCTCCTGCGCCCGTCAAGCCGGCACCCGCGCCCGTCAAGCCGGCGCCCGCGCCCGCGCCCGCTGTCAGTACCTACACGGTCAAGGCCGGCGATACGCTGGGCGCCATCGCCGCCCGCAACGGTGTCAGCCTGCAGAGCCTCCTCACGGCCAACAACCTCTCGCTCACCTCGACCATCTACCCGGGGCAGACGCTCAAGCTCACCGCCGTCACCACCCAGCCGACGCCGCCGAAGGCGACCCAGCCCGCACCCGCACCCGCACCCGCCTCCTACACGGTGAAGGCCGGTGACACGCTCGGTGCCATCGCATCCCGTAACGGTGTCAGCCTCTCGGCCCTGCTCGCTGCCAACAGGATGACGACGGCCACGGTCATCTACCCCGGGCAGAAACTCATCCTCCCGGGCAAGGACACCACAGCGGCTCCGGCTCCCGCTCCCTCCGACCTCGTCCCCTCGACCTTCCTCGGCTACACCTACCCCGACAGGGTCGTTGCCGACGCGAACGCCAACAAGGCACTGCTCAACTCACTCCCCGCGCCCTCGCCCGCGGAGATGAAGCAGATCGTCGCCGACACCGCCCGCTCCATGGGCGTCGATCCCAGCCTCGCGCTCGCCTTCGCCCACCAGGAGTCGGGGTTCAACCAGCGGGCGGTCTCTCCTGCGAATGCCATCGGCACGATGCAGGTCATCCCCTCCTCCGGGGAGTGGGCGAGCGACCTCGTCGGCCGCAAGCTGAACCTCCTCGATCCGTACGACAACGCGACGGCGGGCATCGCGATCATCCGCTCGCTGGTGCGCACCAGCCCGTCCCTGGACATCGCCATCGCCTCGTACTACCAGGGCCAGTACTCGGTGCAGACCCGGGGGATGTTCGAGGACACCAAGCAGTACGTCGCGTCCATCAAGGCCCACCAGAAGAACTTCCGGTAGGACCGGCCACTCCTCGGCCCGGCGGCGCCCGGCAGGCACGGGTCCTACCGCGCGCCGGTGGAATGCGGGATGGTACGGGGGCGGGATCGCGTGGTGGTCCCGCCCCTTCTGCCGCGCGCGCTTAGTATCGGATGGTGCACCAGCAACGGAAGGATCCGCTCGAGGGCGCGACCGTCGACGGGCGATACGTCGTCCAGTCGCGGTTGGCCCGCGGCGGCATGTCCACCGTCTACCTGGCGACGGACCGCCGGCTGGACCGCCGCGTCGCGCTCAAGGTCCTGTATCCGCACCTCGCGGACGAGCCGGGCTTCGTCGACCGCTTCGAGCAGGAGGCGAAGTCGGCCGCGCGCCTGTCCCATCCCCGTGTCGTCGGAGTCCTCGACCAGGGCGTGGACACCATCGGCGGCCAGGCGGTCGCCTACCTCGTGATGGAGTACGTCCCCGGCAGGACGCTGCGGGATGTGCTGCGCGAGCACGGCCGCCTTCCTCCCCGCCGTGCGCTGGACCTGCTGGATGCCGTCGTCGAAGGGCTCGCGGCGGCCCACGAGGCCGGCTTGATCCACCGCGACGTCAAACCGGAGAACGTCCTCCTGTCCGATGGCGGGCAGGTGAAGATCGCCGACTTCGGCCTCGCACGCGCGGTGTCGGCGACCACAGGAACGGCCACCCTCGTCGGCACGGCGGCCTACCTCTCCCCCGAGCTGGTGCTCGGCAGGCCGGCGGAAGCCCAGAGCGACATCTACTCGACGGGCGTCCTGCTCTTCGAACTCCTGACGGGCCACCAGCCCTTCACGGGCGAGACGCCCATCCAGGTGGCGATCCAGCACGCGCAGTCGGAGGTGCCCGCCCCGTCCGTGCTGCTCCCCGGACTGGCGCCGGACATCGACGAGCTCGTCCAGTGGTGCACCTCGCGGGACCCGGAGGACCGCCCGGTCGACGGCTCGGCCCTGCTCGGCGAACTGCGCCACATCCGGCAGACCCTGACCGACGAAGAACTCGACTTCGCGCCCGCAGCTGCCCCCTCCCCTGCGCTCCACCAGGACCAGCTCACGGCGACGGTGGTTCCGCGGCTCCCGGACGACGGGCGGACCGAGGCGCTCTCCCGGCGTGACCTCGGAGGCGACGACGCTGCCTCCCCGCCGGGATCGACGGACGTGCTGCCGCTTGCAGCCCACGACAACGCCACCAGTGTGATCCGCCGGGACTCCAACTCCACGAGGGTGTTCGGCGCGGTGCCGGCAGTGCCACCGATGCCGTCCTCGCCGCCCGCCGCATCCGGCACGGGCGCGTTTGCCGGTGGGATCCCGCGCAGGACCGCAGAGGGCACCCGCCTCGGCAGCAGCGTCGACGAGGAGGGCTTCGACGAGGACGGGGTCTACGAGGAGGGCTTCGACGAGGACGGGTTCGACGAGGACGGGTTCGACGACGGTCCCGGAGAGGGCGGCCCTGCCGACGAACAGCACCGCCACGGCTCCGCAGCATCCACCGGCGCCCGTCCCACGGGTGGCAGGACGGGGAGCACCGTCCGCCCGCCGTCCAGGAGGCAGCAGGCGCGGCAGGCCCAACGACCGCAGAACACACTGCACGGACGGACTGCCCGGCGCTCAGTGCGGCTGCTCGTGGTCCTCCTCGTGCTCCTCGCGGGCCTCGCCGCCGCGGCCGGCTGGTTCTTCGGGGCCGGCCCGGGAGGTGTTGTCTCACTGCCGGACGTCGCCGACGTCCCGCTCGCAACGGCGCGGGCCGCACTGGACGAGGAAGGGATCGCGTCGCTGTCCACCGAGGAGGTCTTCGACGAGAACGTGCTGCCGGGCCTGGTGATCGGCACCGACCCCGCAGCATCCTCCGAGATCCGACGGTTCGAGCGGGTCCACGTCATCGTGTCGAAGGGGCCCGAACTGTTCCGGGTTCCCGACCTGCTCGGCGGGACGCAGATCACGGCGGCTGCCGAACTGGGAGCGGCCGGCTTCGCGGTGGGAACCATCGAGGAGCAGTACGACGAGTCGGTGGCTGCAGGGATCATCGTCCGGCAGGTACCCGAGCAGGGCGCCGAGCGGCGCCGCGGCTCCGCCGTGGACCTGGTCGTCTCGCTCGGCCCCGAGCCTGTCGCCGTCCCGGACGTCACGGGCCTCCCCGAGCAGGAAGCCGTCGCGGCGGTGGAGCAGGCGGGGCTGGAGGCGGTCCTGGACGACGCCGCCGAGTACAGCCGCACCGTGCCCGCCGGCGCCGTCCTCGGACAGAGCCCCTCGGGCGAGGTGCAGCGGGGAACGCGCATCACCCTGACGCTGTCCAAGGGGCCACGCATGGTCCGGGTCCCCAACGTCTTCTCGCTTCCCGAGGGTCGGGCTGTCGCGGCCCTCGAGGCTGCCGGCTTCACCGTGCAGGTGGACTACACCTTCGGCAGCGCCGTCCTCGGCCTCGTGGCCGGACAGAGTCCGACGGGCGACCAGCCCGAAGGGACGACGATCCGTATCACCGTCACCTGACCCGGGCTACTCCGTGATCGGGGGCCCCGCCATCCGGGACACCGAAGCCATCCGGGACACCGAAGGCGGCTACCAGGGGTAGCCGCCTTCGGTGCACCGTGCTTGAACGGAAACGGGTGGGTCAGCGCTTGGACAGCGCTCCGGCGACGAGGAACGCCATCTCGAGCGACTGCATGTGGTTGAGGCGGGGATCGCAGACCGACTCGTAGCGCTCGATGAACGCGTCCTGGTCGATCGGGTCGGACCCACCGAGGCACTCGGCGACGTCGTCGCCCGTCATCTCCACGTGCAGGCCGCCGGGGAAGGTCCCCAGCGAGTTGTGCACCTCGAAGAAGCCGCGCACCTCGTCGATGACGTCGTCGAAGTTGCGTGTTTTGTACCCGTTGGGCGAGGTCACCGTGTTGCCGTGCATCGGGTCGGTGACCCAGAGGACCTGTGCACCCGAGCCGGTCACGCGCTCGACGAGCTTGGGCAGCTTCTCGCGGATGTTCTGGGCGCCCATGCGCGTGATGAACGTGAGCCGGCCGGGCTCACGGTTCGGATCGAGCTTGTCGATCAGGGCGAGCGCATCGTCGCCCGACGTCGACGGCCCGAGCTTGACGCCGATCGGGTTCCGCACGCGTGACAGGAAGTCCACGTGCGCGCCGTCGATGTCCCGTGTCCGCTCCCCGATCCACAGGAAGTGGGCGGAGGTGTCGTACGGCAGGGAGGTGCGCGAGTCGATGCGGGTCAGCGCGCGCTCGTAGTCGAGGAGCAGGGCCTCGTGGCTGGCGAAGAACTCCACGCGCTTCAGTGCCTCGAAGTCCGCTCCGCACGCGTCCATGAACTTCACTGCACGGTCGATCTCCCGCGCCAGCGATTCGTAGCGTGAGTGCGCGGGGTTCGCCATGAAGCCCTTGTTCCAGTGGTGGACCAGCCGCAGGTCCGCGAACCCGCCCTGCGTGAACGCGCGGATCAGGTTCAGGGTCGATGCGGAGGTATGGTAGGCCTTCACCATGCGCGACGCGTCGTGCCCGCGGGTCTCGGGCGTGAAGTCGTAGCCGTTGACCATGTCACCGCGGTAGGCGGGAAGGGTGACGCCGTCGCGCGTCTCGTCGTTGGACGAACGGGGTTTGGCGAACTGGCCGGCCATGCGTCCCATCTTGATGACGGGGAGCGAGGCGCCGTAGGTGAGGACGACGGCCATCTGGAGGATGGTGCGGACGCGCGCGCTGATCTTGTCGGCGGTCGCACCGTCGAAGGTCTCGGCGCAGTCGCCGCCCTGCAGGAGGAATGCCTTCCCCTGGGCTGCGGCTGCGAGCCGCTCACGCAGCACGTCCACTTCACCGGCGAAGACCAGCGGCGGGAGGCTCGAGAGTTCCTTGACCGACGCCGTATAGACATCCGGGTCCTGCCACGAGGGCTGCTGGACTGCGGTCATCGAACGCCAGGCATCGAGGCCGGCGGTGGGGGACGAGGCAGGAGCCGCGATGCGCGGAAGGACGGGAGCTAGTGAATCAGTCACACGGAAATTCTACTGGCTGCGAGCCCGGCCCCCGATTCGGCCTGTCATCGCCGCTTAGCGCGATGTCATACAGCCGGCCGGGCCGCTCCGGCGGCAGCGTCACACCGCTTCGGTTCCGGCTTCCCCGTCGTCCGCCGGCGTCGCCCTGTCCGCCGGAGCGGCCCGGCCGATCTCCGTGACCGTACCCGGCGCCGGACCGGCGGGGTCGCTCGAGATCCGCACGGCGGCCCGGCGACTGTCGGCTCCGGGCTTCGGCGTCTTGCGGCCTGCTGCCTTCTCCGCTGCCAGGCGCTCCTTCACCGTGCTCGCATAGGCGTCGACGTACTCCTGCCCGGACAGGCGCATCAGTTCGTACATGATCTCGTCGGTGACGGACCGCTGGACGAAACGGTCGTCCTCCAGTCCCTCGTACCGGGTGAAGTCGAGAGGCTCACCGATGATGATGCCGACGCGGCGGATGTTGGGGATGCGGCGGCCGATGGGCTGCACCTTGTCCGTCCCGATCATCGCCACGGGGATCACCGGCACGCCCGTGGCCAGCACCAGCTTCGCGACGCCCGTCTTGCCGCGGTAGAGGCGTCCGTCGGGGCTGCGGGTCCCCTCCGGGTAGATGCCGAGGATGCCACCCTCGTTCAGGATGTCCATGCCCGCCGTGAGCGAGGACGACGACGCCGCGCCGCCCGAGCGGTCCATCGGCAACTGGTTCGACAACCGGAAGAAGAGGGCGGTCAGCCTGCCCTTGACTCCTTTGCCCGTGAAGTACTCGGATTTCGCGAGGAAGACGACGGGCCTCGGGACGACGATCGGCAGGAAGATCGAATCGGAGAAGGACAGGTGGTTGCTGACGATCACCGCCGGTCCGGACGAGGGGATGTTGTCGAGACCCTTCACCCACGGCCGGAAGAGGAGGTTGAGGATCGGACCGACGATGATCCTCTTCATCACCCAATAGAACACGCTGCCAGCCTCCCTGCATGGACGGTGCGGCATCCGGCATGCCGCCCGCTTTTTCCTGTGGAAGCCTACTCTAAGGGCGCCGAGGCCTTTCGACGGCGGCGATCTTCCGGACGCCGCCCCCTCGGGGCGGCAGTCCGGACGCCATGACCGGCCGGGAAGCGGCCTGTTGACGTAGGGGCGCCGGATGTCCACGATTGAATCAGCACGCCCTCTGATTTCCAGGACGCCGGCCGGATACCCTCCGAACCCGGGCCGCAGCACGCAACGGCAGGTAGCAACGTATGGGCCCCCGAGGTCAGGAACCGAACGAATCCACGGATGACGCAGTCTGGCAGGACCTGGTGGCGCGCCTGGAAGGAACCTCCGCGGATCCCCCCACCCCGAACGCGTCCGGCTCCTCCGCCGCCGAACGGACGGATCCGGACGGGGGCGCCGGACGGGAACGGACCGACGCGCGCGGCGAATCCGGTGCCTCGGGCGCCGCCGGACCGACGGACCGCGAGCGTGCCGACGCGATCTTCCGCAACCAGCCCTTCCGTCCCAGCGGGCCGCGGGACTCCGAGCCCGTCGAGCCGGAGGACGACGAGGGCTTCACACCGGAGGAGCCCCCGCCCCTCGGCTCGGGCGATCCCCTGACGGTCCTGGCCTGGATCGGAGCGGCGGGCGGGCCCATCCTGCTCCTCCTGTTCGCCATGTTCTGGCGGAACGCGCCACTGGCGGCCACGCTCGGAGTCCTGGCCCTCTTCCTCGCGGGTGCCGGCTACCTCGTGACGAAGCTGCCGAAGAACCGCGACATCGGGGACGACGGCGCGGAAGTCTAGCGCTGCCCGCGGTGGGACGGCGACCGGTCAGGTTCCGCTGCGGGAGAGCAGGCGGGACAGGTCCGCCGCTCCGATGAGTCCGGCCTCGGGCCCCAGGGCCGCGCGTTCGATGCGTGCGGCCGGGCGGAAACCGCGGCCCGTCAGGTTCCTTCCGAAAGCCCGCCGAGCAGGCTCGAGCAGCAGGTCGCCGGCCGCGCTCAGTCCACCTCCGATGACGAACGTCCCCGGGTCCAGGGCGGCAGCCAGGTTGGCCAACCCCAGTCCCAGCCACTGCCCGACGTCGTCGACCAGCTCGCGCGACGCCGGGTCGCCCTCCATCGCGAGGCGGGTCACGAGCGCGCCCGTGATGGCCGCGCTGTCACCCTGGGCCGCCGCGATGACCGCCTGGGCCACCGGGGAGTTCGCTGCGGCGAGTTCCCGGGCCTCGCGTCCCAGCGCGTTACCCGAGGCGTACTGCTCCCAGCACCCGCGGTTGCCGCACTCGCAGCGGTGGCCCTGGGGCACGATGATCTGGTGTCCGAACTCCCCCGCGACGCCATGCCGGCCGCGCTCCACGCGCCCGCCCAGGATCATCGCACCCCCGATGCCGGTGCCGAGGGTGACGCAGACGAGGCGGGATTCACCGCGGCCCGCGCCGAACCGCCACTCGGCCCAGGCGGCGGCGTCGGCGTCGTTCACCACCGTAACGCGCCGCCGGAGCAGTTTCTCGAGGTTCCTCCGCAGCGGCTCGTTGCGCCACGCGAGGTGCGGGCTGAACAGGACCGTGCTGTTGGACAAATCCATCCACCCGGCCGCTCCGATGCCGATCGAACGGACCCTGTAGTCCGCGGACAGCTCCCGGACGAGGTCGGTGATCACGGATTCGACCGCGCGCGGGTCCTGGCCCGGGGTCGCGCGGCGCGCTTCGGCGAGGATCTGCCCGTGGACGTCGACCACACCCGCTGCGACCTTCGTCCCGCCGATGTCGATGCCGACCGAGAGGCCGCGCCGTGCGGGATTGGGGAAGGTGCTGCGGGCGGCCCGTGCCGTCAGCGGGCCGTTGCCGCGCCACGCGAGACCATATTCCGTGCGCAGCCGACGGGCATGGGGGCCGGCCGCCTCGGGCATGATCGGCATGCGGTCCCTTCCTCGTCGTGTGCTGCGCGATGACGCGCCGCCGTTACCGATTCGTACAGTACTGGACAGTAATTCGAGCGGGTAACCCTATAGGCTGAAGAGACCGGTCAAGGTGATACCAAAGGAGTTATCGTGCGCGACATCAGCGTTCCCGTCCTCGTGGACGTCCCCCGCCGGACCAATACGACGGACCTGGTCGTCCGGCAGGCGGCGAAGCCCTCCGATCCGGCGCTGTTCGCCGTCAAGGGCGCATCGGGCGAGTGGCAGGACATCTCGGCCACGGAGTTCCGCCGGCAGGTCGAGGACGTCGCGAAGGGCCTGATCGCGTCGGGCGTGCAGCCGGGTGACCGCGTGGCGATCATGGCCCGCACGCGGTACGAGTGGTCGCTGGCCGACTTCGCCATCTGGTTCGCGGGCGCGGTCTCGGTTCCCGTCTACGAGACCTCCTCCCCCGCGCAGGTCG
The DNA here is from genome assembly GCF_030433645.1 of Arthrobacter burdickii. NCBI lineage: Bacteria > Bacillati > Actinomycetota > Actinomycetes > Micrococcales > Micrococcaceae > Arthrobacter > Arthrobacter burdickii. The sequence goes on from NZ_JAROCG010000001.1 coordinate 3,079,097, forward strand.
CGTGGATCCTCGGTGATTCCGGGGCCGTCGGCGCCTTCGTCGAATCAGCCCGCCACGAGGACGTGGTCCGCCAGGCGGTGGCGCTGGGGACCATCGGGTCGGTGCAGCACGTCTGGCAGTTCGACGGCGACGGGCTCGACACGCTGCGGACCGCCGGCGCCGGGACCGACGAGCAGACCCTCTCCGACCGGCGTGCCTACGCCGGTCTCGACGACGTCGCGACGATCATCTACACCTCCGGCACCACAGGAAAACCCAAGGGCTGCGAGCTGACGCACGGCAACTTCGTGGAACTCTCCGAGAACGCCGCTGCCGCCCTTCCCGAAGTGGTGGACGAGGGCGCCCAGACGATCATGTTCCTGCCCCTGGCACATGTCTTCGCGCGGTTCATCTCCGTGCTGTGCGTCGCGGCCGGCGCCACCGTCGCCCACACCCCCGACGTCAAGAACCTGCTCCCGGACCTCCAGAGCTACCAGCCGACGTTCATCCTGGCCGTACCGCGCGTCTTCGAGAAGGTGTACAACAACTCGATGCTGAAGGCCGAGGACGGCGGCAAGGGCAAGATCTTCCACGCAGGGGCCGACGTCGCCATCGCCTGGTCGAAGGCCGAGCAGGCCGGCAGGATCCCGCTGGGCCTTCGAGTGAAGCACGCCGTCTTCGACCGGCTGCTCTACGGCAAGATCCGCACCGCCATGGGCGGGCGCGTGCAGTACGCGGTGTCGGGCGGCGCACCCCTGGGAGACCGGCTGGGCCATTTCTTCCACGGCATCGGACTCCTGGTGCTCGAGGGCTACGGGCTGACGGAGACAACCGCCCCCATCACGGTGAACACCCCGAAGCGCGTCAGGATCGGCACGGTGGGCGCTCCGCTCCCCGGCAATGCCGTGAAGATCGCGGACGACGGCGAGATCCTCACGAAGGGTGTCTGCGTCATGAAGGGCTACTTCAACCGACCCGACCTCACCGACGAGACCTTCGTCGACGGGTGGTTCCGAACCGGCGACATCGGCGAACTCGACGACGACGGCTTCCTCCGCATCACGGGCCGCAAGAAGGAGATCATCGTGACGGCCAGCGGGAAGAACGTCGTCCCGGCGATGCTGGAGGACGCCATCCGGTCGAACGCCCTGGTCTCCCAGTGCGTCGTGCTCGGCGACCAGCGCCCCTTCATCTCGGCGCTCATCACGCTCGACGAGGAGGCGCTGCCCGGCTGGCTCGAGCGGCACCACCTGCCGGCCGGGACCACGACGGCCGAGGCCGCCGGGCATCCGGCGGTCCTCGCCGAGATCCAGGACCTCGTGGACAGCGCCAATACGACGGTGTCCCGCGCGGAGGCCATCAAGGTGTTCCGGATCGTCCCGACCGACTTCACGGAGGCGACCGGCCACCTGACACCGTCCCTCAAGATCAAGCGCGCGCAGGTCCTGACGGACTACTCGGACGTCGTCGAGTCGATCTACGCGCGGGCCACGGTCTAGGGACGCGGTGCCTCGCCCCCGGGGCGAGGCACCGGAGGAGTCAGCCGGTCCGAAGGGACAGCAGCGCGTTCTCGACCACCTCGGTGAGTGCCGGGTGGATCCAGTACTGGCCCCGGGCCATGGTGTGCGCATCGAGGCCGAAGGACATCGCCTGGATGACGGGCTGGATGATCATCGAGGCCTCGTGGCCGAGGATGTGCGCGCCGAGGATGCGCCCTGTCGACTGCTCGGCGATGAGCTTGGCGAAGCCCTGGGTGTCCTCCATCGCCCACCCGTACGCCGTCGAGCCGTAGTGCTGGACGGCGGTGACGATCAGGGTTCCCGACGCCTCGGCATGGGCGAGGGCCTCCTCCTCCGTCATGCCGACGGAGGCCGCCTGCGGGTGCGAGAACACCGCCGCGGGCACGAAACGGTGGTCGCTGGCGCGGAGGGCGTCGGGGTGCAGCAGGTTGTGCGCGACGACGTTCGCCTCGTGGTTCGCCACATGCTTCAACTGGTGCGCGCTGCTCACGTCGCCGAGCGCCCACAGCCCCTCGACGGGCTCCCCGTGGCGGAGGACGCGCTGGTACTCATCCACGGCCAGGCGGCCGTCGTCGTGCAGGTCCAGGCCGGCGTCCGCTGCCCCGATCCTGTCGGTGTTGGGCGTGCGCCCGACGGCCATGAGGACGACGTCGACCTCGATCTCCGTCGGACCGGCCGGCCCGTTCAGGCGAGCCGTCACACTGCCGTCGTCGTTCGCAACGATCTGCGTGACGTCGGTGTCCAACCGGAGGTCCCACTGGTGGGCGGCCTGGCGCGTGAAGGCCTCGGACACGGTCCCGTCGAGATGCCGGAGCATGCCGCCGGAGCGGACGGCGATGGTGACATCGGTCCCGAAGGCGCCGAACACGTGGGCGAACTCCGCCGAGACGTATCCGCCGCCGACGATCAGCAGGCGGCGGGGTAGTTCGTCCAGGCGCATCACGGTGTCCGAGGTGTGGACCTGGGGCAGGGCGATGCCGGGGATCTCGGGCAGGACTGCCCGTGAACCCGCCGCGATCACGAGCTGGTCCGCGGTGATGACATCGCCCGAGGGAGTCTCGAACGACTTCTCCCCCGTGAGCCGCACGTACTCCTCGATCAAGGTCACGTTCTCGAGCTCGTCCGCGCGGTAGTCCCTCCCGCCACTCGAGATGGCGTCGATCCGGGTGAAGATCCTGTCCCGGATGTCCCTCCAGCGCACGCCGTCGAGAGTGAGGTCCACTCCGAGTCGGAACGCCTCCGCGGGCGCCGAGGCCTGCTGGGCGGGGTAGACGTACATCTTCGTCGGGATGCACCCCACGTTGAGGCAGGTACCGCCGAAGGTACCGCCCTCGACGAGGACCACCTTCCGGTCGTCCCACGCGGGCGAGATGAGCGTATTCCCTGAGCCGGAGCCGATGATCGCGAGGTCGTAGTGGGTCACACGACGCAGTCTAGCCGCGCCCGCCCGTCCCCTCGGTGGGCAGGCGGGCGCGGGAGGCCGTCAGGCGGGGGTGATGACGAGGAGGAGGTCTCCGCCCTGGGCGGGTTGGACGCCGGTGAAGGTGGTGCGGGTGATGGTGCCGGTGATGGGGGTGGTGATGTTGGCTTCCATCTTCATGGCCTCGATGGTCGCGACGGTGTCTCCGGCGGTGACGGCGGTTCCTTCGGTGAGGCTGATGGTGACGGATCCGGCGAAGGGTGCGGGGATGTGGCCGGGGGTGGCGGGGTCGGCTTTCTCGGCGGTCTTCACGGCGCTGGTGATGCTGCGGTCGCGGACGGTGACGGGTCGCATCTGTCCGTTGAGGGTGCACATGACGGTCCGCATGCCCTTCTCGTCGGGCTCGGACACGGCTTCGAGGGTCGCGATGAGCCGGACGCCCCGGTCGAGTTCGATGACGTGCTCCGTGCCGGACTGGAGGCCGTAGAGGTAGTCCGCGGTGCCCAGCACGGACACGTCCCCGTACGTGTCGCGGGTCGCGGTGAACTCCCGGGCGGGCCCGGCGAACAGCAGGGTGTTCAGGGCGTTTCGGCGCTCCGCGGGCGTGCCGGCGAGTTTCTTCTCGTCCTCGGCAGTGATCTCCGCGTCGCGGGGTTTGAGTTCCCGGCCCTTCAGCGCTTTGCTGCGGAACGGTTCCGGCCACCCGCCGGGCGGGTTGCCGAGGTCCCCGTTGAGGAACCCGATGACCGAGTCCGGGATGTCGTAGGCCTGCGGGTTCTCCTGGAACTCGGCCGGGTCGGCGTTGGAGCCGACCAGGGCCAGGGCGAGGTCGCCCACGACCTTGGAGGACGGGGTGACCTTCACCAGCCGGCCCAGGATCCTGTCCGCGGCCGTGTACATGTCCTCGATGGCCTCGAAGCGCTCCCCGAGCCCGAGGGCGATGGCCTGCTGCTTCAGGTTCGAGAGCTGGCCTCCGGGGATCTCGTGCCGGTAGACCCTGCCCGTGGGGCCGGGCAGCCCGGATTCGAACGGGGCATACATCCGCCGCACGGCCTCCCAGTAGGGTTCCAGTGCGCACACTGCTCCCAGGTCGAGCCCGGTGTCGCGGGGGGTGTGGGCCAGGGCCGCGACCAGGGCCGAGGCGGAGGGCTGGCTGGTGGTCCCGGCCAGGGGCGCGCTGGCGACATCGACGGCGTCCACCCCGGCGTCCACCGCGGCCAGCAGGGTGGCGAGCTGGCCACCGGCGGTGTCATGGGTGTGCAGGTGCACCGGCAGGTCGAAGCGTTCCCGCAGGGCGGTCACCAGCTGCGCGGCGGCGGCGGGGCGCAGCAGCCCGGCCATGTCCTTGATCGCCAGGATGTGCGCGCCGGCGTCCACGATTCGCTGCGCCAGCTCCAGGTAGTAGTCCAGTGTGTAGAGGGTTTCGGCGGGGTCGAGCATGTCCGCGGTGTAGCAGAGGGCCACTTCGGCGACCGCGGTTCCGGTCGCCCGCACCGCGCGGATCGCCGGTTCCATCTGCGACACGTCGTTCAGGGCATCGAAGATCCGGAAGATGTCAATCCCCGACGCTGCGGCCTCTGCCACGAAGGCGGTCGTGACGGCTTCAGGGTACGGGGTGTAGCCGACCGTGTTCCGGCCACGCAGCAGCATCTGCAGACAGATGTCCGGGATTTCCCGGCGCAAAGCGTCCAGGCGCTCCCACGGATCCTCACCCAGGAAGCGCAGGGCCACATCGTAAGTCGCCCCACCCCAGGCCTCCACCGACAGCAGTCCCGGTGTCAGCGCCGACACGCTGGCCCCGGCCGCGGTCAGGTCCCGGGTCCGCACCCGGGTCGCCAGCAGCGACTGGTGGGCGTCCCGGAACGTCGTATCCGTCACCGCCACCGCGGTCTGCTCCCGCAACGCCTTCGCGAAACCCTCGGGCCCCAGTTCGAGCAGCCGCTGGCGGCTCCCCACCAGCGGCTTCTCACGCTGCTCATCGGTGTCGGCTTCAGGGAGGGCAGGCAGTTTTTCCCGGGGGTCCAGGTGGGCGGGGCGGGTCCCGTTGGGCTGGTTCACGGTCACGTCCGCGAGCCAGGTCAGCAGCTTCGTGCCCCGGTCCGCGGGGATGCGGGCGGTGAGCAGTTCGGGACGCTCGTCGATGAACGACGTCGCGACGTTCCCGGCGATGAAATCCGGGTCATCCAGCACCGCCTGCAGGAAGGAGATGTTCGTGGACACGCCACGGACCCGGAACTCCGCCAGGGCACGTCGGGCACGGGTCACGGCGGCCGGGTAGTCCCGGCCCCTGCAGGTGAGCTTGACGAGCATCGAATCGAAGTGCGGGCTGATCTCCGCCCCCGCATACACCGTCCCACCATCCAGGCGCACCCCGGCGCCGCCGGCCGAGCGGTACGCGGAAATCCGTCCCACGTCGGGGCGGAACCCGTTGGCTGGGTCCTCCGTCGTGATCCGCGACTGCAGGGCCGCACCCCGCAGCGTCACCGTGTCCTGGCTCAATCCCAGGTCCGCCAGGGACTCCCCGGCGGCGATCCGCAGCTGCGACTGGACCAGGTCCACGTCGGTGACTTCCTCCGTGACCGTGTGCTCGACCTGGATCCGCGGGTTCATCTCGATGAACACGTGCTGTCCGGCCCGTTCCCCGACCGTGTCGACCAGGAACTCCACCGTGCCCGCGTTCACATAGCCCAGGGCCGTGGCGAACTTCACCGCGTCCCGGTGCAACGCCTGCCGGATCCCCTCGTCCAGGTTCGGGGCCGGGGCGATCTCGATGACCTTCTGATGCCGGCGCTGCAACGAACAATCCCGCTCGAACAGGTGCATCACATTCCCGTGCGCGTCCGCGAGGATCTGCACCTCGATATGCCGCGGCCGCAGGACCGCCTGCTCCAGGAACATCGTCGGATCCCCGAACGCCGACTGCGCCTCCCGCATCGCGGCCTCCAGAGCCTCCGGCAACGCCTCCCGGGTATCCACCCGGCGCATCCCCCGGCCCCCGCCCCCGGCCACGGCCTTGGCGAACACCGGGAACCCGATCTTCTCCGCCGCCGCGATCAGCTCGCCCACATCCGCACTGGGCCTGGACGAGGCGAGGACGGGGATGCCCGCCGCCCGGGCGGCGTCTAGCGCCTTGACCTTGTTCCCCGCGAGTTCGAGCACATCAGCGGGAGGGCCCACGAACGTGATGCCCGCATCCGCCGCCGCGCGGGCCAGGCCCGGGTTCTCCGACAGGAACCCGTACCCCGGGTAGATCGCATCGCAGCCGGCGTCCTTGGCGACCCGGATGATCTCGTCGATGTCCAGGTACGCCCGCACCGGGTGGCCCTCCACCCCGATCAGGTACGCCTCGTCGGCCTTCTGCCGGTGGATCGAATTCCGGTCCTCCTGCGGGAACACCGCAACCGTCTTCGCCCCCACCTCATATCCGGCGCGAAAAGCACGGATGGCGATCTCGCCACGATTAGCTACCAGAATCTTCGAGAACATAACGCTCCTGCATCCTTGCGGGTCGGGTCCTGCACGCTGGATCGATCCTACCCGGCCCGCCCGGCGGGTCCACGGTGCATGTCATCCTGCTTCATGACCGCGCGGACGCCTCGAATCCGCGGGCTACGGGCGTCCCGGGGGCCCGTAGCGATCACCCTAGAATGGGTCGGGGGCCGATCCGCGAGCCTCGGTGTCCGCCAGAGATAGGTAGAGGGTTATTCCGTGCAGGTAGTGAGCATCAGCAGCCTCAAAGGCGGCGTGGGAAAGACGTCGGTCACCCTGGGGCTGGCCTCGGCCGCACTGGCAGCAGGAGTCCCCACACTCGTGGTCGACCTCGATCCCCATGCGGATGCCACCACCGGACTGGCGGTCCGGCCCTCCGACCAGATCGACGTCGGACGTCTGCTGAAGGACGCGCGACGCGGGGACCTGAGGGCCAACACCGTCCCGAGCGGCTGGGTGACCACCGCTGCGAAACTCAGGGGATCGGGGCGGTCCACGCTCGACGTTGCCATGGGCTCCGCCTACTCCGGCATCTACGACCGGCCGGACCTCGGCCGGCGCGACCAGCGCAGGCTGGCGACGCTCCTGTCCCGCGTGACGGGCTACAGCCTCGTCCTGATCGACTGCCCGCCGTCGCTCAACGGCCTCACGCGCATCGGCTGGACCGCGAGCAACAAGGTCCTCCTCGTTGCCGAACCGGCCCTGTTCTCCGTGGCGGGCACCGAGCGGACGATGCGCGCCCTCGAGCTCTTCCGCCGGGAGTTCGCCCCCGACCTGCACGCGGCGGGCATCGTGGCGAACCGGGTGCGGCCGACGTCGAACGAGCATGCGTTCCGCCTCGGCGAGATGCGGCAGATGTTCGGCGACCTGCTGCTCAGCCCGACGATCCCGGAGCAGGCCAACTGGCAGCAGATCCAGGGCGCTGCCCACTCCGTGCACCACTGGCCCGGGGATTCCGCCCAGCAGTCGGCGGGCTACTTCGATGAGCTGCTGAGAAGTGTCCTGGATTCGGGCAGGATGCGGAGCCGTACCGCCAGGCGTGCCTGATCCCGCAAGCTAGGCGGACGGCCCGGAGGTAGCAGTGCGCCGGGAAATGCAACGGAGCGGGCCCCGAGGGGCCCGCTCCGTTGTCTGCTAGCTGATCTTGCGTGTCACGCGGCGCTTGCTGAGTTCGTCCCCGGGGAATTCCTGGTCGGGAGCGTGCTCGCTGGGAAGGGCCGCGAGGCTGCCCTCCACCTCGCGCCACACACGGCCGACGGCGATACCGAAAACCCCCTGCCCGCCCTGCACGAGGTCGATGACCTCGTCCGCGGACGTGCATTCGTACACGCTGGCACCGTCACTCATGAGGGTGATCTGGGCGAGGTCCTCGACGCCGCGCTCCCGCAGGTGCTCGACCGCTGAACGGATCTGCTGGAGTGACACTCCAGTGTCGAGCAGCCGCTTGACCACCTTGAGGACGAGGATGTCGCGGAAGCCGTAGAGGCGCTGTGTGCCGGAGCCGGAGGCGCCGCGCACGGCGGGTTCGACGAGGCCCGTGCGGGCCCAGTAGTCGAGCTGGCGATAGGTGATGCCTGCAGCCTTGCAGGCGGTGGGGCCGCGGTATCCGGCGTCCTCGTCGAGGACGGGGAGGTCTTCCGTGAACAGTAAGCCCTGGGCGCTGGGCGGGACACCCGTGCCTGCCGGGCTGGCTGCCTTGCCGGCGTCACCCTTCGGACTCACGTGTTGCCTCCTCGTCGGGTTCCCGGGGAAAATGCCGGCTGGGCGGGACCTCGGGATGTGCACTCAAGTGTGCCCCGAGTCCCCCACGCACGCAATGGGAACTGTATCCTTCGACGTTAGATCGCGGGAGGGGCAAGGTCAAAGATGCTGGGCCGCAAGCATGGCCGTGTCGCCGGCAGCCGCCCCGGCGCGCGGGCATCGCCGGCCCGCGACCGCGCCGTAGAGGGGGCCGCGTCAGCGCTCGAAGTCCTCGGGTTCAACGTCGGCGAGGAACTCCCGGAACTGGAGGACCTCCTTCTCGGCCGTCTCCTCGGTGTCGCCGTCCTCCGTCTCCTCGGCGTCGGCATCCGCTATCTCGACGCCGGCCAGGGCCAGGACCTCGTCCGCGCAGTAGATGGGGCAGGGTACCCGCAGTGCTATCGCGAGGGCGTCGGAAGCCCGGGAGCTGACGGTCACCCCGTCGCTGAAGACGAGTTGCGCGTGATAGACCGTGTCCTCCACGGAGGTTATGCGCACCTCGGAGATCGTCTTGCCTGCCGCTGCGACGACGTCGACCAGGAGGTCGTGGGTCATGGGCCGCGGCGGCACGATGCCCTGCTGGACGAAGGCGATGGCACTGGCCTCCGGGGCTCCGATCCAGATCGGCAGGTGCCGCTCCCCCGCAGTCTCACGCAGAAGGACCAGGGGCTGGTTCGACGGCAGTTCGATCCGCACGCCCACCACTTCTACTTCGATCACGGGGAACCGCCTAACTGTCCATTCGGGCGATATGGCTGTGCACGAGGGCACTGTGCAGACCGAGGCAGAGTTCGCTGATCTCACGCGCCGTCTCGGCTGCACGGGCCTTCGATGCGACGTCCTTGCGGGACGCGACAGGAGCGACGACGCGCTCGACGAGGCCCAGCTCCCGGTCCGCTGCGGCACGGAAGGGCCTCAGGTGGCGGGGTTCGATCCCGTGGCTCTCGAGTTGCAGGCACGCTTTCGTGATCTTGAGGGCGTGCTCGTCGAAGCGGTTGTCCACGGCGGTGATCAGACCGAAGCTCACGAGGTCGTCGACGAGCCGGCGGGGTGCACCGGCCTCGGCGGCGAGCGTCTCCGCGGTGAGCCGACGGCCGTGCGCACTGAGTTCGCGGGACAACTGGTCCGACACGACGCGCGGGGAAAGCGTCATGCCTCCGGGCAGCGACTCGGGCCGCTCTCCGCGATCGATCGCGTCGACGTAGTCCTTGATGACCTTCAGGGGAAGGTACTGGTCGCGCTGCAGGGCCAGGACGAAACGCAGCCGTTCGACGTCGTGGCCTGCATACTTCCGGTACCCGGCGCGTGTCCGCTGCGGGGAGATCAGGCCCTTCTCCTCGAGGAAGCGGATCTTGGAGGCCGTGACCCGGGGAAAGTCCTCGGCCAGCTCGCGCAGGACCTCACCGATGTTGAGGACACCGGTGCCGGAGGAGCCGGAGGCGATGCCGGCCGGGTGGCGGGCGGGTCGGGAAACAGGCATGAACCGGACTAGGCCTGCGCTGCCGTATGCCGCGGAGCCCGGCCGGACGCCCTGCGCGCTGCGTAGAAGGTCAGGCGGAACTTGCCGATCCGCACCTCGTTGCCGTCGCGCAGCGCGACGCTGTCCACGCGGTCGTTGTTCACGTACGTGCCATTGAGGCTTCGGGTGTCCACGACGACGAAGCCGCTGTCGGTCCTCCGGAACTCGGCGTGCTGGCGGGACACCGTGACGTCGTCGAGGAAGATGTCGGCATTGGGGTGGCGTCCGGCCTTGGTGATGTCCTCGTGGAGGAGGAACCGCGCGCCGGCGTTCGGCCCGGAGTGGGCTATCAGGAGGGCTGAACCCGCCGGAAGTGCGGCAACGGAGGCCTGCTCCTCCCGTGTCAGATGTCGCTCGATCTCTTCCGCGGTGGAGTACGGCGGCAGACTGATCGACGTTGTTTCAGGAGACGTCATGTTCGGCTCTTCTCCTTTTCCGGATCGATTCACGTTGCGTACCATCGGTCTTCCTCCCCCTGCTGCGCGGTACGCCCGGTTGTCGCCAGCCGTACCGTCCCCGCTGACTTCGCCGGGTAGTTCTAGCCTACCTGCTGGGAGTAGTCGGCTGAACTCAGGAGATCCTGGACCACGGAGGGGTCGGAGACCTTGATCTCCAGCAGCCAGCCCTCGCCGTACGGGTCGGAGTTGATCAGGGACGGATCGTCGTCGAGCGCTTCGTTGCGCGAGACGACCTGGCCGGTGACCGGTGCGTAGATGTCGCTGACGCTCTTGGTCGATTCGACCTCGCCGATCACATCGGCGCCTGCCACGCTGGTGCCCTCCTCGGGCATCTGCACGTAAACGACGTCGCCGAGCGCATCCTGGGCGAAATCGGTGATGCCGACGCGCACCGTGCCGTCGATGGCGGGCTCGCTGACCCACTCGTGCTCCGCGGTGTAGTAGAGGCCATCGGGAATGTTGCTCATGGTTGCCTTTCGGACGCGCGGTCTTCAGCGGCGGACGGCCGCCGGGTACTGGTCGAGTATAGGCATATCCGGCGGGCACGTGACGCGCCTCTCACGCGGCCGGTCGCGGCGGGCTGCCCTCGCCCCGGACATGCAAAAAGCCCGTCTCCTCCGGCGGATCGCCGGTGGAAACGGGCCCTGCAGTGTCGGGATGACAGGATTTGAACCTGCGACCCCTTGACCCCCAGTCAAGTGCGCTACCAAGCTGCGCCACATCCCGATCGGCCTGTCCAGCAGGCCAAACCACTCGGATAACAATACAGCATTCTCGGAGCGGATCAGCACACCGGGACAGGGTCAGCGCTTGCGGCTCCGCTTCTCGCGGACGCGCATGCTGACCTCGATGGGCGTGCCCTCGAAGCCGAACGTCTCGCGCAGGCGGCGCGTGATGAAACGGCGGTAGCCGGGGTCCAGGAACCCCGTGGTGAACAGGACGAACTTCGGCGGCCGACTGGAGGCCTGCGTCCCGAAGAGGATGCGCGGCTGCTTGCCTCCGCGCACCGGGTGGGGGTGCGCCGCGACGAGCTCGCCCAGGAACGCGTTGAGGCGTCCCGTCGGGATGCGCCGGTCCCAGGACTCGAGCGCGACGTCGAGGGCGGGCACCAGGCGGTCCTTGTGCCACCCGGTCAGGGCCGAGATGTTCACGCGGGGCGCCCAGTCCACGTGCGCGAGGTCCTGCTCGATCTCGCGCTCGAGGTACCGGCGGCGCTCGTCGTCCAGCAGGTCCCACTTGTTGAAGGCCAGCACGATCGCCCGGCCGGACTCGATGGCCATGTTCAGGATGCGGATGTCCTGCTCGCTGAGCACCTCGTCGACAGCGAGGAGGACGACGGCGACCTCGGCCTTCTCCAGCGCCGACTGTGTGCGCAGCGAGGCGTAGAAGTCGGCGCCCTGCTGCATGTGCACGCGGCGGCGGATACCTGCGGTGTCCACGAAGCGCCAGGTGCGGCCCCCGAGCTCGATCATTTCGTCCACCGGGTCGCGGGTGGTCCCGGCCAGGGGGTCGACGACGACGCGGTCAGAGCCGGCGAGTTTGTTGAGCAGGGAGGACTTGCCGACGTTGGGGCGCCCGATCAGGGCGATGCGCCGCGGACCGCCGGACCGCTCGATGCCGCCGTGCTCCGAGAACTCCGGGAGGATCTCGTTGACCTTGTCCAGCATGTCGGCCGTGCCGCGCCCGTGCAGGGCGGAGACCGGCCAGGGCTGACCGAAGCCGAGTCCCCACAGCACCGAGGCATCGGCCTCGTTCTGGATGTCGTCGACCTTGTTGGCCACGAGGATGACCGGCTTCTTCTTGCGACGCAGCATGCGCACCACGGCCTCGTCGGTCGCGGTGGCGCCGACCGTTGCATCCACGACGAGCAGCACGGCGTCGGCCATGTCCACGGCGATCTCCGCCTGGTCGGCGACGCGGGCAGCGATGCCCTTCGCATCCTGCTCCCAGCCTCCCGTGTCCACCAGTGTGAAATTGCGGCCCGACCACTGCGCCGGGTAGGACACCCGGTCGCGGGTGACTCCGGGGGTGTCCTCGACGACGGCCTCACGGCGGCCGAGGATGCGGTTCACCAGGGTGGACTTGCCCACGTTCGGTCGCCCGACGATCGCCAGGACGGGGTTGAGCCGACCCTCTGCCTCGTCGTCGTAGTCCTCGTCCTGGCGGGCGAGGAGCGCGGCGTCCTCCTCGTCGAGCTCGTAGTCCTCGAGCCCGGCCCGCAGCGAGGCGGCGCGCTGCTCGGCCTCGGCGTCGTCGAGGGTATCGAGCACCTCACTGACATGGTCCTCGCCGCTCGGCTCGTAGTCCTCGTCGGCGCCCTGGTCCGTCGCGTTCGGCGAAAGGTTCTCGCTCATGTTGTTTCCTTCGGTTGGTGTTCACCGTCTCCCGACGGTAATCCTGGTGGGCTCGCGCCCGAGATCTTGCGGTTGTGCCCGGCTGGCGCCCGGCTAGTGCGCGACGGTGCGCACGATGCCGATGACCGCCGCCACGGTCTGCTCGAAGTCGAGGTCCGACGAGTCGAGCGTGACGACGCCGTCCGCCGCCTGCTGGAAGTTGACCACGGTCGAGTCCTTCGCGTCACGGTCGGTGACCTGCCGCTTGAGCTGCGCGTCGGTCTGCGTTCCGCCGAGCTGGTCGCCGCGGCGGCGCAGGCGGGCTTCCTCGCTCGCGGTCAGGAGGATGCGCACCTCCGCGTCGGGAGCGACGACGGTGGTGATGTCCCGTCCTTCGGCGACGATCCGGTGCCCGGCACCGGCGATCAGTGCACGCTGGCGACGGATCAGCTCGGCCCTCGCACCCATGGTCGTGGCGACGGCGCTGACCGCCGAGGAGACCTCGGGTTCGCGGATGGCGGAGGTGACGTCGTCGCCCGCTATGGTCACGGACTCACGGTCGGGGCTGGTGCTGATGAAGAGTTCGATGGACCGTGCCGCCGCCTCGACCGCGGCGCTGTCCTGGAGGTCGATCCCCGTGGCGATGCAGTGGAGCGTGACGGCCCGGTACATGGCACCGGTGTCGAGGTAGGCGGCGCGCAGGCGGCGGGCCACCTCGCGGCTGACGCTCGACTTGCCGGACCCGGAGGGACCGTCGATGGCGACCACGAGGGACTTGCCGAGGCGGAACCCCGAGTAGGGGCCCGACGGAGCGGACTCCCCCACGGGACCCGCGGCCCGGAGTGCCTGCGTGGTTTCTGCTGAAGTCTGGGTCACTGCACTACCTTCCAGCCCCGCTGCGTCAGGGACTCCGTCAATTCTTGTCGCTTGCCCGGCAGGACCGAGAGCTCCGCAAGGCCCACCTGCCGTCCGGGAGAGTGCTCGAGGCGGAAATCCTCGACGTTGATGCCGGTGTGGCCGATCTCCGTGAGGAGCTTCGCGATCTGGCCGGGCACGTCGTCGACGAGCACGGTCAGGCGCGCAAAGGAGTTCGGCGGCGTGCCGTGCTTGCCGGGAACACGCGCCTGGCCGGCGTTCCCCTCGGACATCAGCTGCGCCATGTCGAGCCGGGCTCCGCCGGCCGTCGGGTCCTCTAGGGTGCCGATCAGGCGGTTCAGGTCCTCCCGGACGCCGTAGAGGATGTCGACGAGGCGGCCGGCGTTGGCGGACAGGATCTGCACCCAGAGGCGCGGGTCGCTGGCCGCGATGCGGGTGACGTCCCGCAGTCCATTGCCGGCGAGCGAGAGGGCCTGCACCGGCGAATCCTGCAGCCTGCTCGCCACGAGGGATGACACCACCTGGGGCAGGTGCGAGATGAGGGCGACAGCCTCGTCGTGCTCCTCGACGGACATCCGCGCCGGTACGGCGCCGAGGTCGACGGCGAGCGACTCGGCGCACAGCACGGCCTCGGGAGCACTGTCGGCATGGGGGCAGAGGACCCACGGAGCGCCCGTGAAGAGCGCCGCACGCGCAGCGACGGGCCCGGACTTCTCGCGGCCGGCCATCGGGTGCGTCCCGACGTAGCGGGAGAGGTGTCCCTCGACGCCGGGGGTGGCGGCGAGTTCCCGGAGGATCGACTCCTTCACGCTGCAGATGTCGACGACGACGGCGTCGGGGTACGCCAGCAGGGCGGCTGCGACCACACGCGCGGTGACGTCGGGCGGCGTGGCCACCACGACGACCTCCGGCGCCACCCGCCCCGCGCCCTGGGCTTCGGCGAGGAGCCGGCCGGCGCCGATGTCGCGGGCGACGGCTTCGGTCGACGGCGAACTATCGGACAGGACGACGTCGAGCCCGCGCATGCGCAGACCCAACCCGATGCTGGCACCCAGCAGGCCGGCCCCGATGATCAGGACCGGTCCGGCGAGGTGCGTTCCCTGCTCCGTGCGCATGGTCATCGGTTAGAGGCCCACCGATGCCAGCAGGTGCCCGACCTCCTGGCGCCCGAGCACGCGGATGCTGCCCTGGCGCTGGTCGCCGACCCGGATGGGGCCGAGCTGGGTCCGGACGAGGCGCTCGACGGGGTGGCCGACGGCGTCGAAGAGCCTGCGGACCACGCGGTTGCGGCCGGAGTGCAGCACGACCTCGACGAGGACGTGTCCCGGTGTCGAGTCGACGAGCTTGAAGGAGTCCACCTGTGCGGGGCCGTCCTCGAGCTCGATACCCTCCTTCATCTGCGCGCCGATGCCCTGCGCCATTGGTCCCCGGACCTGCACCAGATAGGTCTTCGGGACCTCGTACGAGGGGTGGGTCAGGCGGTTGGTGAGTTCACCGTCGTTGGTGAGCAGGAGCAGACCCTCGGTCTCGGCGTCGAGACGACCGACGTGGAAGAGCCGCTCGTTCTTGTTCTTGTTCTTCAGGAAGTCACTGATGCAGGGACGGCCCTCGGGGTCCTCCATGGTGGAGACGACGCCGCGCGGCTTGTTGAAGACGTAGTACTTCAGGTGCTCGTTGAGTTGCAGGCGAATGCCGTCCACATGGATGGCCACCTGCTCAGGATCGACGCGCACGCCGAGTTCGGTGACGACGGTACCGTCGACCTCCACACGTCCGTCGAGGATCATCTCCTCGCACACGCGGCGAGAGGCGACGCCCGCGAGCGCCATCACTTTCTGCAGGCGCACGCCCTCCGGATTGTGGACGTCGATCTCGTCCGCCGGGCGGCTCGCGCGCTTGGGCTTCGAGGGACGCACAGGGCCGAGGTTCTGCCCGAAGCGTTCCCGCCCGAAGGCCTTTGCTCCCGCGGGCTTCTGGCGACCGGCACCCTCCTGGCCGCCGGAACGGGCACCGGACGTGGCACCGGGGCGCCCGGGCTTCCCGCCCGCACGTCCTCCGGCCTTGACGCCGAAGCGGCTGGACGGGGTCCCTGCGGACGGCCTTCCTGCGGCCGAACGGGCGCGGCCGTCGGTGGAAGGACGGCGATCGCCTCCCGCAGCCGGGCGCCCCTCGGACGAGCGCTCCTGGAACGGACGGCTCTCCCCGGAACGGCCGCCGCGGTCGTTGCGCTCCTGGAACGGACGGCCTTCACCGGAACGGCCGCCGCGCTCGTTGCGCTCCTGGAACGGACGGCTCTCGCCGGAACGGCCGCCGCGCTCGTTGCGCTCCTGGAACGGACGGCCCTCGCCGGAACGGCCGCCGCCGCCCTGTCCCGATCCGCCGCGCGGTGAGGACGTCCGCCGGGCAGCGTCGGATGGGCGTCCGGTCGATCCGCCGCGGCGCGGCGTATTGCGTCCGGAACCGGATCCTGGCTGCTGTGTCATGTAGAAAGTCCTTCTCGTAGGTCGTGCTCAGTACGTCGTCTCGTCATACTCCCCAAGGCTCTCGAGGCCCGGCAGATGGGGAGCGATCCGGGGCAATTCGTCGACGCTGCCCAGCCCCAATCTTTCCAGAAAGAAGGTGGTGGTCCCATAAAGGACTGCGCCGGTCTCCGGATCGGTCTCCAGCTCGACAACAAGTCCGCGCTGGAGCAGGGTGCGGACCACGGAATCGACGTTGACGCCCCGAATTGCAGAAACCCGGGCACGGGACACGGGTTGGCGGTACGCGATGACCGCCAGAGTCTCGAGTGCTGCTTGTGAAAGCCGGGCAGATTGGCCATCGAGCACGAAGTCGGCAACAACGGAGGCGAAGTGCTTCCGGGAGAAGATGCGCCACCCGCCGGCGATGTTCCTGAGTTCGAAACCGCGCGGCACGAATGATTCGGTGCTTCGGGGGCCTGACCCAGTATAGCCGTCGTACTCCCGCTGCAGGTCCACCAGCACCGCGTGCACCTGCGCCGTCGGCCGATCGAGCACGGCTGCGACCTGCTCGTCCGTCACCGGGCGGTCCGCCACCATGAGGATCGCCTCCACCGCGCCGCGGAGCCCGCCCGGGAGGTCCTCGACGGAGACGCCGTGTCCGTCGGGCGCGCTCTCGTCGGATTCATGCATCGTGCACTCCTTTCCTGTGTGCCTGGTCCTGGTCCTGGTCCTCGAAGTCGCTCGCCAGCAGTTCGGCCGTCCAGCGCTCGTCCTCCGCGCTCCAGCGCACCACCAGCTCGGTCAGCGGCGCGGCCTGGTCGAAGGAGACGACGCCGTCCCGAAACAGCTCGAGGAGGGCCAGGAACCGCACCACGAGGACCAGCCGCGACTCGGCGTCCGCGGTCAGCTGCCGGAAGGACAGCGGTCCCCGTGACTGCAGCAGGTCCTGCAGCACGACCGCCTGGTCACGCACGCTCACCGGCGGGGAGTGCAGGTGCTCGATGCTGACCTCGGCCGGCTGCTCCTGACGCGGCGTGAGCACTTTCGCCGCGAGTGCCGCGAATTCCTCGGGTGAGTGCTTCCAGATGAGTTCCGGCAGGAGCCGGGTGAACTCGGCCTCGAGGGGTACGCTCCGCGGGTGCCGCGCCTCCTCCTCCTCGAGCCGGCCCGCAAGGTGCCGGGCCATCTCCTTGAACGCCTTGTACTGCAGGAGGCGGGCGAAGAGCAGGTCGCGCGCCTCGAGGAGCGCGATGTCTTCCTCGTCCTCCACGGCGCCGGCGGGCAGGAGCCGGGCGGCCTTCAGGTCGAGGAGGGTGGCGGCGACGACCAGGAACTCACTCGCCTCGTCGAGCTTCCACTCCCCCTCCGCAGCCTGGATGCGGCGGATGTGGGCGATGAACTCGTCGGTCACCTGCGCCAGGGCGATCTCGGTGATGTCGAGTTCGCGCCGCGAGATGAGGTTCAGCAGCAGGTCGAAGGGACCGCTGAAATTGGTCAGCTGCACCTCGAAGACCGGCGGGCGGGCAGGAACCTGCGCCGCAGCACTCTCGACGGCATCGCCGTCGCCACCACCGTCAGCACTACCCCCGGTGGAGCGGCCGTTGCCGGGTCCCGGGTTCCCGCGCAGGGTGGCCTGCGCCGTCGTCGCCTCTCCGCCCGCACGCGCGGACGTTGTGCCCGCCATTCAGCGGAACCGGGCGGACCCGGGATCGACGGGCACTAGGGCGCTCCGCCCCTACTGATGAGCTCCTTCGCAAGCCTGCGGTACGCATCCGCACCCGAGTGGTTGGCTGCATAGGACGTGATGGGTTCGGCGGCCACCGTCGCGTCCGCGAACTTGATGGTGCGTTTGATGACCGTCTCGAAGACCTTGTCGCCGAAGGCCTCCACGAGGCGCGCGATGACCTCGCGGCTGTGCAGCGTCCGCGCGTCGTACATGGTTGCGAGCACGCCGTCGATCTGCAGACGCGGGTTCAGACGGTCCTGCACCTTCTCGATGGTCTCGACCAGCAGGGCCACGGCGCGCAGGGCGAAGAACTCGCAGATCAGCGGGATGATCACGCCGTGGGCCGCCGTGAGGGCGTTGACCGTGAGCAGTCCGAGGGACGGCTGGCAGTCGATGAGGATGACGTCGTAGTCGTCGGACACCTTGCGCAGCGCCCGGTCGAGGACCTGCTCGCGTGCCACCTCGTTGACGAGCTGCACCTCGGCCGCCGACAGGTCGATGTTGGCGGGCAACAGGTCGATGTTCTCGATCGCGGTGTGCTGGATGGCGTCCTGGATGGAGACCTTCCGGTCCATGAGCACGTTGTACACGGTCACGTCGAGCTCGTGCGGGTTGGTACCGAGGCCGGCGGAGAGCGCGCCCTGCGGGTCGAAGTCGACGAGCAGCACCTTGCGTCCCGCTTCGGCGAGCGCGGCACCCAGGTTGATGGTGGACGTCGTCTTACCGACGCCGCCCTTCTGGTTGACCATCGCGATAACCCTCGCCGGGCCGTGCGAGTCTAGGACCCGTGGCTCAGGGAACTCCGTCACAGGGCGGCCGGTCGGGCCGAATCCCGCGTCCGCTGCGCTGGGCAGAGTTGTGGAACCCTGTTCACTACTCACGTATTTCTCCACGCTTCCATCAGAATCGGTGCAGGCCGGTCGATCATCGTTCCCGAGCGGCATTTCTATAGTCCACGGTACAACGCCTACGGCAGCACCCGTGGAGACGAGTGCTCTTCCATTACGAGCCTTGAGCCTCAGCCTGAGGTCGAACGTTCCCCGGTCATGCCGTCCGTAGGGGCTCCACCGGCCGCTCGGCGACCTGTCCGGAGACCCGCCCACTGACCCGTCCACCGGCCTGTCGATTGACCTTCCCGCCTGCCAGCCGACCTTCCCGCCTGCCTGCCGGCCTGCGTGGCCGCCCGTCTGCCCGCCTCCCCTGCCTGCCTCCTTGCCGGACACGACGACGGCGATGGCCCGGTCGTGTTCCGGGCCATCGCCGTTCTGTCTGCCGAGCCATTGGCTCGCGCCGCCGACTCAGCGAGCGCAGGGTCTCTTCAGCGCAGGGTCTAGTGAGCGCTGGTTCCCCGTACCGCCGCGTCGGTCCGAACGGCGGCACCCTCCTCGACGTCGACGTCGTCGCCGTTCTCGAAGCGGTGATCGGTACTCATCGTGGTCTCGTCGAAGGGCAGGCGTCCCTCGAGGACCTCGTCGACACGGCCGCGGTCGATCTCCCGCGTCCAGGTGCCGATGAGGACGGTGGCGACGGCGTTGCCGGTGAAGTTCGTCAGCGCACGCGCCTCGGACATGAACCGGTCGATGCCGACGATAAGGCCGACGCCGTCGACCAGGTCGGGACGGTGCGACTGCAGGCCGCCGGCAAGGGTTGCGAGGCCGGCGCCGGTGACGCCCGCTGCGCCCTTGGACGCGATGATCATGAAGATCAGCAGGGAGATCTGCTCACCGAGGGCCAGCGGCTTGCCCAGTGCTTCCGCCACGAAGAGCGATGCCATCGTCAGGTAGATGGCGGTGCCGTCGAGGTTGAACGAGTAACCGGTGGGTACTGTCACGCCGACCACGGGCTTGGAGACGCCGAGGTGCTCCATCTTGGCGATGAGGCGGGGCAGGGCCGCCTCGGAGGAGGAGGTGCTGAAGATGAGCAGGTACTCGCGGCCGAGGTAGCGCATCAGCTTCAGGATGTTGATGCCGGTCACGAGCTTCAGCAGGCCACCGAGGATGACGACGATGAAGAGGATGCAGGTGATGTAGAAGGCGAGCATCAGCGTGGCCATGCTGATGATGGCCTGCACGCCCGTCTCGCCGACCACGGCGGCGATGGCACCGAAGGCGCCGATGGGCGCGAGCCACATGATCATGACGAGGATGCGGAACACGAGCGCCTGGATGTAGCCGATGCCGCGAAGGACCGGCTTGCCGGCCGAGCCCATCTTCTGGAGGGCGAAACCGACGAGCAGTGCCACGAACAGTGTCTGGAGGATGCTCGGGCCCGTGAGCGCCGCGAGGAGCGTGGTGGGGATGATACTGAGCAGGAAGCCGACGGTTCCCTCCGGTGCACCCTCGGCGGCTGCGGGCACCTCGTAGGTCGTCGATGAGATGTCGAGGCCCTCGCCCGGCTGGATGAGGTTCCCGACGACGAGGCCGATGGCGAGCGCGAAGGTCGACATCAGCATGAAGTAGCCCAGTGCCAGGCCGCCGACCTTGCCGACGGTCGCGGCCTTGGCGATGGAGCCGATACCGAGCACGATGGTGCAGAAGATGATTGGTGCGATCATCATCTTGATGAGGTTGATGAAGCCCGTGCCGAGAGGCTTGAGCGACTTGGCGAATTCGGGGGCCATGAGGCCGAGGATCGCACCGAGCACCACGGCGGCGATGACCGCGATGTAGAGGAAGTGGGTCTTGTCGACCCGCTTGCGGGGTTCTGCGGGTCCGCTGTCGGACCTCGATGGCGCCATAGCCATGATGTTCTCCCTTGGTGTCGGCCGCCCGGCGGCGCCGGCGGCGAAGGTCGTTCTTCGTCCGCGGGGGTCTCTCCAGGAAGCGTACTGTTGAGTATTTCCCCCTCATCATGGCACTGCGAGTGACCGCGGTCACCATTGAGTTCATACTGGTCGTGGCCCGGCGAATCCGGCGCTTTTGCCGCCGGCCGAGGCCGGCAGAAATCGGAAGGAGCAGGATCACCGCGTGAGTCGCTGGAGCCTCGCCCGGCAGTTCTTCCTGGCCCAACTCGTCTTCATCCTCATCCTCTCGGCATCCCTCTCGGTGATCCTCTATGCGGACGCGGCGGAGGGCGTGAACGACGCCGCAGCGGAGCGCATGGTCGCCGTCTCCACCGCCATCGCCCTCGACCCGGCCGTGCTCGACGCTGTCGAGGGGACCGATCCGTCCGCCACGCTCCAGCCCTACGCCGTCGACGTCATGGACCGGCTGGGCGTGGACTTCATCACGATCATGGCTCCGGACCGGACGCGCTACACGCACCGCAACCCGGAGCAGATCGGCAGGCCGTACATCGGTTCGGTGTCCGAAGCCCTGGCGGGGCGTACGCACACCGAGACATACGTAGGGACCCTCGGCCCGTCGATCCGCTCCATCGTTCCGGTGGTGGACGGCGACGGGACGGTGCAGGCGATGGTCGCTGCGGGGATCACGGTGGATCGCGCCGTCATCGCGCGCAACGCGCAGCTCCCGCTCGTCGCCTTCATCGCCCTCGGTGCGCTCGCGCTGGGCGCCCTCGCCTCGTTCCTGCTGAGCCGGCGCCTGCGGGACGCGACCCTGGGCATGGGCCCCGCCGAACTCTCACGCACCTTCGTCTTCTACGACTCGGTCCTCCATTCCGTCCGTGAGGGCCTCCTCCTCATCGACGCGTCGGGACGGCTGATCCTGTACAACGACCAGGCCGCGCGGCTCCTCGGCCTCGACGGGACGCAGGAGCCGGTGCCGGCGACGCACCTCGCGGTTCCGCCGTCGCTGCGCGAACTCCTCATGTCGGGGCGCAGGGCCCACGACGAAGTGCACCTGACCGACGACCGGGTCCTGGTGGTCAACCAGGAGCCTGCCGTCCCTCCCACCGCTGCCGGGCGCGGCGCCCATGCGCCCACGGCCCTCGGCACCGTCACGACCCTGCGGGACCACACCGAGATCCAGGCCCTGACGGGTCAGGTGGAGACCATGCGCACCCTGACGGACGCCCTGCGCTCGCAGACCCACGAACACGCCAACCGCCTGCACACCATCGTCTCGCTGGTGGAACTCGGCAGGAGCGCGGATGCGGTCGACTTCGCGACGAGGGACCTGCAGCAGTCGCAGCGGCTCACCGACGAGGTGGTCGAGGCCATCGACGAGCCCTTTCTCGCGGCGCTCCTGGTGGGCAAGGCCGCCCAGGCGAACGAGCGCGGCATCGAACTGACCTCGGACATCGCTCCGGACGCGCAGGCGGGCTCCCTCAACCCCGTGGACCTGGTGACGATCATCGGCAACCTCCTGGACAACGCGTTCGACGAGGCCGCCGCCTCCGAGGACCCCCGGGTGCTCCTCACCGTGCACAGGGTGACCGGCGGGAGCGGGTCCCCCGAACTCGAGATCGCCGTGGAGGACAGCGGCAACGGCCTACCCGACTCCGAGAAGGCGAAGGTGTTCGACTTCGGCTACAGCACGAAGGCATCCCCTGATGCGACGGGTGCCGGGCGCGGCGTCGGCCTCGCCCTCGTCCGCCAGGCGGTCCAGCGCTTCGGCGGCTCGCTGGAGGTGACCGACACGGACGACGGCGGAGCCCGTTTCGCCGTGCGCCTCCCCTACCCGGCTGCGCCGGCAGGCAATCCGGCAGGCAATCCGGCAGGCAATCCGGCAGGCAATCCGGCAGGCAATCCGGCAGGCAATCCGGCAGGCAATCCGGCAGGCAGTCCGACGGGCAGTCCAGCGCAGGATCCAGACAGCAGTCCGCGAGCGCCCGGAGAGCCGGACGTCCCACTCCGCGCCGACACCGGAGGCGTGGCATGAGCACGATCCGTGTCCTCGTCGTGGAGGACGACCCCGTGGCCGCGGACGCGCACGCCGAGTACGTGCGTCGGCTCGAGGGCTTCGAACTCGTGGGTGTCGCCCGGAGCGGTGCGGAACTCGCGGTCTTCCTCCACCTGGCCGGTGAGGGGACGGGCCAGGCGGAGGCGGCCGTCGACCTCATGCTGCTGGACATGAATCTGCCGGACGCGCACGGACTGGACATCATCCGCCGGGTGCGCGGGCTCGGCCTGCCGCTGGACATCATCGCGATCACCGCGGTGCGTGACCTGCACGTGGTGCGCTCGGCCATCTCGTCCGGCATCGTGCAGTACCTCATCAAGCCCTTCACCTACTCCGCGTTCCGGGAGAAGCTCGAGGCCTACCGGGAGTTCCGCCAGAACCTGGTGGACCAGGCGTCCGCCACGACGCAGGCCGAGGTGGACCAGGCCTTCGCCTCCCTGAGGCCCGTCACGGCGGCCACGCTGCCCAAGGGCCTCTCGGCCGAGACTTTGCGGGCTGTCTCGCGCCTGCTGAAGGAACTCCGGGAACCGACGTCGGCCATCGAGGTGTCGGAGTCCCTGTCCATGTCCCGGGTCACCGCGCGGCGCTACCTGGAGTACCTTGCGGACCAACAGTCCGTCCTCCGGACCCCCCGCTACGGCACGCGGGGACGCCCCGAGTTCGAATACAGCTGGGCGCGGACCAGCACGGAGGGGTGACGGTCCGCCTCTCGGGAGCCCAGCACCACGAGGTTGCGCCCGGAACGGTCACCGCAGGAACGTTCCAGCAGGACCGTCACTCCGGCCGTGGTCGCAGCAGCGGCTCGAGCGCCGCGAGGACAGCGGGATCCTCGATGGTCGAGGGCACCACGTAGGACTCTCCCGCCGCCATCTGCCGCATGGTCTTCCGCAGGATCTTGCCCGATCGGGTCTTGGGCAGCGCCTCGACCACGACTGCCGACCTGAAGTCCGCGACCGGGCCGATCGCCGTGCGGACCATGGCCACGAGGTCTGCCTGGAGCGTCAGCGGATCGACGGACGCGCCCGACTTGAGGACCACGTACCCGCTGGCCCGTTGTCCCTTGAGCGGGTCCTGCAGACCGAGGACGGCGCATTCGGCGACGGCGGGGTGCTGTGCGATCACCTGCTCGATGGCCCCCGTCGAGAGCCTGTGGCCTGCGACGTTGATGACGTCGTCGGTGCGTCCCATGACGAAGACGTAGCCGTCGGAGTCCACGTAGCCCGAGTCACCGCTCGTGTAGTACCCCTCGAACGAACTCAGGTAGGAGTCCCGGTACCGGGCGTCGCTCCCCCACAGCGTGGTCAGGGCACCCGGCGGAAGCGGAAGACGGAGGGCGATGCTCCCCTCCGTCCCGGCCGGAACCGCGGACCCCTGGTGGTCGAGGACGACGACGTCGAACCCTGGGGACGGCAGCGACGGCGAACCGGCCCGCAGCGGTACGCCGCCGAGTCCGCGGGGGTTCGCGCAGATCGGCCAGCCGGTCTCGGTCTGCCACCAGTTGTCGACGACGGGCACGCCGAGGACCTCCCCGATCCACCCGGACGTTCCCGTGTCGAGCCGCTCGCCCGCCGAGAACAGCGTGGCCAGCGAGGACAGGTCGTGGGCCCGGAGCGCCGCGCCCTCGGGATCCGCCCGCCGGATGGCGCGCAGGGCGGTCGGCGCGGTGAACAGCACCTTGACGGAGTGCTGTTCGATGAGCCGGCCGAAGACCCCGGCGTCGGGCGTGCCGACCGGCTTGCCCTCGTACAGGACCGTCGTGGCGCCCGCCAGCAGCGGCCCGTAGACGATGTAGGAATGGCCGACCACCCAGCCGACGTCGGACGCCGTGAGCATCACGTCGCCCGGTCCGATGCCGAAGATCCCCTGCATCGACCACGTGAGGGCGACGGCGTGTCCTCCGTTGTCGCGCACCACCCCCTTGGGAGCACCCGTCGTGCCCGAGGTGTAGAGGATGTAGAGCGGATCGGTGGCCGCGACCTCGACCGGTGGGACAGCGGAGGCGGTGGACACCGCGTCGTCCCAGTCGAGCCAGGAGGTTCCCGGCTCCTGGTAGTCCCGAATACCGTGCGCGAAGCCCTCGCGCGCCTTAGCGACGACGGGCGTGCCGGCGCTCTCCGCGAGCGCGAGTGCCGCGTGGACCGCGGGCAGGTACTCGACGCGCCGGCCCGGCTCAATCCCTCCCGACGCCGTGAGGATGACCGAGGGCCGGGCGTCCCGGATGCGGGCGGCCAGCTCGGCCGGGGCGAACCCGCCGAAGACCACGGAGTGGACAGCGCCGAGCCGGGCCGCGGCGAGCATGGCCACCACGGCCTCGGGGATCATCGGCAGGTAGATGAGGACACGGTCGCCCTTCCCGACGCCGAGCCCCGCCAGCACACCGGCGAAGACGGCGACCTCGTCCAGGAGCTCGGCGTAGGTGTAGGTCCGGCTGACTCCGAGCATCGCCGAGTCGTAGACCAGTGCGGCCTGGCCGCCTCGGCCCGCGTCGACGTGCCGGTCGAGCGCGTTGTAGCTGGTGTTCAGGGATGCGTCGGGGAACCACCGGTAGAAGGGGGCGGCGAAGGCGTCGAGGACGGTCGTCGGCGGCGTCACCCAGTCGACCGCTCCGGCTGCCTCGCGCCAGAAGGCCTCGGGGTCGGCCAAGCTCGCAGCGTGCAGCCGGCGGTACCGGTCCAGCCCGGAGTTCGCCTGGTCCACGTTCCCCTGGTCGACGTCGTGTCCTGCAGCAGCCATGATCGCCCTTCGTCGCGCGTGGAGGAACAGTACCACGGGCATACCAACCAGTCCGAGGATCTGTATACACAACCGGTAGGTGCGTTCGGATTGGCCCGCTTTCTCTTGCTCCCGTCCCCTGTTGTGTATACATTGGGCATATCGCGCGTCCCGAACGCGGAGATGTCGGAAGGAACGGAGGCGACGAGGATGCGGGCCAGCGATCGCGCCTATTCCCTCCTGCGCTCCGACATCGTCGAATGGCGGCTGGCCCCGGGTGACCTGCTCGCGGAGGTCGAACAGTCCGCCCGGCTCGGCGTCTCGAGGACGCCCCTACGGGAGGCACTCTCCCGGCTCGTCGCCGAAGGGCTCGCCGCCCCCGCCGGCCGCGGCGTCGTCGTCTCCGCCATCTCCCTCGACGCCGTGACGGATTTGTTCGAGGTCCGGCTGCCCCTGGAATGCGCGGCCGTCCGGCTCGCCGCCCATCGGGGAGACCCTGCACTCTTCACCGCGCTCGCGGAGGAGTTCGCCGCTGCGGGGAGGCTCATCGAGGACGACGACGGCGGGCAGGACGCCTACTACGCGCTCGTCGCACGGCTGGACCGGGAGATCGACGATGCGGCGCGGAACCCCTACCTGCTGCAGGCCCAGAAACCGATCCGCACACACCTCGCCCGCGTGCGCAGGCTGGCACGGGACAACCCCCGCCGGCTCCTGGCCTCGGCACGCGAGCACGAGCAGATCGCCCTCGCCCTCGGTGCCGGGAACGCCGAGCTCGCCGAGGCCTCCATGCGCGTGCACCTCCACAACAGTCTGCAGCACCTCCGCTCCCCGCTTACCGGGGACCACGACACGCACCACCGAGAGGAACACCATGGTTGAATTCCATCCCGTCCGCGTCCACCGCAGCGAGGAGAACCTCCCCCGAGCCGGGCAGCTCGCCTGGAAGATCGCCGAAGTCGCCGCCGATCCCGTCGAGGTTCCCGCCGACGTGACCGACATGGTGATCAACCGCATCATCGACAACGCCTCCGTCGCCCTCGCGTCCCTGAACCGGGCCCCGGTGATCGCCGCACGCGCGCAGGCGACGAGCCACCCGGTCTCCGCACACGGCGCGGGTGCCGCCGTCTTCGGCGTCGACTCCCCCGTCTCGGCGGAATGGGCCGCCTGGGCCAACGGTGTCGCCGTGCGTGAACTCGACTACCACGACACGTTCCTCGCAGCGGACTACTCCCATCCCGGCGACAACATCCCGCCGATCCTCGCCGCCGCGCAGCACACCGGCGCCCCGGGCCGGGACCTGGTCCGCGCCATCGCCACCGGCTACGAGATCCAGGTCGACCTCGTGAAGGCGATCTGCCTGCACGAGCACAAGATCGATCACGTCGCCCACCTCGGCCCGTCCGCGGCCGCCGGCATCGGCACCCTCCTCGCGCTGGACCCCGACGTCATCTTCCACGCCGTCGGCCAGGCGCTGCACACGACGACGGCGACCCGGCAGTCACGCAAGGGCGAGATCTCGACGTGGAAGGCCCATGCCCCGGCGTTCGCCGGGAAGATGGCCGTCGAGGCGATCGACCGGGCCATGCGCGGGCAGACCTCCCCCACGCCCATCTACGAGGGCGAGGACGGCGTGATCGCCTGGCTGCTGGACGGCCCCGAGGCGAACTACGAGGTGCCCCTTCCGGCGCGGGGCGAGCCGAAGCGCGCCATCCTCGACACCTACACGAAGGAGCACTCCGCCGAGTACCAGGCCCAGGCCTGGATCGACCTCGCGCGGCGCCTGCACGGGGCCCACCCGGAGGCGACCGATCCGGACAACGTCGTGTCCATCGTCATCTCCACCTCGCACCACACCCACTACGTCATCGGCTCCGGTGCGAACGATCCGCAGAAGTACGATCCGGCTGCCTCCCGTGAGACGCTCGACCACTCGATCCCCTACATCTTCACAGTCGCCCTGCAGGACGGCCGCTGGCACCACGAGGACTCCTACGCCCCCGCACGGGCCGCCCGGCCGGACACCGTGGCACTGTGGCGGAAGGTCACCACGGTGGAGGACCCCGAGTGGACGCGCCGCTACCACTCCCTGGACATCGCCGAGAAGGCCTTCGGCGGCAGCGTGGAGATCACCCTGACGGACGGCACGGTCATCACGGACGAGATCGCGGTGGCGGACGCCCATCCCCTGGGAGCCCGGCCCTTCGCGCGGACGGACTACATCGCCAAGCTGCGGATGCTCGCCGAGGGCGTCGTCGAGGACGCGGAACTGGACCGCTTCCTGGCCGCCGTCGAGCAGTTGCCCGACCTCCCGGCAGACTCGCTGGGACAGCTGAACATCCTCGCCCGACCCGGGTACCTCGATGCGGCCGCCGCGCCGCAGGGACTCCTGTAGGCCGCCGTGCTGTACTCGACCGTGACCCCCGAGCAGAAGCGCCGTGCACTGCGGGACGGACTCGCGTCCGGACGCCTCCAGCAGTTCCCCGGAGCCTTCAATCCCCTGTCCGCCCGGCTCATCGGGGACAAGGGATTCGACGGCGTCTACATCTCCGGTGCCGTCATCGCCGCCGACCTCGGGCTGCCGGACATCGGCCTCACCACCCTCACCGAGGTCGCGCACCGTGCCGGGCAGATCGCCCGCATGACCGACCTGCCGTGCATCGTCGACGCCGACACGGGGTTCGGCGAGCCGATGAACGTCGCCCGCAGCGTGCAGGAACTCGAGAACGCCGGGCTCGCCGGCTGCCACATCGAGGACCAGTTCAATCCGAAGCGGTGCGGGCACCTCGACGGCAAGAACGTCGTCGACCTCGAGACGGCCGTGAAGCGGATCCGTGCCGCGGCCGATGCCCGCCGTGATCCGAACTTCCTCATCATGGCCCGCACCGACATCCGCGGCACCGACACCCTCGAGGCCGCACAGGAGCGCTCCCGTGCCCTCGTGGAGGCAGGGGCGGACGCCATCTTCCCCGAGGCGATGCGGACCCTGGACGAATTCCGGGCCATCCGCGCCGTCGTCGACGTGCCGGTCCTGGCCAACATGACGGAGTTCGGCAAGAGCGACCTCTTCACCGTGGACCAGCTGCAGGAGGCAGGCGTGACGATGGTGATCTACCCGGTCACGCTGCTGCGCAGTGCGATGGGCGCCGCCGAGCGTACGCTGGACTCGATCAGGACGCACGGGACGCAGGAGCCTGCCGTGGAGTCCATGCAGACGCGCAGCCGCCTCTACGAGCTGGTGGACTACGAGGGATACAACCGCTTCGACTCCTCCGTCTTCAACTTCGAGGTGCCGGACGGGCGCTCCGGCCGGGGCGATCGTTGACCGCGCCGGCACGCACACCGGATTCCGCAGGACCATCCCAGGAGGAGCAGCCGTGACAGAACCAGAGATCCACAAGGGGCTTGCAGGGGTCGTGGTGGACTACACCGCGATCTCGAAGGTCAACCCCGAGACGAATTCGCTGCTCTACCGGGGGTACCCCGTGCAGGAGCTGGCCGGGCACCGCGACTTCGAGGACGTCGCCTACCTGCTGTGGAACGGGGAGCTGCCGGATGCCTCCCAGCGCCGCCAGTTCGACGCCTTCGAGCGGGAGCACCGCACGCTGCCCGGGCACGTGGTCGCGGCGATCGACCTCCTGCCCCTGTCGGCGCACCCCATGGACGTGGCGAGGACCGCCGTGTCCGTCCTGGGGGCGAGCCACCCCCTCGCAGGGGACGACTCGGTCGAGGCGAATCGGGAGAAGGCCGCGGCGCTGTTCGCCGTCTTCCCCGCCGTCGTCGCCTATGACCAGCGCCGGCGGCGCGGCCAGGGCCTCGTGGAGCCCCGCGACGACCTCGGCTACTCGGCCAACTTCCTGTGGATGACCTTCGGGGAGGAAGCTCCGGCAGAGGTGGTCCATGCATTCGACGTCTCCATGGTCCTGTACGCCGAGCACTCGTTCAACGCGTCCACCTTCACGGCGAGGGTCATCACCTCGACGCTCTCCGACCTGCACTCGGCCGTCACGGGCGCGATCGGCGCCCTCAAGGGTGCTCTGCACGGCGGCGCCAACGAGGCGGTCATGCACACCTTCGAGGAGATCGGCATCCGGGAGGACGAGACCGCCGAGGAGGCCGCCGTCCGCGCGAAGGCCTGGATGGAGGACGCCCTGGCGTCGAAGAAGAAGGTCATGGGGTTCGGGCACCGCGTCTACAAGAACGGCGACTCCCGGGTCCCGACCATGAAGGCGGCACTCGACGCGATGATCGGGTACTACGGGCGCAGCGAGATCCTCGGGCTGTACTCCGGGCTGGAGACGGCCATGGACGAGGCGAAGGGCATCAAGCCCAACCTCGACTACCCCGCCGGCCCCACTTACCACCTGATGGGCTTCGACACCGAGATGTTCACGCCGCTCTTCATCGCAGCGCGCATCACCGGCTGGACGGCGCACATCATGGAGCAGGCGGCGTCGAACTCGCTCATCCGCCCCCTGAGTCTCTACAACGGCCCGGACGAGCGGCACGTGGGCGACAGCTGAGGACCCGCACCGGCGGCACGACACCACCGGTGCCGCCGGTGCCGCCGGTCATGGTTCCGCTGCCCAGGAGCCGGGTCAGCCGGAGTCGAGGGCAGCCGAGTCGGCCCACCGCAGCTCAGTCCACGACGGCGCTGGCCACGCCCTCGTTGTCCGGATCCATCACGATGCGCGCGTCGATCTGGCGCCCGTCGAGCAGGGCCGGTATCCAGTAGGGCGCGTCCTGCCACATACCGGACCAGGGGATGTCGTCGACGGCGTACCAGCGCGGTTCGATCTCCTCGCTGGCCACCGGGGGCGTGACGCCGGCGTCCGCGGTGAAGAGGAACGCCGCCATGTTCCAGGCCGGCTGCGCGGGGAAGGACCACGAGATGCGGCCGGCGTCGCGCAGCTCGTCTCGCGCCAGCTCGATGCCGCTCTCCTCGGCGACCTCACGGACGGCGGCCCCGACGGCGGACTCCCGCCCGTCGATCTTCCCGCCGAGCGCCACGACCCTGCCGGTGCCGAATCCGGTGCGCTTGAGTCCGAGCAGGACCTCCCTTGCGCCGCCGCGGGACCGGAAGAGGAAGCACAGGACCACGCAGCGATACGCGACGCCGTCGACGGTCATCCACTCCCCGGGAGGCTCCGGTTCCGGGGACGCCTGCGGCGCAGGCGCGCTCTCAGGCGCAGGCGCGCTCTCAGGCACCGGCGCGCTCTCAGGCACCGGCGCGCTCTCAGGCACCGGCGCGCTCTCAGGCACCGGCCCGGCCTCCCGCACCGGCCCGGCCTCAGGCACCGGCCCGGCCTCAGGCACCGGCCCGGTCTCCGGCACCGGCCCGGTCTCCGGCACCGGCGCGGCCTCAGGCACGGGCTCGGGGATGCGCCGCGGCATAGACTTCGCGCAGGGTGTCGGCCGTGACCAGCGTGTAGACCTGGGTGGTCGTGACCGACGCATGCCCGAGGAGTTCCTGCACCACCCGCACGTCGGCCCCGCCTTCGAGCAGGTGGGTGGCGAAAGAGTGCCGCAGCGTGTGGGGTGAGACCTCGCGCGTCACCCCGGCCCGCTCCGTCGCCGTCTTGAGGATGCTCCAGGCGCTCTGGCGGCTCAGGCGGCCCCCGCGCGTATTGAGGAAGAGCGCGGGGCTGCCCTTGCCCTTCGCGGCGAGGGCAGGACGGCCCTGCACGAGGTACGCGTCGACCGCGCGCGCAGCGAAGGACCCTACCGGTACGAGCCGCTCCTTCGAGCCCTTACCCGTGAGCCGGACGACGGCGGGGCCCTCGAGCGCGTCGCTGACGGAGACGTCGTCGACATCGAGGCCGACGGCCTCGCTGATCCTGGCGCCGGTGGAGTACAGGAATTCGAGCAGCGCGCGGTCGCGCTGCCCGGACGGCGTCCCGACGTCCACGGCCTCCAGGATCCGCACCACCTCGGCGACAGGGATCGCCTTCGGCAGGCGCTGGCCCGTCATCGGAGGATGGACGTCACGGGCCGGATCGCCGTCGGTGACGCCTTCCAGTGCCCAGAAACGGTGAAGGCCCCGGACGGCCACGATGGTGCGTGCAGCGGAACGTGGACTCAGGCGTGAGAACCCGTCCTCCCCCGATACGACGGCCTGCGCGAAGGCCGACACGTCATGCCGGGTGATGCGGGCGGCATCGTCCGCACCCCGGGACACGAGGAAGGACTCGTAGCGCCGGAGGTCGCGCCGGTACGCGGCGAGCGTGTTGGCGGACAGCCCGCGTTCCACCGACATGTGCTGCAGGTAGTCCCGGACGAGGACTGCTACCGGCCCGTCGTCCCCTGCCGCCGGATCCGGCACGGTCGTCAGTTCTCCAGCACGGCGCCACGCGGCCAGGTCGAATGCTGGCTCGGGTGCTCGGGCCAGGGGGTCGTCGCGGGGCGGAGCTCGCGGAAGCCGGTCTCGCGTGCCACGCGTGCTGCGAGGATCGCGACGACGGCGGACGGGCTGTGGATGCGGCCTTCCAGCACGGCGTCCACCGCGGCGTCGAGGTCCACCCACATCAGCTCGATCTCGGCTTCCTCGTGCATGCGCGTGTGCCGGTCGGCCTCCGGGACGTCCCCGATCCCCCGCGCCAGGTACACGCGCAGGGCCTCCGAGGACGAGCCGGGCGACAGGAACATGTCCACGAGCACGTCCCACTGCCGAGCCGTGAGGTCGGCCTCCTCCGCGAGTTCGCGTGCGGCGGCATCGACGAAGTCCTCGCCCTCCTCATCGAGGAGGCCCGCGGGGATCTCCCAGAGCGCCATCCGCACCGGGTGCCGGTACTGACGCAAAAGGAGCACCTGTCCTTCGTCGTTCAGCACCAGCACGGCAACGGCGCCCGGGTGCCGGATGAAGTCGCGCGTGATGGCCTCGCCGTCGTCCGCGAGGGTGAACTCCTCGCTGACGACGTCCCACACCCGCCCCTCGTAGACCGTGGTGGTCCCGAGGAGGCGGCGCGGGCTCTGCTCGTCGCTGAACGTGGCGTCGTCGCTGCCGGCCGGCTGCACCGTCAGGCCTTCGCGCCGCGGAGCTCGAGTGCCGCCTTGACCAGGCCCGCGAACAGCGGGTGCGGCCGTGTCGGGCGCGAGCTCAGCTCGGGGTGCGCCTGCGTAGAGACGTAGTAGGGGTGCACGTCCTTCGGCAGCTCCGCGAACTCCACGAGATTGCCGTCCGTCGTCGTTCCGGAGAACACGAGGCCCGCATCTGCGATCTGCTCGCGGTACTCGTTGTTCACCTCGTAGCGGTGGCGGTGGCGCTCGAAGACCGTGGTCTTGCCATAGGTCCCGGCGACGACCGAGCCTTCCTGGAGTTTCGCTTCCCAGCGGCCGAGGCGCATGGTGCCGCCCATGTCCCCCTCACCTGCGACGATGTGGAGCTGCTCCGCCATGGTCGCGATGACGGGGTACTGGGTGTCGGGCTCGAACTCGCTCGAGGAGGCGCCCTCGAGTCCGACGACGTTCCGGGCGTACTCGATGACCATGCACTGCAGTCCGAGGCAGAGTCCGAGGGTCGGGATCTTGTTCTCGCGGGCGTAGGTCAGCGCGCCGAGCTTCCCCTCGAGGCCGCGGATACCGAACCCGCCCGGGATGCAGACGGCGTCGACGCCCGCCAGGGCCTTCTTAGCGCCCTCGGGGGTCTGGCATTCATCGGAGGGGACCCACTTGATGGTGACCTTCGCCTTGTTCGCGAAGCCGCCCGCCCGCAGGGCCTCGGTCACCGACAGGTACGCGTCGGGCAGGTCGATGTATTTGCCCACCAGCGCGACTTCCACCTGGTGCTTCGGGTTGTGGACGGCTTCGAGGAGCTTGTTCCACTTGGTCCAGTTGACGTCCTTGAACTTCAGGTCGAGTGCCTGGACGATGTACGCATCGAGGCCCTGGGCATGCAGGGTCTTCGGGATGTCGTAGATGCTGGGGGCGTCCGCGGCGTTCACCACGGCGTCGAGGTCGACGTCGCACATGCGGCCGATCTTCTCCCGCATCGCTGCGGGAACCTCACGGTCGGAGCGGATCACGATGGCGTCCGGCTGGATGCCGATGGAGCGCAGCATGGCGACGGAGTGCTGGGTGGGCTTGGTCTTGAGTTCCTGCGAGGGGCCGATGTACGGGACCAGCGAGACGTGCAGGAAGAAGACGTTGTTCCGGCCGACGTCCTGGCGGACCTGGCGGGCCGCTTCGAGGAAGGGCTGCGACTCGATGTCGCCGACCGTTCCACCGATCTCCGTGATGATGACGTCGGGGGTCTTCTTGCCCGGTACCGCGTCGGCCGGCAGGCGCATGCGGCGCTTGATCTCGTCCGTGATGTGCGGGATGACCTGGACGGTGTCGCCGAGGTACTCGCCGCGGCGTTCCTTCGCGATGACGGTCGAGTAGACCTGGCCCGTCGTGACGTTCGCCGACCCGTCGAGGTTCTCGTCGAGGAACCTCTCGTAATGTCCGATGTCGAGGTCGGTCTCGGCGCCGTCGTCCGTGACGAACACCTCCCCGTGCTGGAAGGGGTTCATCGTGCCGGGATCGACGTTGAGGTAGGGATCAAGCTTCTGCATCGTCACGGAGAGGCCGCGCGCCCTCAGGAGGTGACCCAGGCTGGAAGCCGTCAGTCCCTTGCCGAGTGAGGAGGCCACGCCGCCAGTCACGAAGATGTGCTTGGTCGTTGCGGATTTCAGGAACCGGGAGTTTATTTGCTGCGCCACGGAATTCAAGCCTATCACCGAGCGAAGGTGCGGGCTGCATCGGCGAGGAGTTCCTCGGCGTGTGCGCGGGCCGAGGCGGAGTCCTCCTGGCCCGCGAGCATCCTCGCCAGCTCCCTCACGCGTTCCTCGTCGGGCAGCACCTCGACATCACTTGCGGTGACGCCCCCGCCCTCGCCGTCGCGGGAGACATTCTTCGTGACCCGGATGTGCCGTGCGGCGAAGGCCGCGACCTGGGGCAGGTGCGTCACCACGATGACCTGGACGTGCTCCGCGAGCATGGCGAGCCGCCGGCCGATCTCGACGGCAGCCTTGCCTCCCACGCCGGCGTCGACCTCGTCGAAGACGAAGGTGGGCACGGGGTCGACGGCGGCGAGGACGACTTCGATGGCGAGCATCACGCGGGAGAGCTCTCCACCGGACGCTCCCTTGCCGAGGGCGCGCGGCGCCGAGCCGGGATGCGGCTGGAGGGTGAAGGCGATGTCGTCGGCACCGTGGGCCGTCAGCGATTCCGCCGGGGTGACGTCGATCAGCAGCTGGGCGTCCGGCATCGCGAGGGCAGTGAGCTCGTCACTGACCTTCGCGGCGAGGCTTTCGGCTGCGGTGCGGCGCAGGGCGGACAGACCGTCCGCGAGTTCGTGCACCTGGCGGTCGAGATCGGCGATGACGTCGTCGAGCTCCTCCACGCGGGAGGAGTCGCTGCTGAGTTCGAGCAGGCGCTTGATGGCGTCCTCCTGCCAGGCCAGCACCTCGTCGATCGTGGGAGCGTACTTCCGCACGAGGACGGAGAGCGCCGCACGCCGCGATTCGACTTCCTCGAGCCTGCCCGCGCCCTCGCTGTCGAGTGCCGTGCCGTACCCCGCCAGTTCGGCCGAGATGTCGGCCAGGAGGTAACCGACCTCGGCGAGTCGTTCGGCCAGCGCGCCCAGGTCGGCGTCGTGCTCGGCCACGGCCTCGAGCTGCCGTTTCGCCTCGTCGACCAGCGACACGGCGTCGGCACTGGCTCCGATGTCCTCGGAGACGAGCGCCTGATGGGCCACGAGGGCAGCTGTGCGCAGTTCCTCGAGGTTGCCGAGCCGCATCGACTCCGCCTTCAGCGCCACGTCCTCCCCGGGCTGCGGATCGAGATCCCCGATCTCGGTGAGCGCGGCTTCGAGGCCCTCGGCCTCACGCAGCCGTTCGCGGGCTTCGCTGCGCAGACGGTCGCGCTCGGCGAGGGCGTCGCGCCACTGGCGGAACGCATCCCCGTAGGCCCGGAGGGCTTCCTCGACAGGTTTGCCGCCGAACTTGTCGAGCGCCTGCCGCTGCGCGGGGGCGCCTTTCAGCCGCAACTGGTCCGACTGGCCGTGCACGACGACGAGTTCGTCACCCAGCTCGGCCAGGACACCGACGGGTGCGGCCCGGCCGCCGACGTAGGCGCGGCTTCGTCCCTCGCTCGTCACGGTCCGCGCGAGGATCAGTTCGGCGACGCCGTCGTACTCCTCCAGCACGGCCCCCGCCTCCGCGGCACGGAGGGCAGCCGGACTGTTCGGGTCCAGCCGGAGGACGGCCTCCGCCGACGCGGACTTCGCGTTCAGGCGGACGGCGCCGGCGTCGGAGCGGGCACCGCGCAGGAGCCCGAGCGCGGTGATGACCATGGTCTTGCCCGCGCCCGTCTCGCCGGTCACGACGGTCAGGCCGGGGCCGAGGTTGAGTGTGGCGTCGGTGATCACACCGAGGTCGCGGATGCGCATCTCCTCGATCATCGCTGTCCGTCCTGGTGCTTCACGGGGCCGCGCCACCCCTGGATCGGCAGCTCGAACTTCCGGACGAGGCGTTCCGAGAACGGTGTCTGGTGCGTGCGGGCGAGGCGCACGGGGTGCTCGGAGCGCCGCACTTCGACCCGGGCTCCGGGCGGGAGGTCGATGCTCCGTCGTCCGTCGCACCAGAGCACTCCCGCGGCTTCGGTGCGGGTCAGGAGTTCGACGGCGAGCACCGACGTCGGTGCCACGACCAGTGGCTTCGCGAACAGCGCGTGGGCGCTGATCGGGACCATGAGCAGCGCCTCCACCTCCGGCCACACGATGGGGCCGCTGGCGGAGAAGGCATAGGCGGTGGAACCGGTCGGCGTGGCAAGGACGACGCCGTCGCAGCCGAAGGAGCTCACGGGACGCCCGTCCACCTCCATAACCACCTCGATCATGCGCTCACGGTTCGCCTTCTCGATGGCCGCTTCGTTGAGGGCCCAGCTCTGGCCGAGCAGGGTGTCGCCCTGCCAGACGAGGACCTCGATGGTGGTCCGCTCCTCCACGGTGTAGCTGCGGTCGGCCACCCAGCGCACCGTCTCCTCGAGGTCGGCCCGCTCGCTCTCGGCAAGGAAACCGACATGTCCGAGGTTGACGCCGAGCAGGGGGATCTCCGCTTCCCGCACGAGCTCCGCCGCACGGAGGATGGTGCCGTCACCACCGAGGACCATGACGAGTTCGACGTCGCCGAAGTCGACGCCGTCGCCCAGCGCCTCGGCAGGAGCAGCGAGGGCGCCGTACTCGCGCTGGAGGTCGGCGAGTTCCTCGGGACGCATGACCGGCTGGAGTCCGAGGTCGTGGAGGCGCGTGCACGCTTCCTGCGCCGCGACCATTGCGTTCCTTCGGCCGGTGTGCGCGAGCACCAGAATTCTTCTACTCATCAAGCTCCGTCTGATTGGTCGGGCGGGGCGGTGGCGGAAAGAGGGCTCCCTGGGCGAGTGCCTGGTCCACCAACCGGTCCAGCTCCCCTTCGATCCTAGGCATCAATCCCCCGCTCGGCACCTTTATCCACACGAAGTACTCCAGGTTGCCGTCCTGGCCCGGCAATTCGCTCTGCGCGACCCCGGCGATCTCCAGCCCGCACTCGAGCGCGCTGCGCAGCACTCCCGCAACAGCCCTGTGTCGGGCCTCGGGGGACGTGACGACGCCGAGCCGGTTCAGCCCGCTGCGCCCGACCTCGAACTGGGGCTTCACCATGAGGACCAGCTCGCCGCCGGGGCAGGTGGCATGAGCGAGCGCCGGCATGACCAGCCGGAGCGAGATGAAGGACAGGTCCGCGACGGTCAGCTGCACCTGCCCCCCGATGTCGGCAGGGTCCAGGTGGCGGACGTTCATTCCCTCGAAGACCTGGACGCGGGGGTCGTCGCGTAACTGCTGCACGAGCTGGCCGTGCCCGACGTCGACCGCGGCCACTTCGCGCGCTCCCCGCCGCAGGAGGACGTCCGTGAACCCTCCGGTCGAGGCACCCGCGTCAAGGCACCGCCGGGCCGCCGGATCCACGGCCGGGAAGGCACGGAGGGCGCCGTCGAGCTTGGTACCGGCACGGCTGACGTACTCCTCGCCGCGCTCCTCGACGTCGAGGCGGTCGGCCGGGAGGATCGGAGCGGAGGCCTTCCTCGCCACGGCACCATCCCTCAGGACACGGCCGGCCGCGATCAGCTGCGCCGCGTGGGAGCGGGACCGTGCGAGCCCGCGGGCGACGAGTTCCTGGTCAAGGCGCGCCATGGGCTCCCGCCTGGCGGAGTCCTTGTTCCGGGTTCAGCTCTCTGCTCAGCCGGGCATGGACGTCGAGGTACATGTCGACGTGCTCCGGAA
Source organism: Arthrobacter burdickii (assembly GCF_030433645.1). Lineage (NCBI taxonomy): Bacteria > Bacillati > Actinomycetota > Actinomycetes > Micrococcales > Micrococcaceae > Arthrobacter > Arthrobacter burdickii. The sequence goes on from NZ_JAROCG010000001.1 coordinate 3,116,428, forward strand.
CGGGAAGGTCGTCCAGCCCGTCGAGCACGGCCACGATCCGGTCGACCTGCGGGTCGCCGGTCAGCGGACGCAGGTCGCCGTCGTCCCCGCTACCCATGTCGTCGTCCATTGATCGCCCTTCCGCGCCGAAGCTGTCGTTCCTGCCTCCAGCCTAACGACCGGTTGTGAATCGGATCTCCGGCAGAACCGCCGGCGCCTCCTCGGGGTGGACGGCCCACCACGCCGCGCACGCGGCACGCCAGCTGTCGAGGTCCCCCTCGCGCCCGCTGATGGTCACCGTCGTCTCGGTCGCTTGAGCCGCGGCCCCGCCGCAGCCGTACGAGCCGTCGTCGTGCGTCACCTCCGGGTACTCCTCGTACAGCTCCGCGAGGGAACCGATCAGGTAGTCCGGGCGCTCGTCGACCCGCGCTACCAGGGCGGTGCGGACCGAGTCCACGCCCGTGAGGACCAGTGCTGTGGCCATCCCCGCGCGGTTCCCACCCAGGATGTCGGTGTCGAGGCGGTCCCCGACCACCAGCGCGCGGTCGACGCCGGAATGGCGGGCCGCCGTCTCGAAGAGGGCGGCCTCGGGCTTCCCTGCGACCGCCGGCGACTTCGCCGTGGCAGCGGCGACCGCCGCCACCAGGGTGCCGTTCCCGGGCGCGATGCCCCGCTCCTGCGGAATGGACATGTCCGTGTTCGTGGCGACCCAGACCGCGCCCGCAGCCACGGCGTAGGCAGCCTCGGCGAGGTCCTTCCAGCCCAGCCCGGGAGCGAACCCCTGGATGACGGCATCCGGCTGGTCGTCCGCCGACGCGACGACGACCAGCCCCTGCGCCCTGACGGCGTCAGCGAGGGTCTCGCTCCCCACGACGAGCACCGTCGACCCCGCGGCCACCCGGCCGGCCAGCAGTTCCGCGCCGGCAAGGGCCGAACCGAAGACCTGCTCCGCGGTGGCCGGAGCGCCCAGTTCCCGGAGATGGGCTGCCACCTGCTCGGAGGAGCGGGACGCGTTGTTGGTCACGTACGCGAGGCTCTTGCCCTCCCCGGCGAGCTTCTCGAGGGCCTCAGTAGCCCCCGGGATGGCCTGCGGTCCGGCGTAGACGACGCCGTCGAGGTCAGCGAGCACGCCGTCGTATCCGTCGATGAGGCGCTCAGTCATCGACGACGTCGTCCTGGCTCGCCTCGGCCTTGCCGGCCCGCTCGCGCGCATCGGCTTCGCCGCCTGCCTGCTCGCCAGCCTGCTCGCCTATGCCGGCATCGTGCCCCGCCGGGCTCGATCCTGCTTCCGAGAACTCGACAGCCGGGCCTGCCGAGGGCCGGCGTTCGTCCGCTGATCCGTCGTCGCCCGACGGCGCGATGTCCGCCGCACCCGACTCGTCCATGCTGAAGAGCATCTCGGTCTGGAGGGACTGGACAGGGTGGGCGGTCTCGCCGACCGGCACGGCATCGACCGGCACGGCATCGACCGGCACTGCCTGGGCTTCACCGCCGTCCCGCTCGGTTTCTTCGGTGTCATCCGCCGGGTCGCCTGCTGCCTCGGGTTCTGCCCCCTCTGTGCTGAGCGGCAGACCCGGGCCTCCGTCCGCGTCCGCATCCCCGTCCGCATCCCCGTCAGGGTCAGGCAGACCCTCAGCCGTGTCGTCCGTCGCACCGTCGGGGGTTTCGGCATCGCTGGTATCCGTTGCTTGTCCATGCTGAGCAGGGACATCGCCATTCTGTGCGGGGGCGTCGCAATTCTGTGCGGGGGCGTCGCCATTCTGTACGGGGGCGTCGCCATTCTGTACGGGGGCATCACCGGCAGGATCTGCCGCCGGAGCGGCAGCGGCCCTGCCGAGCAGGTCACCGACCTTGGGTACAGTCACGGGAGCAGGCTCGTCGTCCTCGCCGAGGTCGACGATGTCGGGCTCGAGATCGTCGTCGAGCCCGAGGGCCTTCTCTGCGACGCCCGCCTGACGACGCCATTTACCCGATTCGTCGGAGCGCCCGACAGCGTCGAGTGCATCCGCGTAAGCGCGGAACAGCCGGGGGCTGAAGGAGAAGGCCCGGTGGAGGTCCAGCTGCGGGATCTCGAGCGCAGCGACAGCAGCATCCAGTTGACCGAGATCGGCGCGTGCGCCGGAGACCACCATGGCGAGCTCGGCCTTGCCGGTAGCGTCGAGCGACTCCGCTTCCTCGCTCCGCGCAAGATCCAGCGCCCTGTCGGGACGCCCGAGGCCCCTCTCGCAATCCGCCATGACCGGCAAGTGGACGTTCGATCCGCTGATCCTCCGGAAGGTCCGGAATTCCCGGAGCGCTTCGCCGTAGTGGCCGGCAGCATACGCTGTCAGGCCTACGGCTTCACGGACTGCAGCCAGGCGTCCACCGCGACGACTCGCTGCGAGGGCGTGCTGGAAGGCAAGTTCAGGCTCGAAGTCGATGAGCCGCCCCGCCATCACGAGGTGCTTCGCGACCCACTCGGCACTGCGTTCCTCGAGGTTGCGGACCTGAGCGCGGGTCACCCGGTCGAGTTCATCACCCTTGACGTCCTCATCGATCTCGGGAGACCGTTCGCGATCCGGCCGATTGGCGCTGCGGAGGTCACGCGCGTTGTGAGGGCGCGGCCCTGCCGACACTGCATCGTCCGGCCGGGTCCCGCGGCGCCGATCATCATTGCGACGCTCCGCGCTGCCGCCCCGGTCCTGGCGATCTGCAGGGCGACGGAAGGAACCACTCCGCTCAGACGAACGACGTTCACTCCCCGGGCGTCCTTCCTCCGATGCTGAGCGCGACTGCCAAGGACGCTCACGGCTTTCACCGGTGCGGCTGGTCGGCGCCCCACGACCCGCAAAGCGGGACTGCTTGTCGCTGGAAGATCCTGATGCTGAACCACCACGAGAGGCTGTGCCACGGAGCTGCGCGCCCCTGCCACCCTCGGGTGCCCTAGTCGGACGATCCGAAGACTGCTCTGCGGACCGGCCGCCCGATCCCGTGCGGTCGTTGCGACCCTCGCTGCGCCGCTGCCCGCCCCGGTCGTCCCGTCCGTACGCCGGACGATCACGCTGACCACCCTGGTCATCTCGTCCGTATGCCGGACGATCACGCTGACCACTCTGACCGTCCCGGCTGTAACCCGGACGATCACGCTGACCGCTCTGACCGTCCCGGCTGTACGACCCGCCCGTGCGATCGCCGCCTCGTGGATCAGACTGGCCCTTCCATGCCGGACGTCCGCCCGTGGGCCGTCCGCCGCTACTCGTTCCGCGGAAACCGCCCTCCGCGCGGGGGCCGCGGCGTTCGTCGTTGGACGTCGCACGCTCTCCGCCTGCCCGGCCGCGCGTCGCATTGCCCGGCTCTGACCCGGTCCGTCCGGGCTCCCGACGGTCACGGGATTGCTCACTGCTGGAACTACGGGGTGACGACGACCGTGCACTCGCATTGCCGGCTTTCGATCCCCATGAATGACGGCGACCCGACTGCTCGGATCCTCCCTGACGGCCGCCGGTGCCATCTCCCGCCCTGCGGGACTCCCCGTCTCGTCCAGCGGTGTGCTCCTGGTCAGCCATGGCAGCGGGGTCCTCTCATCAGGTGCCGGCGCTTCTCTGCCGGCGGATCTCTATTTTGCTGTGGGTCTTACCTATCTATGGAACCACGAAGCACCGGCGGCCACTTCATCGACCTCCGCGCTTGGCACAGATGTGATGGAGCACTCCGACCCTTACCCTTGTCGTGCCCTTGTATGGGTCATCCGCCCTGCAAAGGCCCCGCCCCAGACGGATATGCGCCGCCCGGGGCTTGGCCCTGGGGCGGGGTCCTTGTCCGTTATGCAAGTCTGGGTGAGGTGTGGAATCGGCGCGCTGCACCCCGGCGGGCGCCTGCTGCCGTCGGTGGCGCTGGGAACCGCAGCCGCAAACGAGTCGGCCGGCAGGCCGCAAGCGTGAGCGTGAGGATCAGCCGGTCCCGGGGTGTGATGGCGGATGCGTGCTGGTGTTCCGGCCGGGTCCTCGGGTGCTTACGGGTCCCCGGGGTGTACCGGGCTGGAACTGTGCACCAGACTGCGTGA